>MEGD01000001.1 GCA_001725355.1 Novosphingobium sp. SCN 66-18
AGCTGAGCGTCGCCGGTTTTGATATCGAGCTCGGATACCGCCACGCTCTTGGCAACGGCACCATCGATTTGCGGGTTCTGAGCACGATCTATTCCAAGCTCACCTACGTGAACGGCGGCCAGCCGATCAGCGGCAAATGCCAGAACGGAACGGTCACGCAGCAGGCCTATCCCAGCATGCCGTGCTACGAGATCAACACCCGGGTTACCTACAAGACCGGTCCGCTGACCTTGGGCACCCAGCTGCGCTATCTGCCAAAAGGCAAGTTCGGCAATATTTACGTGGGGCCGCAAGATGCCGGTTACGATCCCACGCTTGCCAACAGCATCAACAACAACCGCGTGCCGGCGCGCCTTTACGTTGATTTCAATGCCAGCGTTGAAGTGGTGCAGAACGACCGCATGAGCATGGAGTTCTTCGGCGTGGTCAAGAACGCCTTCGACACCGATCCGCCCAACGCTCCGTCTAACAATATCGGAACGAACGCCAACTTGTACGATGTTCTTGGCCGGGCCTATCGGGTCGGCGTGCGGATCAAGTATTGATAGAGTAGCTACCCTGCCCTGCGGGGGACGAACCCGACCCGGGTTGGTCCCCCGGCTTTTCTGTTCGGCGGCCCGTTCTGTGATGATGGCAAATGACCTACGTTTGGGAAACACGGGGGTCATAGCGGGCGCGTTAGGGAGAACGAACTGATGACAACCATCCGCAAGCGCGATTTCCTGATCGGAACCGCCGCGGCAGCGGCGGCGGCTATGGTTCCGTTCCGCCTCGGCGCTACCGAGCCGCCTCCGTTGCGCAAGCGGATGAACCTTTTGCTGATCACTGCGGATGACCTGGACTGGTCGATTCCCGGTTTCATGGGCGGGCGTGCCGGCCTGATGCCCAACCTCGATGCCTTGGCAGCGCGATCGCACAGGTTCCTCAGTAATCGGACGGTGGCACCGATATGCATGCCGTCACGCGAAGCCCTGATGACTGGTCTCCTGCCCCATCGCAGTGGAGGGACGGGCTTCACGGCGATCAAGTCCGGAACGCCTACTCTGACCGGTCTCCTCCAACAGGCGGGGTATTTCGCAGGCGTCGTGCATAAATCCGACCACATGCAGCCCTACGAATGCTTCCAGTGGGATTACATCCAGCAAAGCAAGGATCGCAGCACACTGATCCAGGCCGATGGCGCCCGGGTCGCGATCGAGGAAGCGCGCAACAACGGCAAGCCGTTCTTCGTCAACTGCAACAGCAACGATCCGCACAGGCCATTCTACGGTAGCCCCGGGGGGATGAAGGTGGATCATGGCGAAACTGGCCCATACAAAATCGCGCGCGAAGTTCAGCCGGATGAGGTCACCGTACCGCCGATTCTCGAAGACCTTCCGGACGTGCGCCGGGAACTGTCGCAATACTGGAACAGTGCGCAGCGTCTCGACGTGTCGATCGGCAACATCCTCAAGGTGCTTGAGGAAAGTGGCGAGGCAGACAATACGGTAGTGGTGTTCTGTTCGGACCACGGCATGCCGTTCCCCTTTGCGAAGGCAACCTGCTATGATCACGGCACCCGCGTTCCGGTGCTGATCTCCTGGCCCGGCATGGGCCCGCCGCGCGATATTCTTGCGCAGACGACGCATATGGACATCCTGCCCAGCCTGCTCGAGTTTTTGGGTGTCGATGTTCCCGCTGGCCTGGACGGGCGATCGTGGATGCCGCTGCTGCGAGGTGAAACGCAGGAGGGCCGCGATTTTACTGTCACGCAGGTGAACACCCTATCCAGCGGCTATGCCTACCCCATGCGCGCCATCCAGGATATGCGCTACTCGCTGGTCTTTTCGCCGTGGGCTCGGGGACCGCTCAAGTACCGGTCCGAAAGCATGATGGGCCTGACGTACA
The DNA here is from genome assembly GCA_001725355.1 of Novosphingobium sp. SCN 66-18. Lineage (GTDB taxonomy): Bacteria > Pseudomonadota > Alphaproteobacteria > Sphingomonadales > Sphingomonadaceae > Novosphingobium. The sequence continues at coordinate 1,888 of MEGD01000001.1, forward strand.
ACGCCATGGCGGAGGCGGCCAAATCCGACGCCCGGATCGCCGCGCGTGTCGAACAATTGGTTACAGGTTATCCGATCGGTTTTTACGATCTGAAGTCCGATCCCGGACAGCGCATCAACCTGATCGACAACAAACGCCATGCCGCGCGCATCAAGTACATGGCCGATCAATTGCTGGCGCAAATGGAGAAGACAGGCGATCCCGAACTGGCAAACGTCCGGACCCTTCTGTCTGGCGGAACGCCTGTCGTCCCTCAGGATATTGAACGATACCGACTCCGCAATGGCGGTGACGGATAGCGCCACGCAGCGATCAAGGAAAACGTGGTTCAGCGAGGCCAAGACCATGACATTCCTCGAAGAAAAGGCGCGCAGCATGTGGACTTCAATGATGTCCGGCTTCTGTTCGGGCTGGCGCCTCCAGCCGGCGGGAAATGTGGGAGCAAGGTCAAGACCGTCCCAATGTGCGAACGGCAGGGGAAGCGTGAAAGACCGGTCTGCCGAACGCATCCGTCGCTGCCTGCTGGCGGCTCTGGTGATCCTGGCATCCGTTCTGCCGCTTTCGGTCAGCGCCAGAACCTTGGATTGCCCGAATGTTGCAGCACAGGCGACGAGCGTCGCCGGGGCGAAATCGTTCGCCTACAGGACGGAAGGGCGCCCGCTTTATCTTCATGTCTTTGCGCCCAGGGCTGGAGAGCATCGAGCTCCGGCAATCGTCTTTTTCTTTGGGGGAGGATGGCGCATTGGCAAGATCGACCAGTTCGAAGCGCAGGCTCTGGCCTTTAGTAAGCGTGGCTTCGTGGCGGTCCTTGCCGATTACCGGGTTGCTTGCCGCGATGCTTCCACGCCGCTGCAGTCCGTCGCGGACGCTCGCGCTGCCTACGAATGGGTACGAACCAACGCTGCCGCATTGAATATTGACGCCAGCCGTATCGCGCTGTCGGGTGGCTCGGCCGGAGGGCACCTAGCGCTCACGGTCTCTATGACGGTTCCTCAGCCGGAGCAGCCGGGCGCGCTTATCCTGTTCAATCCAGCGCTCGTCGATTTCATGCAGGAACCCTGGAAGGAACTCGGGCTCGATCAATCCCAAGCTGACGCGATTTCGCCGGCTCTCCTACCCATTGGACGCATGCCGCCATTGCTGGTCATGCATTCCAAGCAGGACTCCACAATCCCCATTGCCGGCGTGCGCGCATTATGCGGGCGCGTACTTCTCGCAGACCGGGCCTGCACCCTGATTGAATATCCAGGGCTCAATCACGGTTTTTTCAATTTCCGCAAGATCGACCCGCAGACGGGAGTTAACCCCTCGGACGACAGCACTGCAAAAGCGATCGACTTTCTTTCCCAGCTTGGTTGGGCGCGGTAAAGACGATGCGGCGGCCGCAGAAGCCCTTTGCGAAACTATCGGCACCCTCGCTCCTGCGCACCGCAACGATCAACGGCTTGCCGGGCTTTGTCAGCATCGACCGTGGCGGCGTGCTCCAGACCACGGCGCTCGACGTGCGCGATGGCCGGATCGCGGCGATCCATATCGTTCGCGATCCGGACAAGCTCCGGCATCTTGCGACCGCTTTCGCTACAGACGGGCATTCTCCACTGGATCGCTGAGCGACGTCAGTTCGTCGACACTTGCCGCATCTAGAGGCGACGTCCAGACACCTGAGTTCGGCCTAGCCCCCAACAATCGTGTGCGAGCGTGCGAAGAAGATCGGCGAGCGCGGAAGGTCGATAAAGCGCTGCTCGTCCTCGAACAGTTCGCGATTGGCGGTGCGCCGCGCCGGGTCGTTGCCGCTGCCGAGCAGATCGGCCTCGCTGTTCCAGCCGAGTTCGGCGACGCCATCGAAGGGCTGATCGGCCAGCCGGCCCTTGAGCAGGCCCCCGAGCACGGGGTCGTCGAGCCGGTGATGCTGGCGGTAGAGCGCCAGCCCGATCGTCGGCGCATGCCGCGCGACGAGCGGCGCGTGCGTTTCCAGCCAGTACGCCTGGAATTCCTCGAGACTGAGCGATGGCAGCCGATGAAGGCAGAACAGCATCCGGATCATGAAACGACCTTATCGCGCCTTGTAGGCGATTGGCAGACGCTTCAGCCCGCTGACGAAATTGGAAGCCACCCAGGCCGGATCGCCCGCGAGTTCGATCGCGTCGACGCGCGCCAGCAATTCCTCGAAGAAGATGCGGATTTCCATCTTGGCAAGATGCTGGCCGAGGCAGAGGTGCGGACCATAGCCGAACCCGAGGTGCCGGTTCGGCGGGCGCGAGAGGTCGAAACGGAACGGGTCGGCGAAGGCGTCGTCATCCCGGTTGGCCGAGGGATAGCACATCATCAGATGCTCGCCTGCCCTGATGGTCTTTCCGCGCAGGTCGTAATCCCCGACCGCGGTGCGGAAGAAATGCTTCACCGGCGTTACCCAGCGCACCATCTCGTCGACGCCGCCCGCGGCAAGGATCGCGGGATCGGCGCGCAGCCGCGCCATCTCCCCCGGGTTCTGCAGCAGCGCGAGCAGCCCGCCCGCGATCGTCGAACTGGTCGTATCGTGCCCGGCGGTTGCGATGATGATGTAATAGGACATCAGTTCGAGCGTGCCGATCGGCTGCCCGTCGATCGTCGCGGTCGCGAGCAGCGTCGCGATGTCGTCCGACGGATCGCGTCGCCGCGCCTGGGTCAGCTCGGCGAAATAGTCAAAGAAGCCCTTGATCGTCGCCGCCAGATCGGGCTTGGGGCCTTTGCGAATATCGGGATCGTCGGGGCCGAAGATATCGCGCGTCAGGACGAGCATCCGCGCCTCGTCCTCGGCGGGCACGCCGAGGATTCGCATGATGACGCGGAGCGGATACCAGACCGCGACGTCGTCGACGAAGTCGCAGGTTCCGCCACGCTCCACCATCCGGCCGACGAACTGCCGCGCGAGGGCACGCAGATCCTCTTCGAGCGCCTTCAGCCGCGCGGGCATGAACCACGCCTGCGTCAGCTTGCGGTGCGCCATGTGATCGCGGCCGTCCATATGGACGATGTCGCGCAGCATCAGCGCGCTGCCGCCGGTCAGCTTGCGCACCTGTTCCTCGACCGAGACCGGCCGCAACATCATGCGCGGCGCGTTCAGGAATTGCGCGGCGTTCCGCTCCACGTCCTGAATGTCCGCGAACCGGGTGACGCTCCAGAACGGACGATAGTCCGCGGGTTCGGTCCAGTGGACCGGGTCCTCATCGCGCAGCCGGGCGAAGAGGCGGTCATAGGCGTCCGGATCGGCGTAAGTCGCGGGAGCGACGATCGCGTCGTCGTCGATAGGCGGCGCGATCGCCGCCATCAGAAGTTGAACCCCACGCGCACGCCATAAGTCGCGGGCGGCGCGGCGCGCGCATTGCGGACGATCCCGCTGATCGGCAGGCCGCTATCGAAGTATTTTTCGTCGGTGATGTTCGCGGCGTACAGCGAAACCAGCCACCTGTCGCCGGGCGCGGTATAGGTCAGGCTGGCGTCGACCAACTGCATGCTGCGCGCCGTCGCTCCGCCCGTACCTGTCAGATTCTCGGCGTCGAAATAGTAGCCGGCGTTGTGCGATGCATCGACCGACAGCTTCAGTTCGCCATCGCCGATCGGATATTTGACGTCCGCGCCCAGCGAGACGACGAACTTCGGCGCCCCCGCCAGCCGGTTGCCCTTGATGAACAGCACCCCGGCCCCGCCCGCCGACTCCACGTCGCGATCGTAGCTGGTGTCGAGGACCAGGCCGTTCGAGCGCAGGGTGAACATCGGCGAGACCCGCCACAGCAGATCATATTGGGCGCCAGTGATCTTGGCCCCGGTCCCGTTGACCAGGATGTTCGATCCGCTCGCCGAATCCGTGTAGGCAATGTGGATATTGCCATAGTTGTAGTGGAACGCGCCGACGTTGAGGCGCGCATCGGGCGACAGGCGGATCTTCGCCCCGCCTTCGAACGAGGTGATCGTCTCGGGCTTCACGCCGGGGCTCAGCAGATTGGTGTTCGAGAGCGTCGCACCCTTGAACCCGGTGGAGACGCCCGCATAGAGCAGGATGCTTCCGGTGTCGTACTGGATGCGGCCGGTATAGGTGAACTGCGATCCTTTCAGCTGCTGTCGGCCCTGGTTGGGGATACCGAAGACGTTTCGGGGATCGGCGAGCGACAGGAAGTCGGTGTTGGTATATTTTTCGTCGGTATAGCGACCGCCCGCCGTGATGCTCAGCTTGTCGGTTATCGGCACGGTGATCTGGCCGTAGCCGGCAATGGACCTGTTCTGCCAGCGATTGTCGGCAGTCAGCGCCGATAGCGGCGGCAGGTCGCCGGTGAGCAGCACGTTGCCGGCCGCATCGAGGTAGAGCATTCCGGCGATCCACTGGACGGGCGAATTCACCGAAGCGACCTGCAGTTCCTGTTGCCAGGTGCGCGACGGAAAATCCCCGGTGAAGCCGACGGAGCCGCCTTGAAAGCCCGCCGGATAGCTCTTCGGGTCCGCGAACAGGATCTCGGTCGCCGATAGCGATTTCGCCGTCTGGTACGCCGTCAGCGAACTAATTTCGACCGATCCGAGATCGAGCGTGGCTTTCGCCGAATAGGTTTCGGCATTGAGCTGAACGAAAGACCCCGCAGGCCCCGGCCGCAATATGCCGCGGGTCGATCCGTTGGCCTCGTTTTCGTAAGTCGCGCCATGTTGACCGCTGAAGCGCAGATTCGCGGCCGCGGCGAACGCGTCGGCGGGCGAAACGCCGAAGCTCTGCAGAAAGCCGGCATAATAAAGCTGCGACCCGTTGAGCCCCGTACCCAGCACGTTGAGGTCGAGCCCGACCGCCTGATAGCCCTGACCCGACCGATCGTCGGATTCAAAATGCTGCGCGCGGAGCACCAGGTTGAACTGCTCCGACGGCTTGAAGACGAGAACGGCGCCGATCGACTTGGAATCGCGATCATAAAAATCGGCGTTGCTCGTCCCTGTCCCCGGCGCGTTGAGATTCTTGATGTACCCGTCGCGCTTGCGGATCGACCCGTTGACCGAGAAGGCGAACATATCGCCAAGCCCGCCCGAAATGATCCCTGACGCCTCGCGATTGTTGTAATTGCCGTAACCCGCGCGGAAGCGGCCCGAAATGGGGTCGCCCGGCCGTGGCGTCTTGGTGGTCACGACGATCGCGCCGCCGGTCGCATTGCGGCCATAGAGCGCGCCCTGCGGCCCTTCGAGCACCTGGACCTGCTCGACATTGTCGAGGTCGAAGGCCGCGCTCGTCAGGGTCGCGATATAGACCCCGTCGACATAGGTTGCGACGCTGGCCGCCTGCCCCGCTCCGGTGACGGTCGAGCCGACGCCGCGGATGAAGGGCGTGACGTTGCTCGCCTGATTCTGGACGGTCAGCGACGGCGTCAGCTTGGGCAGGTCCTGCAGCGTCGAAACGTTGCGCGCCTCGAGCACTTCGGGCTCGACCGCGGTCACCACGACCGGAACCTTCTGAAGACTTTCGGACCGGCGTTGCGCGGTCACGACGATATCGGCCAGTCCCCCGTTGTCGACTGTCGCACCGCCGCCCACGGCCGACGCGCCGGCTTCCTCCGCCCAAACCGGCGAAACGTTCATTGCGGCGATGGCGACACTGGCCATCAGAACAGCCTTACGCATCTTCGTCTCCCTCCAGATCGTGAAGCTTTTCGCTTCATCTTTCCGCTTGCCAGTCCGAGCCGCTGTAGCTCATACCCCGACACGACAAAAATAGATATTCGTCGTATTTTATTCTGTCAACAGACATCTTAAATGCTCATTTAAACGAGCGACTTCGCAGGTTTCCGGCGAATTGGAGGGAGAGGGAATTGGCAAGCAACGCCCCGATTCGGACCCAGACGACAAGCTTCTGCCGGTTATGCGAGGCCTTCTGCGGGACGGTGGTGACGGTCGAGGACGGCCGCCCGGTCAAGCTGACGCCGGATCGCGACAATCCGCACACGCAGGGGCATATCTGCGTCAAGGGCGCGGCGATCGTCGACATAGCCAACGATCCCGACCGCGTGCTGCGGCCGCTGAAACGCGTCGGCGGCCCCGGCGAATTTGCCGAGGTTTCGTGGGACCAGGCGATCGATGATATTGCGGCGCGGCTGAAGGCGATCATCGACACCCACGGGCCTCAGGCGGTCGCGACCTATTTCGGCAATCCCGGCGCCTTTTCGACCGACACGTTCATGGCGAGCCAATGGTTCCTTTCGAGGATCGGCAGCACCAAGTTCTACGCGGCAGGGTCGCAGGACAGCACTTCGCGCCACCTCGCGAGCTGGATTCTCTATGGCGTCGCCTTTCGCAACGCGATCCCGGACCTGCCGAACTGCGATTTCCTGATCATAACGGGCGCCAATCCGCTGGTATCGCACGGCGGCCTGCTCACCGCGCCACGGATGCGCCACGATCTGGACGCCATCGCCGAACGCGGCCGGGTGATCGTGATCGATCCGCGCCGGACCGAAACCGCGAAACGCTACGAGCATGTCGCGATCCAGCCCGACGCCGACGCGTGGCTTCACGCGGCGATGCTCAAGGTCATGATCGGCGCGGGCGTGGTCGACGAGGCCTTCCTTGCCGCGCATTGCACCGGCTGGGACGATCTGCGCACGGCCGTTACCCAGGTCGATCTCGACGAGGCCGCGACCGCAACCGGCATCCGGCGCGACACCATTGAACGCCTTGCGCTCGATTTCGCAGCCGCGCCGCGCGCCGCGATGTACGGCCGGGTGGGCCTGTGCCGCGGCCGTTTCTCGACGATCGCCAACCTGCTGCTCGATGCGATCAACATCGCGGGCGGCAAGTTCGGCAAGCCGGGCGGGTCGACCTTCGGTGCCTTTCCGCTCGCCGAAGGCGCCGAACCGCTCTCGGGCTATGGCGAACATCGCACGCGGATCGGCAACCTGCCGGTCGTTGCGGGCCTGATGCCCGCCGCCGCGCTGCCCGACGACATATTGCAACCGGGCGAAGGCCAGGTTCGCGCGATGATGGTCGTCGCCGGCAACCCGGTCCTGTCCGCGCCGGGGGGCGAGCGGCTCGAACGGGCACTCGAATCGCTCGACCTGCTGTTCTCGGTCGATCTCTACGTGACCGAAACGAACCGCTTCGCGCACTATATCCTGCCCGCGGCCACCTTCCTCGAAAAGGACGACATCCCGCTGATCGGGCTGTCGCACATGGTGCGACCCTATATCCAGTACGCCCGCGCGGCCGTGCCGCCGATGGGCGAGGCGCGGGAGGAAAAGGCGATTTTCGACGATCTCGTCGCGCGCATGGGGCTCGGCTCGATCGCGCCAACCCCGGGCCTGCGCTGGCTGGAGCGGCAGGGCATGGCGATCACCCCGCTGACGCTGGTCGAACTGGCGCTCCGCCATGGCCCGCTCGGCAAACGGCGCGGCGACCAAGCGCTCAGTTTCGCAAAGCTTGCGGATATGCCGCACGGAACGATGCTCGACCTGCCCCTCACTTACGACGGCTGGGCCGACCATATCGCCACCGGCGATCGCAAGATCCGCCTGTGGCATCCGATCGTCGCCGACGAATTCGCGCGCTTCGCCACCCGGCGGGCTCCGGCAACCGGCGACGGCATGCTGAAGCTTTTCAGCCAGCGCAAGCTCAAGTCGATGAACAGCTGGATGCACAATCCGGAAAAGCTGGCGCGTTCACAGGGGCCGGCGCTGCTCGTCCACCCCGCCGACGCCGCCCGATACGGCCTCAGCGATGGCGGTCGGGCCAGGGTGGCGAACGCACATGGCGCCGTCGAAGTCGCGGTTGAAGTGACCGAAGACGTGGTCGAGGGCGCGGTCTGCTATCCGCACGGATGGGGCCACAATGGCGGCTGGCGCCATGCCAACACCCTGCCCGGCGCGAACATCAACCTGCTGCTCGGGCTCGGGCCGGAGGCAGTCGAGCGCGTTTCGGGAACGACGTTCATCGACGGTATCCCGGTGACGGTCACGCCGATCGCGGCCTGATCAGCGCGCCATCACCGTCGGCGCCAGAAAATCGCGGACCAGCGCGTCCATGCTGGCGCGATCGTCCAGATCCTCGGCGGGGCGCTGAAGCAGCGCGCGATAGACGAAGCTCAGCCACCATTCGATCCGCTGGACCGAAATATCGGTCCGTCCCCGTCCCGTTGCCGCGATCCGTTCGATCACCGGCGCCCAATAGTCGTGCATCATCCGCTCGATGACCTGAGAATGCTCGGCGAGCTCGTTGACATAGCCCATCGACCCTTCCTCGAAGAGGCCTTCGAAGATCGGCATGGCGCGGGCGGCATCGACGAGCGCCAGCACCGCGGCCGACAGCAGCGCCTCCCCTTCCAGATCGTCCGGAATGTTGTTCTTGGCGCGCTCGTTCACCAACGCGCCCTCGCGCAGCAGCACCGCCGTCGCCAGTTGCTGCTTGTTGGGGAAATAGTTGTAGATCGTCTGGCGCGTGATCCCCGAACCCTTGGCCACGGCTTCCATCCGCAAACGCTTGTAGCCGACCTTCGCGATCACCTGATTCGCGGCGTCCAATATGCGGGCCTGCGTCCGGCGCGCGACGTCAGTTTCAAGTTCCGTATCCATCATCCAACCCGCAGAAAATCTCAAAATTTGACGAAAATTATTTTTTGTCGCATTCATCCCGCATAACGACATACCGGGAGAATTGTCATGTACGGATTCGACCTCGTCATCAAGAACGGGACGATCATCGACGGCACGCGCTTTCCGCGCTTCCGATCCGACATTGGAATCAAGGACGGGAAAATCGCGCGGATCGGGTATATTGCGGATCCCGGAAGCGCGCGCGTGGTCGACGCCAACGGGCTGATCGTCGCCCCCGGTCACATCGACACCCACACCCATTATGACGCGCAGATCTTCTGGGACCCGACCTGCTCAAACGCGGGAGAGAACGGTATCACCACCGTCGTTACGGGCAACTGCGGCTTCGGCTTCGCCCCCGTCCACGTGCAGGATCGCGAGCGCGCGATGCTCATGATGGAAACCACCGAGCAGGTTCCCGCGATCCAGATGCAAACCGCGCTCCCCTGGTCGTGGGAAACCTTTCCCGAGCTTGTCGAGGCGATGCGGCGGACACCCAAGGCGGTCAACCTCACCATGTTCCTGCCGCTCAACGCGGTGATGTTCTACGTGATGGGCGAGGACGCGAAGCATCGCCGCCCGACCCCGCCCGAAATCGAAGCGATCAAGGAACTGATACACGAGGCGATGGATGCCGGCGCGTGCGGCCTGTCGCTGAGCTTCATGGGGCGCGAGAACAACCATGTCGACATCGATGGATCAGCGATGCCAACCGACATCATGCATCCGGACGACGCCGTCGCCATGGCAAGCGCGCTTCGGGACCGGCAGGAAGGGATCATCCAGGTCATCGCGCAGATCGGCCCGGTGGGCGACCGCAGCATCAGCGAAAGGCTGGCGCGCGAGACGGGCCGCCCGATCCTGCACAACGTGTTCTCGGTCAGCGAATATACTCCGGACCTCCACCGCCAGAGCATGGCGTGGCTGGACGCGATGAACGAAGAGGACGGCGTCGAGATGTACGCCGCAACCGTCATCTGCCGCGCCTGGAACGAGACCGAGCTCTTCAACTCGCCCGGCTGTTCGCTCGACGCGCTCGACGTCTATCGCGAGCTGACGTTCTGCAAGGACGCCGCCGAAAAGCGCGCGAAGCTGCTCGATCCCGAATTCCGCCGCCGTTTCAACGAAAGCTACGACCCGGTGATGTTCGAGGCGACCGCCGGCGGGCTTGCCGATTATACCGTGATCGGAATGGGCGAAGGCTCGAACGATGCGAAGGGCTATCTCGGTAAGACCTTGGGCGAGATAGCCGCCGCCGAAGGCAAGACCGAAGTCGATGCCTTTATCGACACCGCGCTGGAAAGCGATCTCCGGATCGAACTCAAGACACCCGGCATCGCGATCGACCCCGCGAAAGTCGCCGATCTGCTGTCGAACAGCCGCGTTCTCGCTGGTGCGTCGGACGGCGGGGCGCATACCAAGAACTTCAGCGGAGGCCAGTGGACCACCGACCTGATCCTGTGGCTCGTGCGCGACAACGCTTTCCTCTCGCTCGAGGACATGCACTACCGCCTTTCCTACCAGCCCGCGCGCGCGATGGGCATCAAGGATCGTGGCGCGCTGCTGGAAGGCATGGCGGCGGACATCCTCGTCTATGATCTCGCCGAACTCTATTTCGACCAGGACCGTTTCGACGTGGTCCATGACCAGCCCGGCGGCGACTGGCGGCGCAAGGCGCGCGCCGGCGGATACCGCCAGATCTTCGTGAACGGCGTGCAGACGTTCGAGCGCGACCAGCCGCTCGGCACGACTCCCGGCGTCTATCTCGGTGATGGTGCGTCTCGACCGCAGATCGCCCGCGCCGCCTGATCGCATGCTTCAGGACAGGGTCATTCTCGTCGTCGGCGGATCGACGGGCATCGGACGCGCGACCGCCATCGCTTGCGGGCAGGCCGGGGCGATCGTCGTCGTCGGCGCCCGCGATCATGCAAAGGCCGAAGAGGTTGCCACTGAAGCGGCCAGCGCCGGGGCGGCCCGGACGCTGGCGCTGCCGGTCGACGTGCGCAGCTCCGACGAAGTCGATGCCTTCGTTTCCAAGGCGACGGATACCTTCGGCCGCCTTGACGGCGCGGTGAACAACGCTGGCATCGAAGGACGCATGGCGCCGATGCACGATCTCACCGACGCCGACTATGCCGAGATCATGGACGTCAACGCGCGCGGCGTCTTCTTTGCGATGCGCGCCGAGATCGCCGCCATGGGCGCGGCCGGCGGCGCGATCGTCAATGTCGGATCGGTCGGCTCGTTCACCGGGCTCGTCGGACAGTCGGTCTATGCCGCATCCAAGCATGCCGTCTGGGCGCTTACCCGTTCGGCAGCGGTCGAAAACGCCGGGCGCGGAATCCGCATCAACATGATCGCCCCGGCCGGCACCGAGACCCCGATGCTTCACCGCGTGCTGCAGGGAAATGTGGAGGCAATGCGTAGCGCGGCCAGGATGCATCCGATCGGCCGGTTCGGCACGCCCGAAGAGAGCGCCGCGGCGATCGTCTGGCTGCTCTCCGATGCCTCCTCGTTCGTCTGCGGCCAGTCGATCGGGGTCGACGGTGGCTATTCGGCGACGCTCGGCTTCAACCCGCAGGCCGCGCTCGCCGATTAATGCGCCAGCAGTCCGCCGACGATCAGTTCGCTTACCGTTCGCGCGTAGCGTTCGACGAGGTCGTGATCGAGCGCGCCATCGCCCAGGATCGTGCGCCGCGACTGCACCGACGAGAACAGGTGCGCGCAGGCGCCATCGATCGCGAAGCTCACCAGGTTGGCGTCGACCGCGCGAAACGCGCCGCATGCGATGCCTTCGGCAATCATCGCCCGCCGTGCCTCGATCACCGGCTGCACAAAGGTCGCACCCACTTTCGCCGAGGCCTCGGGCGACGCCTCGCGCAGCAGTTTCTGGAGCAGGCGATTGAGATAGGGCCTTTCGAAGTAGGCCTCGATCAATCCCTTGATATGGCTTTCGATCTTGGCCGCCGGGGGCATATCGGTGGCAAGCAGACGTTCGAGATGTGCCGAGGCACGCCGTGCGTCGCCCTCGATGATCGCGATCATCAGCCCTTCGCGGTTGCCGAAATAATAGCTGACGAGCGCGACATTGGTGCCGGCGCGCTCCGAAATGTCGGCGATCGACACTTCGAGCAGCCCGCGCTCGATCATCAGGCTGCGCGCCGCTTCGACGATACGCTGCGCCGTTGCCGGCTGGTCGGTCACGTCCTCGGCCATGCTGCCCCTGTCATCGCTTCTTCAGCCCCGCGCGGATCCGGTCGGACTGTTCACCCAGCCGCGGGGCATGACGCTTGGCCGATCCGAGCGGCTTTGCAAAGCGGACGGGATGCTCCATGGCGAAATAGCCGCCTTCGCTCGGATGCTCCTGCCGCGAGAAAAAGCCCGTCGCCGCCAGATGGGGGTCATCCATGATATCGGCGATGTCGCGCACCGGCTGCGCCGGAATTTGCGCCGCATGGCATTTCGCAACCAGTTCGGCTGTGGTGAAGGCCGGGGTCAACCGGGCCATCTCTCGGTAAAGCAGCGGCAGATTGTCCGTCCGCGCCTTGCGGGTGGCGAACCGCTCGTCCTTCAAGAACGCCGAATGTCCGAGCACCTCGAACACGCGCGGCCACGCTTCGTCGGTATAGGGCACGATGCTGACGAAGCCGTCGCGCGTCGGGAAGGGTTGCCGGTCGGGATCGATCTGGCGGAAATAGCCCACGGGCGCGTTCGGGGGATCGAAGGTCAGCCCGGCCAGATGTTCGAGCAGCATGAAATGGCTGAAGGCTTCGAACATCGCGATCTCCACCTTCTGTCCCTCACCCGTCCGGAGTTTGTGGACCACGGCCGCGAGCACCGCATAGGCGGCGTGGAGGCCCGCGACCTTGTCGGCGATCAGCGACGGCAGATAGCGCGCCCGCGGATCGCCATCGACGCGCGGCAGCAAGGTTGCCGTTCCCGTCGCGGCCTGGATCACGTCATCATAGGCCTGCAGGTCGGCATAGGGGCCGTTCTGCCCGAACCCCACGCAATGCGCATAGATGATGCCGGGATTGATCGCCCGCACCGCGTCATAATCGAGCCCCAGCCGCTCGACCGCCTTGCCGCGCACGTTCAGCACGAACACGTCGGCCTCTTCGAGCAGCGCCTTCATGCAGGCCAGATCGTCGGGGGCCTTGAGGTCGAGCGCGATCGACTGTTTGCCGCGGTTGATCGCCATGAAGCTGGGGCTCATGCCGGGGGTCGCCGCGGCCTTGCCCGACCAGCGGAATGCGTCGCCCGTACCCGGCGCCTCGACCTTGATCACCTCGGCGCCAAGGTCGGCTAGGATATGCGTGCAATAGGGGCCGAAGACGACGCTCGTCAGATCGACCACCTTTATCCCTTCCAGCATGGGCTTGCCGTCCATTGCCATCATCACGATCCGCTCCATTCCGGCTTGCGCTTCGCGGCAAAGGCACTGACGCCCTCGCGGAAATCGCGCGTGCGCATCAGGCGCCCGAAGATGCGGTTGTTGGCCGCCATTGCCTCTTCGAGCGATTCCAGATTTTCGAGCGTGTTGAGCGCCTCCTTCGAGGCGCGGATCGCCGAAGGCGAATTTTCGAGCAGCCGTTCGGCGAGCGCCCGCGCGGCGTCCATCGCATCGCCTTCGACCACATCGTTGATCACGCCAAGCTCCCGCGCCTCGGCCGCGCCGAAATGCCGCCCCGTCAGAATGAGTTCCATCGCCGCCTTGCGCCCGATCTGGCGCGTCAGCCGCTGGACGCCGCCCGCCGCCGCATAGAGGCCGACCTTCACTTCCGGCAGCGCGAAGCGTGCGCTGGCCGTTGCAACGGCAAGGTCGCACGCCAGGACGATCTCAAGGCCTCCGCCCATCGCCACCCCGTTTACCGCCGCGATGACCGGCTTGGTCCGGTCGAAGCGCGAGCAGAGCCCCGCGAAGCCCGACGGCGGGATCGCCATATCCCCGCCCTTGGCCGTGACTTTCAGGTCATTGCCGCTGCAAAAGGCCCGGTCGCCCGCCCCCGTGACGATCGCGACCCACAGGTCAGGGTCGCGCTCGAAATCATCCCAGATCTCGTGCAGCTCGAAATGCGCCGCGCTGAACAGCGCGTTCATGGCCTCCGGTCGGTTGAGCGTAACCTCCAGGACATGCCCGCGGCGCTCGACCAGCACATGCCCGAACCGCCGCGCCGGCAGGCCCGCTGCCGGCCGGGGCTCACCAAGCCGGCTTGTGGGTTCGACGAAGTTTACCCCCTTCTCGTGAACGATGCGCACGGACCGGCCGATCGCATCCTGTTCGGCAAGGCTCGCCAGCGTGGCGCGATGCCCCTTGCGAACCCGCGCCAGCACGCGCCCCGTTTCGGTCGAGGCGATGACATAGCCGCGCGAAGGCTGCCCCTTCTTCCAGGTCACCGTATAGCTGTCGATGACCGCGTCGGTCGTTTCGGCGAGCAACCTCGGCGCGGGCGCGTCGTCGATGGCGCGCTGTCCGCCATCGTCGCGGCGCGGTTGCCAGCGTTCGACCGGCTCGGTCGAATAGACGCCGGCCGCTTCCTTCGAGAGGAAACCTCCGTTGGCGAGAACCAGGCCGAATTGCCCGGGCGACGCGCGCAGCCGCTCGACCATCGTCGCGATGGCGTGCATCGAATAATTGTTCCCCGCCCCGCCGAAGAACGGCAGCCCGCCGGTGACGGTGCAAGGGATGCGCCGCCAGTCCACCCCCAGCGCCTCGGCCGCGAGCAGCACCGCGCAGGGGAAGCAGCTGTAGAGATCGAGCTGTCCGATGCCGGGCGCCGTCTTGCCCGCCATCGCGAGCGCGTCCTGCAGCGCCGCCTCGATGGCGCGCGAACGCGACAGATCGGGCCGCTCCATCACCGGCCGGTCCTTCACCGTGGCATAGCCATGCAGATAGACCCATTTGGCCGGATCGATGCCGGCCTGCCGCGCAGCGCCGACGGAGGTCAGGACGACCGCCGCGCCCTGGTTCACCGCGTCCTGCGCCACGTGCCATTTGAGATAGGGCTCGGCGATCGGATAGTTGGCATCGCCCGGCGTTGCGAGGAAATCGCGCGAGCGGCTCTGCGGGAATTGCGCATAAGGGTTCTTCGCCGCGACGTCCGAAAAGCCTTCCCACAGCTCGGACATGAGCGCTACATAGCCGGGCCGATCCAATCCCAGCCGGGCGCGCAGCGCCTGCTCGAACGCCGGATAGGTCTGCGTCGGCATGCCCAGCCCGTTGACGCGCTCGTAGTCGGTCAGGAGCGACGGCCCCAGACCGCGGTCCTCCCACGGACCATCGACGCTGTACGACCAGTCGAGAGTCAGCCGCGCTTTCAGCGCCTGCTTCACCGTGGCAATCGCCTCGGACCCCGCAAGCAGGACCGCTTTGGCATCGCCCGCGAAGATCGCTTCCGCCGCCTCGTTCACCAACGCCTGTGGCTGGTCGCCGCCCACGACCGAATAGATACAACGCGCATCCCCGATCCCCAGTCCCGCCGCCAGCGTGACCGGCGGGTTGGCGCAGCGGCCAAACGGATGGCGCACGCCCTCGATCGAGTCGTGATTGGCCCGCACCACGACCACGCCGTCGATCGCCCGGCGCAGCGCCTCGGCCGCGCCGCTGTCGGCAAGCGCCCGCTCGGCCGCGGCGAGTTGCAACCCCAGCGGACTCGGCGCGTCGTCGATGTCGTGACCGTCCCAATGGCGAACGATCTGGCCGACGCCAACCAATATGGGGGTTTGCGGATCGATGGCCATGCGGCGCCTCTCCTCGTTGCAATTTAAATGCTTGTTTAATCGATCGCTTAAATGCTCATTTAATCCAAGTCAATCAGATCGACGGAGCAGATCGTGATTTTCGACGCCAGCCATCTGGTGCGGATATGCGGCGCGCGCGGCACCATCCTAATGGAACGCGACGGGCACCACGAATGCCAATTGCGCTGCCGCCAGGCCGGCGGGCGGTGCGGGCATCGGACTCGCCTGCCGCACCATCCGCAAGGCGATCCGGTCCAGATTGGGATCGCCACTGGACCCGGCAATGTCGCTCGCCAGCACGGAACCGCCGCGATCGATCCGGAAGGCGATCAGGACCGTGCCCTTCAACGCGGTACCGCGTGGCCTGCCGGCCCTGATGTGACGCGAAAGCAGAGTGCGGTAAGCGGCCAGCGTATCGGCCGGCTCGGCGATGAACGGCGGAGGCGGTTCGGGCTGGGCCTCAACAGAATTCACGGCGTGCGGCGCAGGCAAAGGCGCCAAGGCACCGCCTTGGGGCGACGCCGGCGGAGCGGAAGCCGGCACGACCACCGCGCGCGCGGCAGGAATGGCAACGATCTGCCGCTCCGGCGACCGTCGGGGTGCGTCGGCCGGCTTGCGCAACGGCGGTACCGGACGGGAGGGCGGCAGTGCGGAAAGGGTCATCAGCGTCAGCCGCAAGGGTTGCGCCGTCTTGCCTGTCCCGCGGGCTCCGTACGCGACCACCAGCGCCGCCACCGCCAGCACGTGAAGCAGCGTGGTGGCGACCAGCGCCACCACGCGCGGGGCCAGCGGGCCGAAGCCCGCCGGTGACAACGGCCGAGGCCTGTCTCCCCCGCCGCGCATGGTCAGAAGCTTACGCCCAGGCCGACATTGACCGAGCGCCCGCGCCCCGGAACCGGGCGCAACGTACCAGTGGCCTTGTAGTCCCCCAGCGAAACCCCGCCCAGCGGCAGGCTGTAAGCCTTGTCGAACAGGTTCTCGCCCTCGACGCTCAGCCGCACCGGTCCGAGCGTGTAGGCCACGCGCAGGTTGACCAGCGCATAGGCGGCCGTGCGTGGTTCGTTGCGCGTGGCATCGACGCGGTTCTTGGCGGCGACCCATTCAAGATCGACGCCGGCTTCCAAAACGCCCTGCCGGTGTTCCAGCCCCACTTTGATGTCGAGCGGCATCTGGTGGTAGAGCGGCCCGCCATCGCTTAGATTCTGGCCATGCACGTAGGCCAGCGACGCGGTCAGCGTGGTGGCGTCGCGGTCCGCGCCCTTGCGCAGCGTGGCATGGCCGGACACGTCCACGCCGTAGAACTCCGCCCCCTGGTTGGCGAACTGCAACTGCACCCATGGGGAGGCCGCCATCATGCTGCCCGTCAGCTTTTTGACGAACACAGCGTCGATGTAGTCGTTGACGCGGGTATAGTACGGCGCAATCCGCAGCGACCAGCCCTGCGCCGCTCCCTGGAACTCGATCGCGGCGCTGACCGTGTCCGCGCGTTCCGGCCTGAGGTCGAGATTGCCGAAATATCCGTTGCCGTCGCCGTACCAGCCGATCATCCGGCTGGACATCGCGCCCCGGCCCCAGGTGTAGCGCTCGTAGATGTTGGGCGAGCGCGCCTTGTGGGCATAGCCCAGTTCGATCGCCACCCCGCTGGCGGGTGCGTAGCTCAGCAGCGCGGAGGCGCTCCAGTTGTCGTTCTGGCGCGCATGGGGCACCGCATTGAACGCCATGGCCGCCATCGCATCGTCCATGTTCATCATGCTGGTGGAATAGGGCTGAACGTTGCCCGTGTTCATCGTGACGTGATCGAGACGCACGCCCACGACGCTGGAAAGACGATCGCTCCAGTGCCGCTCCCACTCGGCGAACGCCCCCAGCCGGTTGCGATGCGCGGCATTGACGTTGAGATAGGTATTCGGCCCCATCATCATGCTGCCGGCGACCGGTGGCCAGTAATCGTTGAGCCACTGGTGGTGATACTCGCCGCCCAGGCGCAGCGTTTCATGGCGGGAGACCGGGAATTCCAGCCTCAGTGCGGTACTGAAAGTGTGAACTTCGGTGTTCATCGGCATGTTGGCCGGCATCTTGTCCTTGAGGAAGTTCATCTCGTGGTCGGTATCCCGGTAGTCCGCGGTGAACTTCGCCGAGCCCCAGTCGAACTCGCCCTCGTATCCGAGGTTGAGGAACCATGACGTGTTGGAGACCATGTCCATCGCCTGGTTGGCGAAGCCCTCGTAAGGCGAGAAGTGGTAGCCGCCCTTGAGACGGAACAGGCCGATGTCGCTCCGATAGGCCAGAGCGAGAGCCTGATCCGTCTTGGCGAATTCGGTAGAGCGGACAAGGCCCAGATCACCCCCGCCCTTGTAACGGTCCGACTGGGTGTAGGAGCCGGTATAGGTGGCGCTCAGCCGTTCGCCCGCGACGGTCAGTTGCGCCGCGCCGCCGAAGCCATCGCCGTTCGAGCGGTAAAAGGTCGACATCGTGCCGGTCAGCAGCGTTCCGCCGCCGGTGGCAAAGCGCGGCGCGGCGCTTTCCACGGCGATGATCCCGCCGATGTTGTCCCCACCCATGCTGACGGGCGCGACGCCGGGCACGACCCTGATCGCGTGGATCGACTGGGGATCGGTGTAGGACAGCGGCGTATTCATGTCGTTGGGGCAGGCGAAATCGATCGGACTGCCATCCACCGTGATCCGCAGGCGCTGTTCGTTCAGCCCACGGATGACCGGCATCGACGAAAAGCCGCCACCGCTGTTGACGCTGACGCCGGGAATCCAGCGCAGCAGCGCGGCCGTGTCGCTGGTGGAAAGCTGGAGGCGGCGGATGCCCGCCTCGGACAAGGTCCGGCCGGTAACTGGCGCGGAGGCTACGGCATCGGCCGGGGTGCCGGCCTCGACATCGACCTGGGGAAGCTGGCTGGCCTCCTGCGCGTGGACGGCAAGGGGCAGGAGCGCCGACGTGGCACCAAGAAAGGCCCGCAACGGGCGAACGCGAAACGACATGATATTCCTTTCAGGGGGCGGCCCGATCGAGGCCGGCAGCCCGCAAAGCGCGCGGTCACACGCTCCGAAGAGCGGCGCGCGAAATTTTCGCTGACGGCGGCAGACGCCGGCAGCCTATGGGACGAACGCAGAGGAAATCAGGCGCGCGCGGGCGGACCGCGCAAGGGTGGCCGAATGCGATCCGCGCGCTTGCGTGCCGGCTGTCGGACCGGCGCGAAGCCCAGCGCCAGGATGAAGGCCAGCACCAGTGCCAGAAGCACCGGCCCCGGCGAGGCCATCGACGCCATGGACAGCGAGGAAAACGGGCATTCGCCCTTGTGCTGCGAGGACGGACCGGACCCGTCACGCTTCAGCGGCACGACCACGTCCTTCGCGGCATGGCTGCCGGTGCCGTCTTCGCACACCAGTATGGTGAGCACGGTCGCGCTTTGCCCTAGCATGTACCCCGCCGGCACCAGTGCCTTCAGGCACAGCGCTGCCGCGACCAGCGCAATGGCGAAGGCGCGGTGCCGCATCAGGAAGGAGCGCACGAGGGTCATCGCCGGCGCGCATAACCTTGCGACGCCCCCCTGTCATTAATGCATATCAAAAACCGTCCCCCAAGTTCCGGCGCTCGCCGACACCCGTGAACCTCCAGCATCGGAACGAAAGCGCACGGCCATCGCTGACGGCCAGGTGTCACCTTACTGCCTCACATCTGGTCCATACCAGATACATGATCCCCGCGAATCCATCCCCCTCCCATGAAACGACCGGCCAGAGTTCATCCGGCCACGGTTCCACGGATTGGCCCATGCTGCTGCTCGGCGGGCTGGCCGCGTTCAGCGCCTATTTCGCGATGTACGCCTTCCGCAAGCCGATCGCGGCGGCGACGTTCGGCGATGTCGGGCTGCATCCGCTGGGGCTGGACTACAAGTCGGCGCTGCTGATCGCGCAGGTCATGGGGTATGCCGTGTCCAAGCTGATCGGCATCAAGGTGATCGCCGAATTCGGCCGCACCGGCCGCGCCCGCGCGATTGCCGCGCTGATCGGCGCGTCGTGGCTGGCGCTGGTGGGCTTCGCGCTGCTGCCCCCGGTGTGGGGCCTGCCCTGCCTGTTCCTGAACGGACTGCCGCTGGGCATGATCTGGGGCCTGGTGTTCAGCTATGTCGAGGGGCGCCGCGTTTCCGAGCTGCTGGGCGCGATGCTCTGCGCCAGCTTCATCCTGTCATCCGGCATGGTCAAGTCGGTGGCGACGCTGCTGATGCAGCAAGGCGTGACCGAGCGCTGGATGCCGGCGGCGACGGGCGTGCTGTTCGTGCCCGTGCTGCTCGTGGCGCTGGGAATGCTGGAACGGCTGCCGCCCCCGTCGCCCGAGGACGAGGCCGAGCGCACCGCCCGCGTGCCGATGAGCAAGGCCGATCGCGCCGCGTTCATGCGCGATCATGGCGTGACCATGGCGCTGCTGGTCAGCGGTTATATCCTGCTGACCGCATTCCGCGATTTCCGGGATAATTTCGCCGCGGAGCTGTGGAACGCACTCGGTTATGCCGGATCGGCGGCGATCTTCTCGCAAAGCGAGTTGCCGGTGGCGGTGATCGCGCTCGCCGGGTTGGGCGCGCTGATGCTGGTGCGCGACAACCTGCGCGCGCTGATCGCCATGCACGGCCTGATCCTGCTGGGCGCGGCGGCGCTGGGGCTGGGCACGCTGGCGTTCCGGGTGGGGCTGATCGGGCCGCTGGCCTGGATGATCGTGACCGGGGCCGGCGTCTATCTGGCCTATACGCCGTTCAACGCCATGCTGTTCGACCGGATGATCGCGGCGCTGGGCCGTGCCGGCAACGCCGGCTTCCTGATCTATGTGGCGGACGCCTCGGGCTATGTCGGCAGCGTGGCGCTGCTGGTGTGGCGCAACCTGGCCGCGCCGCACATGGACTGGCTGCGCTTCACCACCGATTGCGCCTATGCCGCGTCGCTGGCGGTCGCGGTTCTGACATGCTGTTCGGCCATGACCTTCGTGCAACGCGCGCGCAGGAGGCATGAGGCGAGCTATGCATGATGTGATCGTGGTGGGTGCGGGGATCGTGGGCCTCGCGCATGCGCTGGCGGCGGCGCGGCGCGGACGGCGCGTGCTGGTGATCGACCGCGATGCGCGCGCCAACGGGGCGTCGATCCGCAATTTCGGCTTCGTCACGGTGACCGGTCAGGAACGCGGCCGGGTGTGGGACCTCGCCCGGCGCAGCGCCGCGATCTGGCGCGAGGTCACCGGGCCGGCGGGCATCCGCGTGGAGCAGGAGGGCCTGCTCGTGGTGGCGCAGCGGGCCGAGGCGGGCCGCGTGCTCGATGCCATCATGGAAACCGAAATGGCCGAAGGCTGCCGGCGGCTGAGCGCGGTGGAAGTCGGCGAACTGTGCCCGCAGGCCAGCGCGCCAGCCGGGGCCTTGCACAGCACGGTAGACCTCCGCGTGGAATCGCGCGAGGCAATTCCCAAGCTCGCGGCCTGGCTGGGGGCGACGCACGGGGTCACGTTCCGCTATGGCGTGGCGGTCGCGCACGTCGAAAGCGGCCGGGTGACTTGCGCCGACGGGACCGTGCTGGACGCCGAGGCGGTGTTCGTCTGCCCCGGCGACGACTGGGCGACGCTCTATCCCGCGATCCATGCCGAGGAGGGCATCCGCCGCTGCAAGCTGCAGATGTTGCGCCTGGCCGCCCCCGAATGGCGCCTGCCCTCCCCGGTGATGGGCGATCTCAGCATGGTGCGCTATCTCGGTTACGCCGCGCTGCCCGAAGCGCAGGCCTTGCGCGTCCGGCTGGAACGCGAGGAAGCGAAAGCGCTGGGCTGGGGCATCCACCTGATCGCGGTGCAGAGCGCCGACGGCAGCCTCGTCGTGGGCGACAGCCATGATTACGCGCCAACGCCCGATCCCTTTTCCGTGGACGCGATCGATGCGGCCATGCTGCGCCAGTACGCAGCGGTGCTCGGCGCGCCGCCCGCCGTGATCGAGCGCTGGACAGGAACGTATGCCTCGGCCGCCGGCCATTCGATCGTGCGCGCGCCGGCCGAGGGCGTGCGGCTGACCGTGGTCACCAGCGGCACCGGCGCTTCCACCGCCTTCGCGCTGGCCGAGGACGTGGTCGGCGATCTTTTCGACAGTCAGGGGAAAGCATGATGGTTCCGGGCCTCAAGGCGGTGGTGTTCGACTGGGCGGGCACGATGATCGATTTCGGCTGCCGCGCGCCGGTGGTGGCGCTGTGCAAGGTGTTCGAGGAGGCTGGCGTGCCGGTGAGCGAGGCGGAAGCCCGCGCCGACATGGGCAAGGCCAAGAGCGATCACATCGCCTCGATCCTTTCCGCGCCGCGGGTGCGGCAGGCCTGGATCGATCGCCACGGCCAGGCGCCGGGCCAGGCGGCGGTGGAAGAACTATTCGCCGCCGTTGGCCCGATGATGCGCTCGGCGGCGGCCGAATGCGCCGACCTCATCCCCGGCGCGGCGGACGTCGCCGGCGCCTTGCGCGCGGCGGGTGTGAAGATCGGCTCCTGCACCGGCTACACGCGCGAGATGATGGCCGACATCCTGCCCCGCGCCGCCGAACAGGGCTATGCGCCCGATATGCTGGTCTGTGCGGGCGAGACGGCCGAAGGCCGCCCTTCCCCGCTGATGCTGTGGCGCAACCTCGTCGAACTCGGGGTCTGGCCGGCCAGCGCCTGCGTCAAAGTGGACGATGCCGAAGTGGGCATTGCCGAGGGGCTGGCCGCCGGAACCTGGACCGTGGGCATCGCTGCCAGCGGCAACGGCGTCGGTCTTTCGGCGGCGGAACTGGCCGCGCTCGATCCCGCGGACCGCGCGGAACGGATCGCCAAGGCGCGCGCCGGACTGGAAGCGGCGGGCGCGCACGTGGTGATCGATACCGTGGCCGATCTGCCGGCGGCGCTGGCGCAATTCCGTTTCGGCTAAGGGCGCACGGTCAGGTCCACATGGACCCGGATCGCGTCGTGCCGCCAGTATTCCTGATCGTATTCCACCACGCGGCCCTGCGCGTCGAAGCTGGTGCGGACGACCAGCAGGCCGGGCGTTCCCGATTTCACGCCCAGCCCGTCCGCCGCATCGCGCACGAGCGCGCAAGGGCGCATGTCCACGCGGTTGCGCGTAACGGTCACGCCATAGACCGTGGTGAGGATATGCGTCAGCGACCCGTCGAGCGAATGCGCCAGCAGGTCCGGCGCCAGCGCCGGGTCCACGGTGATGCGCTCGACCAGCACCGGCCGCCCGTCGATCGTGCGGCGGCGGTCGATCACGTGCAGCGGCGCGCCCGGCGCCACGCGGAAGATATCGGCCAGCCCGGAGGACGCGGGCACGCTGTCCTTGTTCAGCGTTTCGGTGCCGGGCGTCCGTCCCTGTTCGCGGACGTAGGTCATGAACCCCGCCCAGCGCGTCGGGTCATAAGTGACCGCGGGCGGAGAGACGTACCATCCGCTGCGGTCGCGCCGGTAGATCAGACCCTCGGCTTCCAGCAGGAACAGCGCCTCGCGGATCGTGCCGCGCGCGGTGCCGGTGCCGGTCTGGAACTGGCGCTCGGACGGCAGCCGCGTTCCGGGCTTCAGCCGCCCCATCTCGATGTTGAGCGCGATCTGGTCGCGCAGCGCGATGTATTGCGGCCCGTCCGAGGCATCCGGCGCGCGGGTGATGTCCATAAGGTCCGTCTTGGGGCGCATCGGCTACAGCCATGGCAGCACCGGCATCGCGTGGTCAACGCGGAAGTGGCATGGTCAGAAATGGCGCCGTCCCGTCTCACCCGTCCTGCGATTGCATCAGCCTTGTGAACAGCGTGATCGCCTTGTCCGCCGAAGTAGGCATGACGCGGCGGCCCGGATCGGTATCGATGATGCGCTGTTGCGCCTCAATCATCGTCTTGTCCTCGTTGAAGGCCATGATTGCCACGTCGATCATCGCCTGCGCCATGGCTTCGCCACCGTGCTCGGCGGCAGGCCCCCAGGAAAAGTAATAGCTCGTCGTACTTTCGCTGGTGGGGGTTACCGCCTGGCTGGTGAAATTGGCGAACAGCGATGGCGCCTCCGCAGGGGGCGCATCGTACCCGAAGGCCTCCGCACTGCCTGTCGGGAACAGTGCGCTGTACAGAAGGAACACGCCGGGCAGCACGAAATCGTAGGATGTCCAGATATCCACCCGTTCGTGTTCCGCCGCCTTTCCGAGGGGCGGCGTCGGCGGGGTATCGACGATCCAGCGCGACGAACGCACGCCTTCCGCAATCGGTTCGACCCTGGGGCGGTTGCGCGACCATGCCTCGTCCGCGCCGAAGCTGGTGGCATGGACATAGGCGAGGTGCGTGAGGTCGAGCAGATTGTCGTTGATCAGCGAATAGTGCGCCCGATAGTGCAATTCGCCGGTCTTGAGCACCCACGCGGGATCATCCAGCGCTTTCGACGGGGCGATCCGCGACGGATCGGCGCGATCGGGATCGCCCATCCACACCCAGATCCAGTTGTTCCGCTCGACCGCTGGATAGGTCCGCACGCAGGCCGAACCGGGAATGGTATCCTGCCCCGGAATTTCACGGCAGCGCCCGTCCGCGTCGAACAGCAGGCCGTGATACAGGCAGCGGATCGCGCTCCCTTCGACGCGGCCCAGCGAAAGCGGCGCAAGGCGGTGGACGCAGCGATCCTCCATCGCCACCACGGCTCCCTCCTGCGTCCGCCAGATGACGACGGGTTCGCCCAGCAGCATGCGCTGGGTGGGCTTGTCTGCCTCGAACTGATGGCTCCACCCGGCGACGTACCAGCAATTGCGGATCAGCATTTTTCATCCCCATGCTATCGAGCGGCGAAGGCGCAGTGCGGTCCGGGAACCTTGCAGGCAGGTTCCCGGACCCGGCCGCGCAAGGTCTCGCACCGACCCCGCGCGGCCGAACCGCAAGACCTCAGAACTTCACGCCCACTTTCGCGTACCATTCCGCCGGGCGGCTCCAGGTGCCGTAGATCTGCCCGCCGGCGATCTGCGCCTGCCCGGTCACGATGTAGCGCGTGTTGGTGATGTTGGTGCCGCCGACGGCGACGTCCCACACACCCGAGGGCGATTGATAGGTCAGGCTGGCGTTGACGATGTCGAGCCCCGGCCGGCGCAACAGGTAGGTGCGCTCGGTATCGTTCCACAGCGACGACGTGCGGGTGTAGTCGGCCAGGAGCACGACGGCACCTCCGTTGCCAAGGTCCAGCTTGTAACGCGGCGTCACGTTGAACTTCCACTTGGGCGACTTGGGGAGATCACCGTTCACCACGGTTCCGGCCTGGAAAGGGTTCGGCGTGACGATCGCCTGCGGCAGAAGGCTGGTGTAGTAGGCATCGGTGTAACCGACCGACGCGTTGATCGTCAGGCCCCGTGCCGGCGCGATCGTCGCTTCGGCTTCGAAGCCCTTGATCCGCGCGGTGCCGGCGTTCTGGACAGTCGGACTGACGCCCTGCTGGAAATTGAGCTGGATGCCATCGTATCGCGTGGTGAAGGCCGCGAGGTTCAGTTGCAGCCGGCGATCCAGCAACGTCGACTTCACGCCGATTTCAAAGCTTTCCGCCTTCTCCTCGTTGAAATCCGGCGCATAGGGCAGCGGGTTGGAAAGGCGCGTGGTCCAGCCACCGGTCTTGTACCCGCGCGACCACGATCCGTAGACCATCACGTCATCGGTGGGATGCACCTGGATGCCGATCTTGGGCGCGAAATTGTTGAACTTCTTCTTCTGGGTGCCGCCCACGTAATAGCGCAGCGGTTCGCCCTGCACGGGGAAGCCCAGCGCGCTCTGGCAGGGATCGCCATAAACCGGGCAATTGAACAGCTTGTAGTTGAACCCGTTGGCATCGGACTGGCGCCCGATGAAGTCCTTGTCCTCGTGGGTGTAGCGCCCGCCCAGGGTGATGCCGACAAGATCGTTGAAGCGCCAGTCGACCTGGCCGAAAACGGCATAGTTCTTCGTCTTTAGATCGTTCGGCCCGATGATCTGGAGCAGACCTTCCGAGAACGTGACGAAGTCACGCATCTTGCCTTCCTCGCGGAAGTAGTAACCGCCCAGGACGAAGTTCAACTTCTTGTCGAGCGCGGAGCCGATCACCTGCACTTCCTGGCTGAACTGGTTCTGCGTCAGCGAGAACGAAGGCTCCAGGATAGCCATGGGCGAATTGTCGAGGTCGAGGCCCGACGCCCATTTGATGTTGCGATAGCCGGTAATGGACTTGAGAGCGATCGTGTCGCTCAGATCATAGTCCATCACGCCGGTGAAGCCATAGACCTTCATGTTGGAGAAGCTGTTGCCCGTGGCGTAGCTGGTATCCTTGTCGGTCGAGACCCAGCGGTTGTCATACGGCAACCGGTTGTTGTTCGGATTGGCATCGACATTCACGCTTGCCAGCGGAGGCAGGTTCGCGCCCGGGTTGAGAGGCGTTCCACGCACGCCGCACAAGGCGCCGGCATTGCGCGCGGCAATCTCGGCCGAAGTCGCGCCGATGCAGAAATTGTAGAGACCGGCAAACAGGAAGCCTGACGTGCCGGTCGCCACGTCCAGCGCGGTGCCGGGAACGTTGTTCGCGGCGAGGCCCGCGAACGGCCCGGGTACGCCCGATGTCACCGCCAGCACGGAATTGGCCATCGAGGACTGGTCGATCTTCATGTAGTCGCCGCCCAGCGTCACCTTGAAGCGGTCGCTCGCTTCCCACAGCAGCTTGGCGCGGATCGTCCATTCGTGCTGGCCGCCCTCGCGATCGGACGTTCTGTATCCGCTCTGCGGCAGCGAGCCCGCCCGGTCGGTGACGTATGGCGTCGCCGAGGTGTAGGGGATGCGCTTCTGGTATCCATCGCGGTTCTTGACGGAGAACGTCACCGAACTCTTCAGCGTGTCGCTCAACGGCAGATCGGCGTAACCGCGCACGTCGATCCGGTTGTAGCGCCCGGTGGTGACATCGCCCTGGAACGCGGGCTTGTCGCCCGGCGTGCGCGTGACCACGCTGATCGCGCCACCGATGGTGTTCCGGCCGAACAGCGTGCCCTGCGGCCCCTTGAGCACTTCGATCCGTTCGACGTCCGGCAGATCGAGGTTCGCGCCGACCGTCCGCGCGAGATAGACGCCATCGAGATAGATGCCGACACCCGGATCGATATTCATTGCAAAGTCGTTCGCGCCGATGCCCCGGATGAACGCCGACAGCACGGACGAGGAACCGGAGAACGGCGTTCCCGCGTCCAGCGTGACGTTGGGCGCCGCATTGGAAAGCTGCGCCACATCGCCCACCGCCCGTTCGCGCAGCGCCTCACCGCCGAAAGCGGATATCGCGATCGGCACGTCCTGCACGCTTTCCGCGCGCTTCTGCGCGGTCACAACGATCTCCTGAATGCCGCCGACATCGTTTCCGCCCGCGGATCGCCCGCCGGCTTCCTGGGCATGGACAAGGCCCGGCACGGCCATGGCGACGATACTGACTGCTGACCTGAATCGCATCTGTTCCTCCCCTGCCAGACGCGTTTCGGGGCGCCGGCTTATGGTGGGAGATTAGGTCGAGACGGTTGGCAACAAACAGGGCCTGCTGTGCACAAAATACCGGGTGAAACGTGCACTCGTGCCCGCTTTCGACCGATGGCGCCTTCGTGTTATCCCTTTTCCCGGGAGAAATCGGGAAAAGCGAGAATACCCGGTGGAGGAATTACTGCACGTCAAAACGGCCGATGCGCCCATCGGGCAGCGCTGCAACTTCTGGACAGGGCAGGTCGCCGCGCATCTTTCGAACATGCGCATCGATGTGCGGCGCAAACTTGATTTCAACGCCAGTATTTCCATCCGCTCGCTCGGCCCCGCGCGGATCGCGCTGATCGATGCCGATTTCCAGGCCATCTCACACCATGCGGACGGCAGCGAAAACCGCTTCCACCTCAACCTTGTCCAGGAAGGCGGCATGGTCCTGCACCGTTTCGGCGAAAGGATCGAACTTTCGGCAGGCGATTGGTGCCTGATCGATGAGCGCGAGAGCTACGATTTCACCACCTCCGAACGGTGTTCGTGCATCGTGATGCAGATGCCGGTGCCGTGGGCGAAGCGCCTCATCCCCGATCCCGGCAAACCGCTGATCGCCAGCAGCGCGTGCGAAAATCACTGGAAGACCGCTCTGTCCCATGGCCTTCTCGCAGTCGGCACGCGCGAGATCCGCTACAACGCCGTCGAGGACGGCATGGTTGCGGACCAACTGGCCAATCTCCTTTCGCTGGCACTCGGCCCACGATCGGACATGGTAATCGGCCGGCACAAGACCGCGCTCCTGCGCTCTCTTCGTCAGGTCATGAGCGAGCGCTTCACGGAAAATTCGCTCACCGCCCGCGATGTGGCCGCCGCCAACCGCATTTCCCTGCGCTATCTTCACCAGCTGTTTGCCACGCAAAACACGTCATTCGGCCAGCAGCTTCTGGCGCTCAGGCTGCACCGCGCCGAACAGATGCTTGCGGACAGACGGCTCGCCAAGGTTTCGATATCCGAGATCGCTCACGCCGTGGGTTTCGCCGATTCCGCAACGCTGACCCGCCACTTCCGCCTGCACCTTGGCCTCACCCCGCGCGACTATCGCAAATCCAGGGTTTAGGGTTCGTCCGCTCCTGGATATCGAAATCCATCCCCTGCGCGAGCGGCAAGCTGGAACCGCCCTTGATCGTGCCGGTGGCTCGCCACTAGGGTCAGGACCCATTACGGCATAGATGAAAGGCACGTGCAGCCTCCATGACCGGGAAATCCGATCGGGTCGCGCAGGTATCCCTTCCCCTTACGGGGAGGTGCTTTCCAGCCAGGCGAGTATCTCGTCTCGGTTCTCGTCGAGCCTGGGCGGCGGGGCATCGACCGAGGGTTCGCCCGGCACCATGCGGAACCCGACGCCCGGCAGGCGCACATCGCCATCCAGCGGCAACCCCGGCACGGCGAGCGACGCCAGGGCGCCCGGCCCGGCCAGCGCCGAAGCCTCGTCCACCCGGCGCACCACGCCGCACGGTATGCCGGCAGCGTTCATGCCGGCTTCCCATTCCACCGCATCCCGCGTCGCGATCACGCCGGCCACTTCCGCCTTCATGGCATCGAAGTTTGCACGCCGCGCGTCGTCCGTCGCAAAACGCGCATCGCGCAACCATTCTTCCTTATCCACGAAGCGGGCCAGGGCTTCGAACTGGTTCGGCTGCACCACACCCAGGGAAATCTGACGGCCATCGCGCGCGACAAACAGCGACGCCGTGGGCAATCCGCTGTAACCGGTGTTGCCCATGCGCGACATTGGCTGACCGGTGACGAGATAGGGCGTCAACGCAGACGTCATGAACGCAAGGCTGGCGTCGAACATCGACACATCGATATAGCTGCCACCGCCGCCGCGTTCGCGCTGCATCAGGCCGGATAGGATCGCCAGCGCGGCCGTCTGACCGGTCAGCGTATCCACAATCGGGAACCCCACGCGAACGGGCGGATCGCCTTCCTCGCCACTCAGCATCATCATGCCGCTGGTCGCCTGGACGATGTTGTCGATCGCCGGCCAATCGCGCTGGGGGCTGTCCTGGCCATAGCCGGATACCGAGCAATAGACGATATCGGGCCGCAGTTCGCGCACCGCATCATAACCGAGCCCAAGCCGTGCAATGACGCCCGGGCGGAAGTTCTCCAGCAGCACATCGCTGCGCGAAACGATAGCGCGGGCAATGGCCAGATCGGCTTCGTCCTTGAGATCGAGCGCGATCGATTTCTTGCCCGCGTTGGCAGCGATGAAGGCGGGCGCCATGCCGTCGAAACGGCGATCCGAGCCGTAGGAGCGGAACCCGTCACCCCGTTTGGGCTCGATCTTTATCACCTCTGCACCCATCTGCCGCAGCAAGTGGGATGCGTAAGGCCCGGCCATGACGTGGCTGAAATCGGCGATGCGGATGCCCGCAAGCGGCTTGGTCATGGTTTCTCCGGAAATTGCTTGCGCACGACGGTCCAGCCCGTTCCCGTGCAAAGACCGCAGGGATCGCCCGCGAACATCGCGCCGGCGCGCTTGCTGCCCTTCAACTGCCAATCAAGCCAGGCCACCCCGACGCGCGCATATTCGCCCCCGTTGACCATCTGGTACGTGCCGCCATGCCCGGTCGGCAGGTTGCCGTAGAACACGGGAACGTGATCGATGCGATTCACGTCGTCAGTGCCGTTGGGATAGGCGATATCGGTCGGTCCGCCCAGGATATAGGCAACGGGCGTATGCAGCTTGCGCAGATCGTCCTTGGTCACGGGAACGCCGCTGATGCCGGTGTTCCCGCGGTTATAGACACCGCTGTTCATCACCACGACGGTCTTCACGCGCGGATCGGCGCCGGCGACAATCGCCTGCAATCCGCCACAACTGTGCCCCATCACCGCGATGCGGGTCGTGTCGATCCGCCCCTTGAACGGTCCCGCCCGGTCCGCGCGCACGGCCCAGTCGATCGCCGAGACCAGGTGCCCGGCGGTCGTTTCGTCCGGCGTCGGGCGCGGCGGCGGAAACACAGCCGGTGGGCCATCGGGCAGCCGATCCAGTGCGGGACTTTCCACACCCGGCGCGCCGTTGGCGACAACAAAATAGCCATGGCTGGCGATCTCGCGCAGGAAATGGCTGGCGGAAAGCCCATTGTTCTTGCACCCGCCGTTCCCCCACAGCACCAGCGGCAAACGCTGGTCCGGGAAACGGGCCGGGCGGTAAATCGTATAACCGGGCGCATCGGCGCGGCCTTCCGCCACCGCTGGCCAGGCACCGGTGCCCGCAGGCGCACCGATAACCCCCGGCCCGTGTGGAGCGTCCGCCGCTTGCGCGGCCGCCATCGTCGCGACCAGCCCCGCCAGGACGATCAATCGTTTCATGATTTGCCCCCACATTCGATCCGGTCACGGCCGCGCACGGCGGCGCGCGCGGTGCGAAACGCTCTCATTCCATCAAGGCCAAAACGCGCGAGCGCCCGGGCATTGGCTTCGGAATCGCGCAGATAAAGCGCATCGAAACGCGCCTGTTCGGACGGGGAAACGCCGCTGATCACGACATGCCGCGCGCGCGCCTCCTCCATGCCCTTGTCCAGCGCGACGCGGATTTCCCGCGCCAGCGCCGCTTCCCATACGGGTTGAGCTTCGGTCAGGATGGCGCGTTCCTCATCCGTTAGGCTGTTCCAGCGCGCAGCCCCCATTGCCCTTGCGGGATAGGCGCCGCGCGGGACGGCTAGCGTGTTGTAATACCTGGCCACTTCCGCAAAATGCAAAGCCTTGAAGGTATCGCCGGGCGCGATCACGCCATCGATCACGCCCTTGGCCATGGACGAATAGACATCCGCCATCGGCATGTTGACGGGATCGGCCCCAAGCGATTCCAGCACCGTCAGCAATTCCGTCGGCGCCCGCAGACGCAGGCCGCGTAGATCGGCAAGGCTGCGCACCTGCCGGTTTGTCGTAACGATGCCAGCCAGCGATCCGCCCTGAATCGCCAGAACCTTGAGGCCCTGAAGCTCGCGGCCGATTTCAGGCTCCGCAGCGGCGATGCAGCGATAGAGCGCAACCTGCGATTCCACACTGTCCGCGCCGCTGTAGAAGCCGGTCTGTATGCGCAGCAGATGGGTGCCGCCGCGCGCGTAGATCGGCGTTATCAACCCCACGTCCGCCACGCCGTGGCGCAGTTCCTCCATCGACATATCCGATGAAAGCAGCGCGCCCGACCAGCTGGGGCGAATCCGGATACGGCCGTGCGAGCGCTTCTCCACGAACGCCATCCATGCCTGATCCGCCTTGCTGAACGGATGGTTCGGGCTGTACGGCGTGGCATAGGTCAGTTCGGTCACACCCGGCGAAGCCGGGCGCGCGCAGGCGCTGATCAGCATTGCCAGGGCCAGCGCGAGGCGTTTCACGCAAGCCCCCGCGCGACCAGGAAATCGGCAACCAGCGTCACCATGCGGTCGTGATTCCAGTTCTTGGCATCGACCATGTCCGCATCGATCGAAAGGACCGGGACGCCGGCCGCCTCCAGCGATTGCGCGGTGATCTTCGTGCCCGATTGCGAGAGCCGGTTGTCCGGCGGCAACAGCACGACGCAGGCATCGATCCCGCAGCGCTCCGCCTCGCTGGTCATCCAGCCGTTCATCCACGGCGGAAGGTGCAACACCTCGTTCATAGAGCAGATACGGCTGGCCAGGGCATCCATCGGGCGTCCGTGCAACTCGCGGATATACTGCGGCCCGGC
The DNA here is from genome assembly GCA_001725355.1 of Novosphingobium sp. SCN 66-18. Taxonomy (GTDB): domain Bacteria; phylum Pseudomonadota; class Alphaproteobacteria; order Sphingomonadales; family Sphingomonadaceae; genus Novosphingobium. Next base: position 33,437 of record MEGD01000001.1, read on the forward strand.
GAACGGCATGTACATGGACCAGACGAACACGGCGCCAAGCCGCTCTTCCAGCGCCTGGTAGAAGCCCGGATCGTGCCACACCCCGGCCCCGATCCACATCAACCGGATCTTCTCATGCGCGGCGGTGCCCGCCCCGCTGGCGATCCGCTCCATCACTTCATCGCGGAAACGGCGGGCATGGTCCACGGCCCAGTCCGATCCCCGGTGCCATTGCGGGATCATGGTGTTGGGCATCTGTTCGGCGATGGATACCGGGCACGGACGGGCACGGCCGATCGCCTGCGCGGCCTCCCAGATATACCCTTCCTGTTCGTTGATCCGCTCCATCAGGTGATGGAGCCTGGCTTCGTCGAACTTGCGGCCCGTGCGATTTTCCAGCAGCGCGATAAGGTCGCGCATCTCGGAAACCATCAGCGCGATGCGATCGGCATCGTAGATTTCCTGCCAGTCGTTGCGGGAATGCGCGAACCAGCGCGGGTCCTTGTGCTCCCACGCGGGCGCCTCCATCGGGAAGAACTCGCTGCCCAGCGCCTCGGCCCACTGACCGAAGACGTGCTGAATGCAATCGCAGGTCATCCGCGCGACCAGCACGGTCGGCTTGGGCAACCCGCCCCACGGCGCGGACCTGGGATCGTTGGCCAGCGTGCAGGCAAGGCCCAGCGAACAATACTTGCAGCTGTTCTCGGGAAAGCCGTGGCGTGCCATGACTTCGAAGTACTGGTTCGAAAGCTGTTTGGCCGAAATATAGGCCGACCACCACTGGTTGGTGATGATCGGGATGTCCATCACGTGAAAGATCTCGTGCGGCGTATCGGCCTGGACGATCGCGAAAGGTTCGCCTTCATCTACCACGCGGCGCTTCAGGTCGATGCCGAACTGCTTCTGGTACGCGTTGGCGGCAGCGGTGCAGGCCAGATCCTTGCGGCTGCGCTGTCCGGTGGCTTGACTCATTGGAATACTCCTGCCGCTTCGAGTTCGGCGATGCGGGCTTCGGACAGGCCGCAAAGGTCGCGGGCGATGGCGTGTACGTGTTCGCCCATGCGCGGTGCGCGGAAGGGCGCGGGCCGATCCCGGGAGAACAGGATCGGCGTGGCGATATGGCCAAATGGTCCCAGCAGCGGATGATCCAGCGTCATCAGAGCGCCCCGCCCCGCCAGCTGCGGATCGGCATCGATCATATCCTGGCAATCCTGCATCACGCCGCACGCGATGCCGGCCGCCTGCAATTCCGCCGCGATTGCCCGATCTTCCCGTACGGACGTCCATGCCGCGATGTCGGTGCCGGCGATCGCCGCCAACCGTGCCCGGTCCTGTTCCCCAAACACGGTGATCGCCACCCACCGGTCATCGCCAAGCGCCGGGAACACATCCTGGAACAGCACGCGCGGATCGGCATTGCCCGCCCGTTGGGGGCGTTCGCCACGCTTGGCCGCCGCAAGGTAATCCCGCATCTGCTGCACGCAGATTTCGTACATGGAGGCATCGATATGGCAGCCGAGGCCGGTGTCCCGCCGGTGCTGGAGCGCCGCCGCAACCGAACCCGCCATCACGAAGGGCACGATCACGTCGCCATAGGGGACGGCCCCCGGGATCACCGGATCGCGATCGGGATAACCCGTCAGGAAGGTGCGCCCGGAAAGCGCGCCGCCGGTGCCGTCCACGCCCCATTCCTGCGCCAGCGGGCCGGTCTGGCCGAATACGCTGCCCGATACCATGACGATGCCCGGGTTGCGCGCCGCCAGCGCATCGTAGTCCAGCCCCAGCTTCTTCATCGTGCCGGGCGAGAAGTTTTCGACGACGACGTCGGCCCAATCGATCAGCGGATCGATCAGTTCGCGCGCTTCCGGCTTCTTCATGTTCAAGGATAGACTGCGCTTGGACGAGTTGAGATGCGCGAACCACGGCTTATCGTCCCAGTTGCCGGCCTGCGATGCCGAAACCTGCACGTCCAGCCGCGCCAGATCGGGCCGCGTGCGGCTTTCGATCTTCACCACCTCGGCACCGAGATCGCCCAGCGTCTTGGTCGTGATCGAACCCACCAGCGCCCAGGCGAAATCCAGCACGCGCACGCCCGCAAGCGGACCGGGGCGAGTGCCGGCATGGACGGCGGGCGCCGCTGGTGCGGCCCCCGGACGGAAGGTCGCGAAGCGGTCGGGCAATCCCGACGGCGTGTCGAAGAAGGAACGCGCGGCAAGATGGGGATCGGCCAGCACATCCGCCGGCTCGTTCGCCACGCACGCGTTGATGCCACGCCGCAGCCCCTCGGTGGCGATTTCCCGCTTCGTGCGCGAACGGAAGAACGCGTCGATCGCGGCTTCCCAGATCGCCCGCGTTTCCGCCGGCAGCGTCGAACGGTTGTACGCCAGCCAGTCCGTGCCGCGCAGCGGGTTTGGCATGCCGGCATCGTCGATCCAGTCGGAAAGCGCCTGGTTGGCGGGCGCGCCCAGCCGCCCTGTCATCAGCGAATGGAAACACCAGCCGTCCGCCAGCCGCCAGATCGCGCGGACGGTGGCCTGGCCATAGGCCAGCGCCCCCCCGACGCGAACCAGCTTGCGCCGATCGAATTGCCAGCACAGTACGCCGTTGAAATTGCGGCTGAACGCGACCTGCTGGATCGAGATATCGACGTGCTGCCCCTTGCCGTGCGTGCCGCGCGCGTAATGCGCGGCCATCGCGCCGGACGCCGCAACCATGTCGGCGTGGAACGTGCAGGCGTCGCCCGCCTCTTTCACCGGCGGCAGGCCCGGTTCTCCGGTAACGCGCAAGGCGCCGCCCATTGCCGAGGCCACCAGCTCCCCACCCTTCCAGCCGGAGCGCGGGCCGCCGGACCCGAACGGCGTGACCGACACGTGAATGGCCGCGTCCGGCACGGCAACACCGGCCAGCCCTTCCAGCCCGATGTCATCGATCACGAACGAGGCGCCTTCGACCGCGCCGCCAAGCTCAGCCCCAAGCGAGACCAGGAACCTTGCGAGAGGGCGATCCGCCATGCCGCCGAGCACGGCGACGCGATGGCCAGCAAGCGGCTTCATGCGGTGCCTCCCTGCAGGAAAGCGGCGATCTCGGCATCCACGCCGTCGTTCGCGCGCCAATCACGCCGCGTCAGGATCAGTGCGGGAATATCGATCCTTGCCAGGACATCGCGCTGCGCGGGCAGATGCCAGACACGGGCGTCGTCCTCTTCGGCAAACCACAGCACCGCCGCCAATGCGCCGCATTCGTCCGCCTGCGCTTCCAGCGCCTGCGCACGATCGAAAAACGCCCGCACATCGGCGCGCCTCACGTGCAGCTGACGGGCAACCGCGGCGAACGGATCGCCAGTGCCTTCCTCGACCGGCGGCCCCGGGTCCGCCCACGCATCGCCCAGCGTTTCACCGGCCGCGATCCAGCCGGCGCGTTCGACCATGCCATGCAGCCGGCGATCCGGGGGCGGCGTACCCGCGATCAGGCAGACCCGCCCGGGCTGCGCACCCGCCGCAGCAGTCGCATTCGCCCGGCGCACGTTGGTTTCCGCGATGCCCCGCTCAAGCGCGATCTCACCGACGCCAAGCCGATCGGCCAGCTTGCGCACGCTGGCAACCATGTGCTGTGCGCTGCTGGCACGCCCGATCTTGGCGACATCGAAGATCAACGGTTCGGGGCCGCCAACCTCGCCCAGCCGGCGCAGCTCGCTGATGTAGTAGTAAAGGCGCTGCGCCCCATCGTCGGCACGGGAAAACACCACGGCATCCAGGTGGTCGAGCCGGCCATCCAGCCAGTCTTGCAGGACGGAATAGGTCCAGCGTGGAAACTTGCTTTCCAGCCAGCGGTCTGCGGCGGGCGTTTCGCGGTCGATGTCCCAAGCGAGCAAACCGGCATGCACGCCTGTGGCGGCAAGCAGGTCTTGCGGCAAATCCGGGCCGAGTGATGCAATCATGGTCATTGTCCGAAAAGGCCCGGCAGCCACAGGGCCATCGCGGGAAACAGGATCAGAAGAAGAAGATGGACCAGGTCGCTGGCGAGAAACGGCATCACCCCCTTGAAGATGCGGTTGATGCTCACGTCCTTGGCGACGCCCTGGATTACGTAGAGATTCATGCCCAGTGGCGGATGGACGAAGCCGATTTCCATCGCGCGGGTGATGAAGATGCCAAACCAGATCGGCGACATGCCCACGCTTTCCACCACGGGCAAAAGGATCGGCGTGGTCAGCAACATCAGCGCCAGCCCATCGAGCACGGAGCCCAGCAGAAGCAGCAGCCCCGCCACGACGATCAGCGTCGGAATCGTTCCCAGGGCAAGGCCGGTCACCCAGTGGCCGACGGCGTCGGTAAGGCCCGTCACGCTGATGAACGTCGAAAAGACGAGCGCGCCGATGATGACCAGAAAGATCAGACCGCTGGTCCTGAGTGTTTCGGAAAAGGCGCGGAACAGCACTTCCCGCGTCAAGCGGCGACGCCAGGCCGTGATTGCCAGAGCGCCAACCGTGCCGATCGACGAGGCTTCGGACGGGCTGAACCACCCCAGCACGATCCCGCCCAGCACAAGGCACAGCAACCCGAGCATGTCCCCGATGCGCAGCATGGCCTGCCCGCGTTCCCGCCAGGTCGCCCGCTCGCTGGCGGGAGCGATCGAAGGCCGCCAGCGGACCAGCAACCAGACGACGAGGCAATAGAACAGCATCTGCGAGATGCCGGGAATCAGCGTTGCCGTGAACAGCTTCCCAACGGACTGTTCCGCGATGATGCCATAGACGATCAGCGCGCCGGACGGCGGAAGCATCTGGCCCAGCGTGCCCCCTGCCGCGACCGTTCCCGTGGCGAGCGCGTCCGAATAGCCGCGCTGGCGCATTTCCGGCAGGGCCACCAGCCCGATCGTGGCGGCGGTGGCAAGGCTTGATCCGTTGATCGCGCCAAAGCCCGCGCACCCGCCGATCGAGGCATAGGCAAGCCCGCCACGTCTGTGCCCGACCAGCTTGGCCGCGGCATCGAACAGGTCGCGGCTGGCATTGGCCGAAAAGAACAGATGCGCCATCAGCATGAACAGTGGCAGCGTGCCCAGTTCGTAGCGCGTCAACGTTTCCACCACGATCACGCCGGCCTTGATCAGCGCGGGTTCGAAGCCCAGCGCAACGATCAACCCGCCGGCGCCGACAAGCCCCAGCGACACGCCGATCGGCACGCCCGAAATCAGCAACGCGAACAGCAGGACAAGGCCGATCAGGCCGGTTTCAGGCGTGGCGAACATCAGCGCTTGCGCTCCATCAGTTGACGCGCAAGCAGAACAAGCACGGCGACAAGGCCCGCATTGAGGAACATCCTCAGCCAGCGCCACGGCACGCCGAGCAGTTCGCTCACTTCCTGGCTGCCCCACAGATCGCTGGCGAGCCACGCGGACCCGCAAAGCAGAGCGGCATAGAACGCCATCGTCAGCAATAGCGAAAGGCGTTCGACGAGATGCGCTCCGCCGGGTTTCAACCGGTCCAGCACAAGGTGAACGCGTGCGTGATTGCGCGCCAGCGTTGCGGAAACGAGCGCCAGCGTGCCGGCTACAAGCACGCCCACCTGCACAAGCTCGATAGCGCCTTTCAGCGGCAGGCCCGTATGGCGTCCGATCACCGACAACAGATTGAGCCCCGCCGCCGCGATCAGCGCGGCGCCGCCGGTCCAGATCATGATGCGCGCAAGAACGTTCATGCGGCGACCTCTTGCACGCGCCCATCGGCATCGATCCGGATACCGGGCATCCCCGCATCGCGCGTGATGCCGTCGACGTAGGCGCGTATTTCGGCGGCCCGATCCGGCGGCGCCAGAACCGGCCGCCCCGGCGCTTCGACATCGACCGGGATGATCGCCGGCACGATGGCGCCATCCGCGCCCCAATCTATCCGTCCCAGGAACGCGTTCACCGCCTGCGGGTGAAACGGCGCCAGCGTATAGGCCGGGTCGGGCTCGAACCCGAACAGCGCCTTGCGCCGCTGCGCCCATTCGCGGCGGGCCGGGTGATCCTGCGCCGGGCTGAGCGCACGGGTAACGACGCATCCGTTGCCAAGGCCGTGAAAGACCGGCTTCCCGCGATAAAATTCGATGCCGCGCACGATATGGGCGTGATGGCCGATCACGACATCCGCCCCGGCGTCGATCGCCGCATGCGATACGGCGCGTTCGTAGAGGGCCAGCCGCGCGGGCGTGTGGACGATGCCCTTGTGCAGCGCCACCAGCACCAGATCCGCCATGGCGCGCGCGCGGGCAATGTCCTCGCGCAGGATCGCCACTGCCGCGTCGGTCAGCGCGACGAGGTTCGCCGCGGGCGCGACCGGGCTTCCGTCCGCCGTTTCGATCGGCAACCACGCGCAGCCAGCCCGGTCCGGGCCGGCCCAGGCGCTTTCAGGACCGACGCAATTGTAGCTGAGCAACGCGATGCGCCGGCCGCTACGGTCCACCACGGCCGGCTCGCGCGCTTCGGCCAGTGTCAGCCCCGCGCCGGCATGGGCAATGCCGTGCGCATCAAGCCCGGCAAGGGTATCGGCTATGCCTTCGGCACCACAGTCGGCGATGTGATTGCCGGCCAGGCTGACCATGGTGAACCCCGCCCCGGCGATCGCGGCGATATTCTCGGGCGGCGCGCCCGGCGCCGGGACGTCCCCCTCCATCTCGGCTCCGCGCGCGGTGTGTGGCACTTCCAGATGACCGATGGCGAGATCGGCGGCGCGAACCGCAGGCGCAATTCCGTCGAGCCAGTAGGGTGCGTCCGGTTCATCAAGAACGAGATCGCCCGCCAGCACGATGGAGATCGCCTCCCGGTTCACGCCGCCTTCCCCCATCATCGCGATCGTCAGAACGCCTTGCGGACGCTGATGGCGAACAGCCGGCCGATCGGATCGGCGGCTGTCGCGTCATACCCGCCGCTGCCGTTGCCGCTGGGCGCCAGGTTCACATAGGGCGGCTTCTGATCGAACGCGTTGCGCATTTCAAAGCCCAGAGTCATGCCCTTGTCAAAGAACCCCGTCGCCTTCTGATCACCGATGCGCCAGCTGATCGACAGATCGACGGGCGTGAAGCTCCCCACCGACTGCACGGGCACCGCGAGGTTGTTCTTGTAACCCCCGACGTGCGTGATCAGCACGCGCGCGCTGACCGGGCCGTGATCCCACAGGATGCTGGCGCGCGCCTTGAACTTGAGCGGATTGAAGATCACGTTCAGGCGATCGACCAGCGGCGCCGTGGGCGTGACGGCGACGCGATATTTGGTGAGATAGGTGCCCGACACGTTGAACGTCAGCGTATCCCTTTCGGAAACGTCCTTGGTCCATGTGCCGGTAAAATCGATACCCCGGGTGATCGAAACGCCAAGGTTCTGGCTGCGCCCATCGACGAACAGGGTCACGTTCGCGGGGTTGCCGCCGGGAAACGACCCGCTGGCCAGCGCCACGCCCTGCGCCAGCAACTGCTGAACCCGGGCGGCGGCGGCGGCATCGCGAAGGATGATGCTGGTGCCGGCGTATTGCGCCTCGTTACCCAGAATGGTCAGGTTCGAAAGGTTGGCGAGCACCTGGTTGCGATAGTTCACATCCCAGTACGTGATGCCGAAGTGCAGCGTCGGAGTGGGATCGAAATCGGCGCCGATGGACCAGGTGGTTGCCGTTTCAGGCTTCAGGTCAAGGTTGGGACCGGACAGCGCATAGCCCTGCAACGGCGCTCCGCCGGCCGGGTTCTGATAGCTCTGGCCGAACAGGTTGTTGGAGTTGCCATAGATTTCGGGGATCGTCGGCGCACGGAACGACGTGCCATAGCTGCCGCGCAGTTTCAGGCCCCGCACCGGTTCCCAGTTGATCCCGAACTTGGGATTGGTAGTGCCGCCGACATCGCTGTATTTGTCATAGCGCACCGCGGCATTGAGTTCGAGCCGTTCAAACCCGGGCATCGCGTTGGCGGCACCAAAGACCGGCACGAACAGTTCGCCATAGACCGAATCGACCTTGCGTCCGAAATTGCGGAACACGATCGGCGTGGTCGGAGCGCCGCGCGCCGATCCCAGCCCCACGGTGAAATCCTGCCTTTCGTAACCGCCCGCCAGCTTCACTTCGCCACCGGGCAGCGCGAACAGCGGCCCGTTGATGCGCCCTTCATACGTCTTCAACCGCCCGTTGGTCGGCGCGAGGAATATCTGGTTGGCAAGAACAGCGCGGACAGCCGCGCTCGTGCGCCCCAGGCCATAGGGATCGAACGCGGTGGCCGGATCGCTGCTGGCCAGCGCAGCCGTCAGCGCGCCGTTGTTCAGCCCGAAGTAGGAGCCGGAGAAATCGTGCGTCTTGCCATAGCCGAACAGTGCCTCGACTTCCCAGTTGTGCGGCAGCTTCGCCTTGATGCCGGGCGTGATCTGCCAGCTTTCGGCATAGCCGAACGAATCGTTGGTCGGCAGGTCGTTGCGGAAGTTGTAGTCCAGTGTGTAGCTGGTGCCGGTGAAGCCGGCCGGGCGCACGAAGAACGCGTTGGTCTGCGGAACCGTTATCCGGGCGTTGGTAAACCCGGACTTCCGGTAGAAATCGCGCTTGGAATAGAAGCCGTCGTAAAAGACGCTCAACCAGTCGGTGAGATCGTACCGCCCGGTGCTGTTCACCGAATCATACTTCTGCCGCGGCGACAGATCCTGGTTGGTCAGTTCGTCGCACTTGTTGAGCGTCCCCGCGACAAGCGCACCCGCGGTCGCCTGCGTCACGCCCGCCGCCGGTATCGCGTAGGTGGTGCCGTTCGCGTTGATATTGCCCGGCGCGCAGCGCGCGATGCGGTAATCCGCGCCACCGAACGGAGTCTGGTTGTTCGTGAAGAACGAACGGTTGTCGCCGCTCAGGTTGGAGCGTTCGACATGTTCGTAAGCCACCATGATCTGGCCGTGCTCGAACACCTTGCCCAGCGCCGCACCCAGCGAATATTCGTGAAAATCGCCGCGACCGCCGATGCCCGCACGCGCGAACACCTCGCCTCCATCCAGCGACCGGCGTGGAATGAGGTTCACCACGCCGGCAACCGCATCGGAACCGTAGATCGCCGACGCGCCGTCCGCCACAACCTCGACCCGTTCGACGCCCAGCGAAGGCAGGACGGAAGGATCGATCGATCGGCTGTTGTTGGTCACCCGGTGGCCATCGATCATCACCAGCGTCGCATATGGGCCGATGCCGCGCAGGTTGACCGAGTTGCCGTAAGTGATGTTGCCACTGCCGCCGGACTGGCCGCGCGAATTCTCCGAAACACCCAGATCGAATACCTGCGGTATCTCCTTGACCATGCGATCGACCGTTACCGCGCTGGACGCCTCGATTTCCTTCCGCCCCAGGGTGGTGACGGTCGAGCCCACCGGCGCCTCGCCGCGCACGCGGCTGCCGGTGACGATGATTTCGGCGCTGCTCGGTTCGTCCTGCGCGGCGTCCTGCGCCATCGCGGGCACCGCCGCGATCGCCAGGCCACAGCTGCCGATACAGAACGCTGTCCGCAAACGCATGATGTTATTGCCCTTCATGTTGACTTACTCCTTCCCCGCGGCCGGCTGCGCGGCCTTTCCTTCCAATGATGCTCAATCGGCGACTGGCAGGTCGATCCACGACGTCCCGCGCCCGCCGCGTTCGACGGCGATGACGGGCGCTGGTGTCTGCGCGATCTGCTTGAGATTGCGCTGGCGCGGATCCGCGCCGGCGATCGTCACGCGCAACCGCGCGCCGGCCGGCACGATCCGTGAAACCGGTGTAAGGTCGATCGCCAGATCGGCCTGCTGCCCCACCGGAAGCGGCGCCACGTCGCGCCGCAGGCCGGAATGCCACGGCAGGCCCAGCGTGTTGTAAGGGGCGGCGGCCAGCTTGCGGTGCGACAGCGCCAGCCGGCCGAACGAGACGACCTCGACCTTGCCGTCAGCGGCCACTTCATCCAGATAGACGAACACGTTGGCATCCGGCTTGTCGGCCGAAACCTTCAGGCGCACCACCGGATAGCCGACCAGCTTCATCGCACGGGCCAAAGGCGCGCTGGTGTAGCTCAGTCCCTTGTCATCCATGGGCCTGGCCCAGAACGCGAAGTAGTCCGGGTCGGGCAGGTCATAGCGCACCGTGAAGCGATCGGTGCCGCGATCGGCCGGCGTGGAAGCCAGCACGCCATCGTTGACCGACCGGGCAGAGCCGCTTCTACCCCCGTCCAGAAACCATGAGACGGGCTTGACGCCCTCGCCCGGCAAGGACCGGGAACGGACATACCCGCCCTTCCCCTCCAGGCCCTCCACCCAGTACGTCGCGCGCGGCTCGCGCTCGATGCCGTTATCCGCGCCCTTGAGGTAATGGTCGAAGTAGCGGCGGACTTCGCCGGTGAAATCGAACCCCGGCGGCGGCACACAATGACTGCCAGGACCAGCCAGGAACTTCGCGCCGGGGAGGTTGGCCGCGCTCAGAATCGATTGCGCGGTCGGTTCGTCCTGCCAGTTGCTCCAGAAGTAGGTGGCGATACCGGCCCGGCGGATTGCGCCCATGTAGTTGTAGACGCTGGCTTCGTTCCAGAAGGCATTGCCGGTCAGCGGCGAAACACTGTCGCGATAGGGCATGCCATACCACAGGGCCGCCATCGGCGTGTTGGCCGCATGCTGGGCGACGGCGGTCTTCAATTGCACGCCGTCGGCGTCGGCATCGACCGGCACGCTTGCCAGATCCTCGCTCAGCGGTTCGTCCGGCCGCGTGTTGAACTGCGCGGTTATGCCGCCTCGCTTGACGAACGCGTACTTGTCGAGATCCGAGGCGCCGATGAAAACCGCCTTGAGCGACGGCGGCGCCGTGGTGGCGGTGTGGAACGTCGCCCCGCCCAGATACGAACAGCCGATCATGCCGACCTTGCCCGTGGAGAACGGCTGGTGCGCCAGCCATTCCACCAGGTCATGCCCGTCCCGCGCTTCCGTCCGGTCCTGGAAACCGTGGCGGCTGCCGAAAGACGCGCCCTTGCCGCGGATGTCGGCCACGGCGACGACATAGCCCGCCGCGATGAGCGACCGGAGCGCCATCCGATCATTCAACGCCACCTCGTTGACCTTGCCGTCCTGTCCCACGAAGCGGGCACGGTATGGCGTGAACACGAAAATCACCGGCAGCGGCGCACTTTCCACCCCGCCGCTGCCCGCCGGACGATAGATGTTCACGGCAAGGCGCGTGCCATCGCGGACGGGCACATAAAGCGAGCTGCGCTGTACGTCAGGATAGTCGGCAGCGTTGCCGGGCACCGCGATTGCGGCTGCCGCCGCCAATGCCATCCACCGAATCGCCTGCATGGCGCCTCTCCAAATTGTTGATAATTTGATCGACGATCGCGACGCCGCAGGCAACGGAAAAATCGATCACAATATTGTTGACAATATTGTCAGGGATTGGAAAACGACAGATATGGCTGAAAATCCTTCTCTCCGGGCCCCCACAGGGCCTGAAATCGCCGACTGGGTCCGTGATCGTATCCGGGCAGGCCGTTTCGTCCCCGGCCAGCGGCTGGTGGAAGTCGACATCATCCGGCTGACCGGCGCCAGCAGATCGAAAGTGCGCGAGGCCTTGCAGCGGCTGGAAGGCGAAGGCCTGGTCCAGATCGAGGAATTTCGCGGCGCGTCGGTCAAGAATGCCAGTCTGGAAGAAGTGCGCCAGATCTATCGCGCGCGCGTTGCGCTCGAAGGCATTTGCGCCGGCGATTTCGCACGGCATGCCACGCCGGAACAGAAAGAGCGGCTGTGCGCGGTTCAGGATGCGCTCGACCGTTGCGTGGACGATCGGGCGCCCGAACGCTTCGGACGGCTGAACGTGGAATGGCACCGGCTGATCGTGGAAGGGTCCGGCAATGCGGTGATTGCCGACCTTCTCCAGCGCCTGAACGTGCCGATCCATCGCCTGCTGTTCGAAAGCTTTTACGACGACGAGCGTCTGCGCACCGCGAACGCGGACCACCAGAACATGCTGAAGCTGCTGCTGGCGGGGGATGCGGATGCCAGCGAACAGGCCATGCGCAGGCATATCGAGGACGGCTTCGTCACGCTTTCCAAGATCGAAAGCGAATTTTACCGTTAGGCAGGGCGTTGTGGTCCTGCCACCTGCCGCCTTCAGGCGCTTTCGCGGGCGATCAGGCGAAATCCCACGTCGATCCAGCGTTCCCGCAATGGCTCGCCGTTGCCATGCTTGCGGATCGCGGCGATGGCTTCGCGCGCGATCCGCCGCATTTCCCCCGCGATCGAACTGTTGCCGAAACCCACCACGGCAATATCCTCGGGCACGCGCAATCCGGCCGCCATGGCTTCGACGATGATGCCCTGCGCCAGATAATCCGAACCGCAAACCACCACATCGGGCATGTCCGGCAAGCGCCGGATTTCGGCGAAGATGCGCCGCGCATGACCAAACCGCGAAGGCACCTCCACGCTCGATTCCGTCAGCGCGATGCCCTCGGCAGCCGGCCATTCGGCCAAAAAGCCATCGCGCCGCATCTGCGCGCGCGTGCCGCTGGCCGTCACCAGATGCGGCCGGCGGTAACCGCGCGACATCAGGAAGCGCGCCACATCGCGCCCGGCCGCCTCGTGCGAGAACCCGACCGCAAGGCCGATGGGCTCTTTGGGCAGATCCCACACTTCGATGAACAACGCGGGAGACCGGCGGACCATCGCTTCGACTTCGGGCGTGACCGGGCCGGTAAAGATGATCGCATCCACCCTGCGGCTCAACGCCGCGCGAATGAGATCCTCGGTGCGCCGGGCCGACACGCCGGTAAGCCCGAGCATGACCGTGGTGCTCGCCCCCGACAGTTCTTCCACCATCGACTGGATCGTGTCGTTGAAAATCGAGTCCGTCAGATAAGGGATCAGCACCGCAACCATTTTCGACTTGCTCGACGCAAGCCCCCCGGCGAGCAGGTTGGGGATGTAGCCGGTGGCGGCAATCGCCGCGCGGATGCGGTCGGCGGTCGCGGGGGCAACCACCGACGGATTGTTCACGAAGCGGCTGACGGTCGCCGTTGAAACCCCGGCATGCGCGGCGACATCGTCTAGCGTGGGTGATCGGCCGGGAACGTCGTTCATCCGCCTTGCCTAGCCCGCCCCGCCCCCCGTGCGCAATCGCGTTACGCGAAGCGCAGGGGAACGGAAAGCGCACCGATTTCGGGCCAGCGGCTCACGGTTACCGGGCCATCGAGCGAAAAGCTGTTCGTCGCGCCGAGGATCTCCTCCAGCGCCACGCGCAGCTGCATCCGGCCAAGGTGCACGCCGGGGCAATTGTGCGGTCCCCGCCCGAAGGCGAGGTGCTGGGCAATGTTGGGCCTGTCGAGGATGAACGTATCGCCTTGGGGAAAAACCTCCTCGTCCCGGTTGGCGGAAGCATAGACGAGGGCGATGGCCTCGTTTGCCGGAATCGTCCGCCCGCCCATTTCCACGTCGCACACGGCTGTGCGCGCAAAGCCGCGATAAGGCGTGTACAGGCGCAGGAATTCCTCGATCGCCGCCGGAATCAGCGAAGGGTCCGCCCGCAATTGCTGCTGCAGCGCCGGGTCCCGCGAAAGATGGACGCAGATGTTGCCGATCATCACCATCGGCGCGACCATGCCGACTACCAGAACCTGACGCACCGTGCCGACCAGCAGCTCCTCGGGGAAAGGCTCGCCCTCGTGCCGCGCGGCCAGCAGCGCGCTTGTCGGGTCGATTTCGGGGTCCTGCGGCTGTTCGCGCCGGATGGCGATCAGCCCGCGCGCCATTTCATACAGGCGCAGGCTGGTTTCCTTCATCCGCTCCGGCGTGTTGGAATGAACGGCCAGGATGAAGGCCCGGCCCGCGTCATGCAGGGTATCCAGCCAGGCATCGGGCATGCGCATCCATTCGCCGAAGATATGGACCGGCAGGTAGCTGGAAAACTCGACGCAGATATCGCCGCCACCCTTGGCGACCATGGGCTTCAGCAGGCGCTGCGCCAGCGCGCGCGCCTTGTCCGCGTAGGCTTCCGATTTTTCCAGCGAAAGCAGCGGATTAAGGACCTTGCGATAGGGCGTGTGCTCGGGCGGGTCGAGGTGCAGCGGAGGGCGGCGGCCCGTGTACGCCACTTTGGGAACCACATTCTGCACCGACGTGATGAACGTGGAAGAATCCGAGGCCGCGCGCTTGACGTCGTCATAACGCGTCAACGCCCAGAAACCACCAAGGCCATCGGTATGCGCCACCGGACATTCCCGGCGCAGGCGCGCGTATTCGCGATGCGCGCTGTCGAAGTCCTCGGGCTTTTCAGGATCGAAATCCTGCGGAACGGTGGTTGTCATGGCGCGATGCATAAGTATCGACGAATGCATATGCAAGCGCTATCATCTTCCCTCGCGGGCACCGATGTCGCCGATAAAATGGGGAGAATGCGTGAAACAGCACCACGAAGCGCAGGGCGTGCCGGCCATTGAACGATCGGTGGGTCGCAAGGTTCTGCTGCATCTGGTCGTCCCGGCGGCGTTCTATGTGCTGATGGGCGCGATAGACCGCACCAACGTGGGGTTTGCCGCCCTCGATATGAATCGCGCCCTCGGCCTGTCAGGCACCCAGTACGGCTTTGGCGCCGGCGTCCTGTTCGTGGGCTACATGCTGGCGAAATACCCCAGCGTGCTGCTGTACGAGGCTATCGGAATGCGCCGCTGGCTTACCGCGATAACCGCCGCGTGGGGGCTGGCGTCCTGCGCGATGGCGATGATCTCCACCGAATGGCAACTATACGGCCTGCGCGTGCTGATCGGCTTTGCCGAAGGCGGCCTCTCGTCCGGCACGATGCTCTATCTGAGCCAGTGGGCACCCGAACGTTACCGTGCATCGATCCTCGCCATCCCCATCACGTCCATCTCGGTGGCCCAGGTGGTCGGCGCGCCGGTTTCCGGGTTGCTGCTCGATCTGGATCACCCGCTGGGGATGGAAAGCTGGCGCCTGATGTTCCTGGCCGAAGCGCTCCCGGCCCTCGCGCTGGCGGCATTCGCCTGGCTCCATTTCCCGGACTCGCCCGGCGATGCCCGCTGGCTTACGCCGGAGGAACGCGGGTGGATCAGTGACAATATCAAAGGCGCGTCGAAGCCTGGCGCAACGCCGGACGCGCACGCCACCGGCGCGCGCTGGGCGGTGCTGCGCGATCCGGTCGGCTGGCTGTGCTGCGCCATCTGGTTCTGCATCCTGGCCTCCAACTACGGGATCATGTTCTGGCTGCCGCAAATCGTGAAAGGCCTTTCAGGCCTGAGCGCCGGCGCCACGGGGCTGGTCGTCGCGCTACCCTGGGCGGCCAGCGGCATCGGCCTGATCCTCAATGCGCGCCATTCGGACAAGACGGGAGAACGCTATCTCCACGTTGCCGTGCCCGCGCTTTTCGGCGGACTTGGCCTGCTTGTTGCCGATTGGGCCGGCGCCAGCCTGACCGGACTGATCGCGCTGATCATCGGCGGCGCATGCACCGGCTGCACGGTTGCGGCATTCTGGGCGATACCGACGCGGATGCTGAAGCCCGCAAGCCTGCCGATGGGCATCGTCGTCATCAACATGGCCGGCAGCCTTGCCGGAGCCACCGTGCCCCCCGTGATGGGATACCTGAAGGAAACAACCGGCTCGTTCACGCCGCCGACGCTCCTGCTGGTCGGCATCGCGGCAGTGTGCGCCAGCCTGACGCTTGTCGCGCGGACAGTCGCCGCACGCGCACAGGCGGCTGCGTGAACGGTCAGGCCGGGCGCCGCCACGGCCTGCGCACGATCGCCATCCTGGCGAGCGTGGCCGCGCTCGGGTCGATGGCGATCCACATGCTGGTGCCGGCCCTGCCATTGCTGGCTGGCGAACTGGGCCTGAATCCCGCACGTGCCCAGCAAGTCGTGAGCGTTTATCTCGGCGGCCTTGCCTGCGGCCAGTTGATCGCGGGGCCGGTTGCCGATCGCTGGGGCCGCCGCCCCGTTCTCCTGCTGGGCCTGGCCTGCTACGTGCTGGGCGCGGCCGCCGGCGCACTTGCCGCGAACTTCCCCCTGCTGCTTGGCGCGCGCCTGCTGCAAGCGATGGGCGGAGCGGCCGGAGTCGTGGCATCGCGCGTCATGGTGGGCGATCTGTTCGACCGCGCGGAAGCCGCAAGCCGGCAGGCCACGCTGATGACGATCGTCCTGCTATCCCCCGCCATCTCGCCCGTTATCGGGGGATTCGTGGTGACGCACAGCGGGTGGCGCATGATCCTGGGGATGCTGGCGCTGGTGGGCGGCGCCTCGTTCGCGTCATCCTGGCTTCTGCTCCCGGAAACACAGGGCGGGGGTGGTTCGCCTGCCAGCGGATCCTCCACCGCCCATCCGTCGGCCAGTTCCGCTAGGCTTCTGAAGGGGTATGCGCGCCTGCTGTCGAACCCGGGATTCCTGCTGGCGACGGGAAGTCTCGCCTGCGCCAGCAGCAGTCTCTACATGTTTCTGGGAAGCGCACCTTTCCTGCTGATCCGCCAGTTCGGACTGACGCCGTCGCAAACAGGAACGGCACTGCTGGCCATCGCAGGCGCCGGCATTGCCGGAACGCGCCTGGTCGGCCCGACCGCGCGCCGCGGCGATGCGCTGCTGGCCGGCACAGCGATCGCTCTGGGCGGCACATTACTGGCCACATGGCTGGCCTACCGCGGGATCATCGGTCCGGTAGCGCTCGTCGCCCCGATGACACTGCTGGGCGTGGCCTCCGGCATGATCGGGCCGGCCGCGATCCATGCCGCGATCTTTGCCGAGGAAGGGTTCTCGGCAACCGCGGCCAGCCTCGCCGGGGCGACACAGATGCTTGCCAGCGGCTGTGCCATGGCAATTCTCGGCCTGTTCGCCCCGATCACCCCGTTGCGGCTGGCGTTGGCGCTGCTGCTGACAACCGGCTTCGCGTTCTGCTGCGCGCTTTCACGCCTCCTGTCGGCACACGAACAGCGCGATCGCGCGCGCTGACGGACGCTATCGCGCCAATGGCATGACAAAGCATCTATGCAAGGGCTTACATATGCGTTATCGGCCAACCCCACAAACAATTCTCATGAGGGTGAGGAAACCATGACCACCATCGCACGTGCGGCGCGTCCGGCGTTGTCCATCCTTCTTTGCAGCGTTTCGCTCCCCGCGCTGGCCCAGACGGCCGACAGCCCGCAGGACGACGGCGCGCTGCAGACCATCGTCGTGACCGCCGAACGCCGCACGCAAAGCCTGCAGGATGTGCCCATCTCGGCAACGGTCCTGTCGGGCGAGGATCTGCAGAGGAAGGGCGTGTCGAACCTCAACGACATGCAGCAGGTGGCGCCATCGGTGGCGATCAACACCTTCAACCGATCGACGTTCATCAATATCCGCGGCGTCGGCATCGCGCAGTCCGCCCCCACATCCAACCCGGGCGTCGCCTATTACATCGACGGCCAGTTGATCCCGCACGAACAGTTCATCGGCCAGAGCTTCTTCGACATCGGCTCGATCGAGGTGCTGCGCGGCCCGCAGGGCACGCTGACCGGACAGAATTCAACCGGTGGCGCGGTCTACGTGCGCACGCCCGAGCCCGAGTTCGGCAGCAATTTCGCGGTGGGCGATTTCACCGCGGGCAACTATGATCGCTATCGCGCCGTGGTGGCCGCCAATGTCGGCGGAGAGGACGTTGCCCTGCGCGTCGCCTACGTTCACGAACAGCGCGACAGCTACACACGGAACATCGCCGCCAACGCCCTGAGCCAGCCCGGCAACCTGAACATGGACGCGATCCGCGCCAACCTGCGCCTGCGCGGCATGGACGGAAAGCTGAACGTCAACGTGCGCGGCGAATATTTCGACGTGCGGACCGACAACAACGCCGTGAAGAACCGGAACGATGCCGTCTCCTCCAATCCGTTCGTGATCGAGGAGGACGCCCCCTCGTTCCAGAACCAGGCCGGCTACCGGATTTCGGCCGAGGCGCGCTACGACGTGGCCGACACCGTGCAGGCGCGCGGACTCGTTTCGTGGCAGGACGGCTTCACGCACGACCAGACCGACGGCGACCGCACCGCAACCGCGCTGCCGGTGCCGGTGCCGGCCAACCTGCCGACGAGCAGCGCCAACACCGCGCGCTTCCCGGGCCGGGTCAGCAACGGCGATACGCGCTTCAAGACGCTGATCGGCGAAGTGAACCTGCTTTCGACCGGCAAGGGTCTGTTCCAGTGGGTGCTGGGCGCGTTCGTGATGGACGAGACCGTTCCGGTGACGCTGCTGCGCGATAACCGCAACACCACGCAGCTGCTGCAATCGAACAGCAGCATCATCACCACCGCCAAGAACACCTCGCAATCGATCTTCGGGCAGATCAACTATTACGTGACGCCGCAGATCGAACTGCTCGCGGGCGCGCGCTACAGCTGGGACAAGCAGGTCTACACCCGCTTTGCCGTTCCGGGCGCCGGCTTTACCCTTCCGTTCGTCAGCCAACAGGCATCGAGCCAGCTGACCGGCAAGGTCGGCGTCAACTACCACTTCAACGGCAACGGGCTGATCTATCTGACCGCGTCGAAGGGCTACAAGGCGGGCGGCGTCAACCTCACGCCCAACACGCCCAACTTCAAGCCAGAGCGCAATTTCGTTTACGAGCTCGGCTTCAAGACGGAAGTCCTCGACCGCCACCTGCGCGTGAACGGCGACGTTTTCTATTCGGATTACAAGGACATCCAGCTGTCGAGCCTTGTCGGCGGCCTGCCCACCACGCAGAACGCGCTGGCCGGGCGCTCCAAGGGCGGCGAACTCGAACTGACCGCCCAGTTCGGCGGCTTCGCGGCCAACGCCGGCGTCGGCTATCTCGATGCCAAGTTCAACAATTCGGCCTGCATCTCCGATACCAACGCGGCCGGCACCGATCCCGGCTGCCCCACCAACCTGCGCTTCGTGCCCAAGGGACGGGTGCTGCCCTTCTCTCCGAAATGGACGGTCAATGCCGGCGCGCAATACACGCTCGCGCTGGCGGGCGTGGACGTGACGCCGCGCATCCAGTGGTCGCACCTGTCGCGGCAGAATGCCACGCCCTTCCCCAGCGTGAACACGCTGGTCCCCGGACGCGACATCTTCGACGCGCGCCTGACGTTCGACCTGGGCAAGAAGTACAAGCTGGAGGCCTTCGTCAACAACCTGACCAACAAGACCTACATCGCCACGCAGATCCAGAACAGCTCGAGCGCGGACGGCGGCATCATCTATGGCGCCCCGCGCACCTACGGCCTGCGCATCAAGGTCGAGATCGGCAACTGACGGCAACGGACGGACGTGATGCCCACCGTGTTCAAGTCCATCCGGTTCCACCACGTCCTGCCCGCGATCGCCGTCCTGACGCTTGCCCTATCGGCGGGTGCGCGGGGCGGCGATGCGCCGGACCGCTGGTGGGCGCCCGGCGAAGGCAGGGTATTTCCAGCCGAACTGGACTACGACAACGCCAACGGCACGTTGCGCGCGCTGCTTGTCGACGGCCCGATGCCGACGAAGGGCCACCCGTTCTTCGAGCCGCTGGGGCCTAACGGTCGCGCCTGCGTGACCTGCCACCAGCCGGCCGATGCCATGAGCCTGTCTGCCGAAAGCGCCCGGCGGCAATGGGAGCGCACCGGCGGCAAGGACCCCTTGTTCGCGGCCTACGACGGCTCGAACTGCCCCACGTTGCCGCAGGCGGAACGGGCATCGCATTCGCTGCTGCTGGAACGGGGGCTGATCCGCATCGAACGCCCGTGGCCGGTGCGGCAGTTCAACGGCCAGCCGGTAACGCCGGACTTCTCGATCGAGGTGGTGCGCGATCCCAACGGCTGCAACAGCGGTCCGCGCTATGGCCCGGCGGCGGGCAGGATCTCGGTCTATCGCCGGCCGCGCCCGGTCGCCAACATGAAATACCTGCTGGCGGTCGGCTTCCCCTATGATCCCAAGCAGGGCTACGCGCTGCCGCTCGATCCGGATACGGGCAAGCCCGAATCCGGCAATCTCATGGCGGACAACCGCGCCGGCAACTTGCGCATCCAGATGGAAGACGCGGCGGCCAGCCACCTGCAGATGCTGCGCCGGCTGACGCCCGAGCAGCGCCGGCAGATCGAGGATTTCGAACTGCGCATCTTCACCGCGCAGCAGGCAAGCAAGACAGGCGGTGCGGTCAACACCACCGGCGCCCGGGCCGGGCCGGCGCGCTTGCGGGATTCCCAGCCTGGCGCGCTTGGCAGCATCGGCGAACCGGTGTGGAGCGAATTCACGGGCTGGGAAAAGATCAGCACGGAAGAGGCGCGGAGCCTGACGCCGGAGCAACTGGCCTTCCGCCAGTCCGTTGCCCGTGGCGCGCGCGTGTTTCGGGAGAAGATGTTTCTCATCACCGATACGGCCGGCATCAATTCCCGCATCGGCTTTGGCAACCCGGTGCGCAATTCGTGCGTGTTCTGTCACAACATGAGCCAGATGGGGAACGACGTGGCACCGGGGCAGGTCGATCTCGGCACGACGACGCTGCCCTTCGCCGATCCCTGGGCCGATCTGCCGCTGTTCAAGGTCACCTGCCTGAAAGCGCCGCACCCGCATTATGGCCGGGTCATCTACACCTATGATCCCGGCTTCGCGCTGACCAGTGGCCGGTGCGCCGATGTCGGCAAGATCACGCTGCAATCCATGCGGGGGCTGTCCGCCCGCGCACCGTACTTCTCGAACGGGCTGGCAAAGGACTTGCGGGGGATCGTGGACTATTACGAGCGCCGCTATTCCATCGGCTATACCGAGCAGGAGAAGCAGGATCTCGTCAATCTGATGAGCGTGCTGTGATGAAAAGGACTGCGATCGCCGCCGGATGGTTCGTCGTGCTGGCGGCGCCGTTGTCGGCACAGGCGCAACAGGCGGGCGAACTTGTCCGCTTCATCGCCTGCCCCGTCTATCGCGATACCGATTCCGGCCGCAAATCGGGTTGCTGGCTGGCGGACGACCGCGAAAGCGGGATCCGCTACGACGTTAGCCAAAGCCCCTACAAGCCCGACTGGAACCGGGAAGTGCTGGTGGAAGGCCGCGTCTCCGCCGATCCGCCGACGCCGTGCGGAGCAACGGTGCTGGAACCGGTGCGGACATCGCGGCTGGATACGCCCTGCCCACGCCACATGCTGCCGGCGGAAGGCTACGCAGGCCGGCGCTACAAGCTGCCCCGCCGCAACATCGATCCGCTGTCCGTGCCCCGGAAAGTGCCGCCCGGTCCCTACGCCGAGCGCACGTTCCCGGTCTATTTCGAGTTCGGCAACGACTTCCTCGTCTATCAGTATGACGACTGGCTGATCGACAACGCGGTCACCTGGATACGCGCGGCTCACCCCAGGAAGCTTGTCGTCACCGGATTTGCCGCAACCGACCCGACGTCCGTGTCCGGCCGCACCATCGCGGAGCCGGCCGGCCTTGCCGCCGCGCGTGCCGCCAGCATCGCCGAAACGCTGCGGCGGCTTCTGCCGGGCATGATCGTGGAGACCCGCGCGCAAACGGGCGCCCTGCCCACCGACGAGCCGGAAGCGGACGGGCTACCGGGACAATCGCAACGCCGCGCGGAAATCCGTGCGGTGTTCTGAACACGGGTGATCGCGCGGCAGCCCAGCGGGGCCACCGCCTGCAAACGGTCCGCGCGCGATCACTTGAACAGGCTGCCCACGTCTTCGCAACGATCCAGCGTGAGGATCGCGGCCGCCAGGCTTTCCGCCTGATCCCGGCCGCGCGGCAACGCGGCATGGGCAAGGCAATCGACAAACTTTGCATGCTGCGCCGCATGCGACAGCGGGCGCGCCGGGCAGCCCAGCGCATCGGGCACCATCGCCTCCAGCAAAGTCCCATCGCGGAGCCGGATGCTCATCGCCCCGCCGGTGCCCCGCTGCCAGGCCGGTGCCTGCACAGTACGCGGCCGCACCAGCGCCGATAGGGCCAGCACCTGCTGGTCGGCCAGCGTGCCGGCGCCGAAATCGTCGAGGCCGACGCCACCCTTTGTCAGCGCCAGCGCCGTCGTAAACGGTATGGAAAACTTCGCGTCGATCGCGACGGCCGGCGCCTGCTTGCGCTCCAGCGGATCGACCAGCATCTGCTGCACCTCGTCCACCTCCACATCGATGCCGGCAACCTCTGCCGGGGCAAAGCCGTGCCGGCCGCGCAGATCGAGCGCCATTTCGATGAACGGATGCGTTCCCCGGCAACTCGGCCAGGGCTTGAACGTCAGTTCCGTACCCCAGAAATGCGCGCCCAGCCGATCGGCAAGATCGTCGGCGGAAAAGGCGCCACCGGCGTAGAGCGCGTAGAACCCGGCCCTGCCCTCCAGCGGGGCTTCGAACCCCGCAACGCCCTCTCTCGCCAGCAACACGGCCGTCAGCGCGGCCTGGGCGGGAAAGGCCTCGCGCACCGCCCGCAGCACCGTCCCCCGGCTGTATTTGATCTCGCCCGGCATGGTTGCCTGGCACAGGACCATGGACAGCGCGTCCTTCACCTGCGCGGCATTCAGCCCCAGCAGGTTGGCCGCCCCGGCGGCGGCACCATAGGCCGCGACGATTGGGGGTGGATACCATCCGCCCTTTTCCATGGGCTGCCTGAGCGACAACGCCATACGGCAGGCGATGTCGCCACCGACCGCCAGCGCCGTCAGGAAGCGCCGGCCGTCCACCGGGCCTTCGGACTGCGCCAGCGCCAGCAGCACCGGGACGAGCGAGGCGTTGGGATGGGCCGGCGCGCGATCAAACGCGTCCTCGTAATCGACCGCATGGGCAAGGGCGCCATTCGCCAAGGCGGCACCGGCGGGCTGGGCGCGGATGCCGGTGCCAAAAATGCTGCACGGCCCCTCTCCACCCCGCGCGGCCAGCGTCACGAACGGCTGCGCTTCGTGGGCAAGGCCACTGGCGGCGTAGATCACCCCCGTTGCGTCCAGACATGCGCGGGCGGCGGCGGCGCGTGCATCGTCGGGCAAGCAGTCCCAGCGCATCGTGGCGATGTGACGGGCCAGCACGTCGCTGATCCCGGTTCCGGATGACGTCATGATCGCGCCGCCAGCCGGGGGGCGAGCGACAGCAGCACGATCGCCGCGATCAGAATGCCGGCGCCCAAAAGTTCGGCCGGGCGCGGCATTTTCAGTCCCCAGAACAAGGCGAGCAGAACCGATCCGCCAACCCCCGCGACCAGGCTCGCCGCGCGTTCCAGCGGCACGCAATAGGCATTTTCGCGCGGGTCCAGCAGGATCAGGATTGCCAGCACGGAAATTAACGTCAGCGTGCAGCCGATCCAGAACAGCGGCCACAGCACCGGATCCGTCCACACGCTGACGAAGCCCCAGGCAAGCTCGCCCGATTGGCCGCCGATGCCGGACGCGGAAATCGCCGCCAGCGCCGCCACCGACAAGGGCAGCGCGATCATCTTTTCCTCGACGAAGTAGCGTCGGACAGAGGCGGCATCCCCGGTCTTGGAAATCTTGGTCATCACCGCCAGCCGAAGGAAATAGCCGATGGTGTAGAGCACGACCGTCACGATCGCGATGGGCGGCAGCTTGAGGCCGCCCCGATCGGTCAAGGTGATGAGCAAGGCCACCAGCACCATGGCCAGCGCGGCCCAACTCCACCAGCGCACGCGGCGGCCGAACACCATGTCCACCAGCGGCGCGATGACCAGGACATCGCCGCGCATGATGAGCTGGATGAACGGGATACTCACATCCCGGATCGTGAACGACAGCGGCACCGTGAACAGCACGAGCGCGGTTCCCAGGCCCGAAAGCAGCGTATAGCGCGTCGGCACGGGCAAACGCATGCCCGCCACCCGCACGGCATGGGCATCGCGATGCCATCCCGAAAGCCAGATGAACGCCCACGTCAGGACCATGCTGATGATCAGCGAGGCCGGCAGGGTTTCCAGCCCCGTCAACGGCCGTCCCAGGCCGGGATGCGTTACCGAGGTGACCAGACGCGTGACGATGACGTTCGGCAGATAGGCCAGCAGATAGAGGAAGACCGTGGCTTCCATCGGAAAGGCGGCCAGCGACAACCGGCGGTGGCGCGCGCTCATTGCGCCGCTTCCACGATGACCATGTCTCCTTCCACGCGATAGCGCGCGTTGAGCCCCGCCTCGTCCGTCACCGCGGCCATGTAATCGACCACCGCCGCGAAATCCGCGGTCCCCGGCGCAGGCAGGCGCGGTACGGCGTCGCGCCCGATCGCCAAGGGCAGGAAGCCGGCCTGCCGCACCCGGCCATCGGCGATATCCAGCCGCGCGATCATCGACAGGCGCGCGGCTTTGGGGAAATTGTAAAGGCTGTCGAAATCGGGTTCCCACTCCTCCGCCAGAACACGGATCTCGTTGAAACTTTTCGACGCCGCAAGCGCCGGATCCATGCGCAGGTCGGTCGCGAAGTTGCACAACGAATAGAATACGGGTTTGCCGTCGATCACCTCGCAGCCCTTCAGGATATGGGCATGGCCACCGAAAATGGCGTCGGCCCCCGCGGCAATCGCCGCACGGGCAACGTCGCGCTGATAATCCGCGATCACCGCGCGCACGAAATGAATGCCCCAATGGTGCGAGACAAGCACGATGTCCGCTTCGCGCTTCGCGGTCCGGATATCCGCCTCCATCGCGGCAAGATCGGCACGATGGGGATAGGTGTGGGTGCGCGGCGGCGTGCCCGGCTGATCGTGTTCGATCTGTTCGTAGACCGTGAAGGCGCGCATCGGCGCACAGCCCGGCCTGCGCTCGTCCGCCCAATAGCTGTGCGGCAGAATACTGGAATAGGCGAGGAAGGCGACGCGCGTTCCGTCAGGAAGCTGCCGTAGCACCGGGCGGCGCGCCTCGACGATAGTGGCCCCCGCGCCAACTACGCTGATGCCGGCCGCCTGCAGGTGCCCGCGCGTTTCGAAGAAGGCCTCGGCGCCCCAGTCCATCACGTGATTGCCAGCCATGGAGATCACGTCGAACCCGGCCCGGGCAAGCGCCGCGGCGCCTTCGGGACGGGCCAGTACGGCGTGGCGCGCCTGCGGAAGCCGGACGCCCCGTTCGGCGAAGCTGGTTTCAAGCTGGCCAAACACGATGTCCGCGCTTTGCAGGAGATCGGCCGTGCCCGCAAAACAGGCGTCGTAGTCCTCACGATCCATCGCAAGGTCGCCCGTGGCGAGAACGGTGTGGATCACGATCTTCTCCCGCAGGCCATGCGGAACGGGGTTGGCGATGGCCTCTTTTCATCGGGCTACCGCGCCGAGAGAACGAACGCAAGCGCTTACATAAGCCAGCTCCGACAGGAGCGGCAATCGCCAAAGGAAGCCGCCGCCCGGCCAGTGAGGAAGCCGGGCGGCGGCGATGGCGCGGTGCGGAGGACTGCCCCGCGCCAAGTCCGGAAGGGTGGGTCAGTACACGTAGCTGGCGCGGAACAGGAACGTGCGGCCCGGCTCCATGTAGTCCTTCTGGTAGCTCGGGTTGTCGCCCTTGGTGGTGTAGTATTTCCACCCGCCCAGGATGTTGCCCACGTCGAAGTCCAGCGCGAAGTGCTTGTTGAAATTGTAGCGCGAATGGAAATCGAGGCTACGGTTGGGCTGGACCCACTTGTCGACTGCGTTGTCGCGCAGCGATTCGATGTACTTGCCGCGATAGTTGTACGAGAGTTTCGCCTCGACGCCGTACTTCTGGTAGGTCAGCGCCGCGTTGTAGATTAGATGCGGCGTGTTGACGAAGCGGATCGGCTTGCCGGCGCGATAGGCGAGGCCCGTTTCCGCACTGGACTTCTGCACGGTGATGTTGCCCTCGATGCCGAACCCGTCGAACGGCGGCGTGATGCCCTGCAGCCCCTTGATGATGTTCAGCTCGACACCGTAGATCGTCGCCCTTTGCCCGTTCTGCGGCTGGTCGATGACCACGGTGCCGACCGAGGTGTTGGCATTGACCTCGTTCCCGCCGGTGAAGATGAAGTTCGAGATGCGCTTGTAGTACACGCCCGCCGAAACGATGCTGGTGGCATCGGGGTAGGTTTCCAGCGAGAGATCGAGGTTGAGCGCCCGCGCCGCCTTGAGGTCCGGGTTTCCGCGTGAAATGCCGACCACTTCGCCCTTGGAGTTGCGCGAAACCGACTGGCTGGCGGCGATGAACCCGTATTCGGGCGGCGAATAGCCGGTCCAGATCGCGGCGCGGACGACGTTCTTGTCGTCTGGGCGCCAGATCGCGGTCACGCTGGGCAACAGCACGTTGTAGCCCCGGTCGGTCGCGATGAAGCCGCTGCCGGCACTGTCGTCCGACCAGCCAACGTTGTGCGTCTCGCGGCGTTCGAAGCGCGTGCCGGCGATCACCTGCAGCGCGTCAAAGTGGAAATGGGCAAGGGCATAGGCGGCATAGACGCGCTCGGTGCCGCGCTTGCGCTGCGTCAGATCGGGCAATCCGCTGTCGGTGAAGCCGTTGGCCTTCATCGCGGCATCGATCGCGGCGACCACCTTGTCGCGGTTGAACACGTCGCCATAATAGTACTGGCCGCCCAGCACGCTCATCACTTCCTTCTGGACGAGCCCCGACTGCTTGAGGTTGAGGCCATCGAGCGGCGTGCCCGAAAGATCGCCGCCATAACCGGGATAGTAATCGTACTGGCGCTTCGACTGGAGGAACTTGGCCCCGACCTTCACGTAGTCGAGCGCGCCACTCCCGAAATTGTAGCGCGCGTCAAACCGGAAGGCGATGCGGCTGTCCTTCTGGCGGTCCCGCGAGACGTTGAGCCCGTCGAACGGCAGCAGCGACGAGTCATGTTCGACATTGGCGGCGGGGCCGGTCAGGTCGACGTGCGGGAAGCGCGGGTCGGCCGAGACCCAATCCAGCCCCTGCGCGTTGAGCGGATAGGTGCACTTGTCGCAGTTGTAGCTGATCGAATAGCTTTCCGGAGTGGCGCGCGAACCGCCCGAATAGCTGGCGTCGTAATCCAGCTGAAGCCGCCCGGCATCAGTGTGGCCGCCCAGGTCGATCGTGTAGAGCGTCTGGTTCTGGTCGATCGTCGAGAAGTTGCGGGCGAACTGGAACGCCTGCGGGTTCCATACGCCCGAACGGCCGTTGAGCGACCAGTACTGGCTGGAATTGCGGTCAGCGTCGGTGATCACGCCGTCGCCGTCGGCATCGACGATCTGGCTGGTGGTGTAGCTGTAGATGCGGCCCTTGGCGCCGGTGCCGATCACCGCCTTGTCGGGCTGGACCAGCGTGGTGTCGTCGATGTTCACCTGCGTCAGCCGCGCGGTCTTGCGGCTGCGGTAGTCGGTCACGTCGTTGGTGCCGCGCTGTTCCTGGTGCGAATACTGGCCACGCAGGTAAAGCTGCGTCCTGTCGCCGTGGTAATCGAACGAGACGTTCCCGCCATAGCGCTTCTGCTGCAACCGGCGGTAATCGAGATCGATGCCGGGCAGATGCATGTTGCTCTGGTCGATCGCTTCCTGGCTGTCCTTGCGCCAGCGATAGGGTTCCCATTCGCCGTCGTTTTCGGTTTCCTGACCGTTGCCGTGGTTCATCCCGTAGTTGGCGGAGATGAACACGCCGAAGCGGCCGTCGGCGAAGCGCTTGCCGAAATCGAGCTGGCCCTGATAGGTGCCCGCCGCTTCGCCGGCGTCCTTCGCCTGCTGGTTGAAGCCGGCGGCGCCATAAGCGCGGAGCGTCAGGTCGTTCTGGAAATCGAACGCGGTGGGCGTGCGGAAATCGATCGAGCCGCCGATGCCGTCACCATCCTGGTCAGGCGTCAGCGTCTTGGTCACGCGGATCGAGGCAAGGCCGTTCGGCGGCAGCACGGTGAGTGAAACGTCGCGGCTGCCGGGATCGGTCTGCGCCACGCGCACGCCGTTGATATAGACCGCGTTGTACGTGCCCGAAAGGCCGCGAATGGCGACGTATTCGCCCTCGCCCGTGTCCTGGTTCACGATCACCGACAGGCCGGGAATGCGCGCCAGCGCATCGGCCACGTTGGCATCGGGCAGCTTGCCCAGGTTGTCGGCGGAGATGATGTCGATAACGTTGTCGGCCTTCTTCTTCTCCTCGATCGCGGCCACCGTGCTCAGGCGCTGGCCGGTGACCGTGATGGAATCGGGCGCGTCGGCCGCGTCCTCCGCGTGCGCGGCGCTGTCACATGCCACGATCGACGCGATCGCCACAGACGCCCGGAACAGTGCGCGGCCTTGCCGCGCGCGCTTGTAACCTGCCATGTCGTTTCTCCCCAGGAACGCAAAAACCCCGACTGAGCCCCGCACCGGCGGGAGGATCCGACAGGCAAGGCACTCCCGTTGCCGGAAGCGGTGCTTCCGGCCGGTGGGGCGTCTGCGAATCGATCTTTCAGTCAACTGGTATAAACCAGTTAGCCATTACATCGGCGTTACAGCTTTCGCGCCCGCATCAAAATATGGAACGGCCCCCGCGAAGGGCCCCATCGTCGCACCGCTTTCAACCTTCCGGTAGCAGCAGGCCCTCAAGCAGCGGGCGATAGGTTTCCAGATCGGGAACCTGCCAGTCCTTGCGCTTGCCCAGATCGTCGAAGCGGCGAAGCTGGATCGCGTCGTCGAACCAGCGGTTGCTTCGGAAAGAGGCCACTTCATCGGGATTCATCGCGCCGCCCTGCAGTTGCAGGCTGAGCAGCGAAGCGCCGCTGAGGCCTTCCGCATAGCCCGGCTCGACCGCGCAGAGATAACGCTTGGCATCGACATGCAGGCGGACCGGCTCGGTCACGTCAGGCCCGAAGAACGGAGAAAGAAACGCAGCCCCCGTCACCTCGTGACGCGCATCAATGCCTTTGTGCTCCGCAGCATTTCCCGCATCGTCAATGAATTGCCCGATATCGTGCAGCAGCGATGCCGCCACCATCGCGGGCGAGCAGTCCTGCGCCCGCGCAAGATGCCCGCATTGCAGAACGTGTTCGATCTGGGAGATCGCCTCGCCGTAGTGATGGTCACCGAACTCTTTGATAATCCGGAAAATCCTGTCAATTCTGGTCGTCGTCATTCGGTTTCCCGTCATTTCTGCCGCGGCAATGCAAGGCCTGCACATCGCTTTATGCAGCCCGGCACCGCCCCGGGCGTCGTCAATCTGTAGCAGTTTTGGACTATACCAAAATTATGACTGGCTGGCGACATTTCCGCAACGGCCAGCGGCAACGGAGAAAGGCACGGGTATGAGCAGGGGCGGCGGCAACCGGCGCGATTTCCTCAAGGCGACGGCGCAGGCGGGTGGCGTGGCAGGCGCGCTATGGTCCGGCCTGATCGATCGGGCACTGGCGATCGCGCCAGCGGGCCGGAACGGTTCGATCATGGATGTCGAACACGTGGTCATCCACATGCAGGAAAACCGCTCGTTCGATCACTATCTCGGCATGTTGAACGGCGTGCGCGGGCTGGGCGATCCGCGCCCCTTGCGCCTGCCCGGCGGGCGCGCCGTATGGGCGCAGCCTTCGGACCAGCATGCCGATGGCCACGTTCTGCCCTATCACGGCGATTCGCGCACGACCCGCTCGTTCACCGTCGACGGCGCGGACCAGTCGCACCGCGAGAACATGCACATCTTCAACCGCGGCCGCTACGACCGCTGGGGGCACACCGGCGAACTGCACAACCGGATGCTGCACTACACGGCCGGCGACCTGCCGTTCTACTATGCGCTGGCGGACGCCTTCACCGTCTGCGACGCCTACCACTGCTCCACCATGACGCAGACCTATCCCAACCGGCTGCACCTGTTCACCGGATGCAACGGCGGCGGCACGGTTGGCGGCGATCCGGAAATGAGCAACTACGGCGAGGACGAGACCCCCAGCGCCGACATGGCAACCGACCAGCCGCTGCGCGCCGAGGCCTATCGCTGGACGACCTATGCCGAACGGCTCCAACAAGCCGGCATCGCGTGGAAGGTCTATCAGGAATACGACAACTTCGGCGACAACCTGCTGTCGGTGTTCCCGCCGTTCCGGCCCTGCGCGCGCGATTCGGATCTGTACCGCCGGGGGCGGGCGTGGGTGAGCGAGCATCTGCAAGGCCCGGACCGCACCCGTTCGGACGGCGAACAACTCGTCGCCGCGTTCCGGGCCGACGTGGCGGCCGGTCAGCTGCCGGCGGTTTCGTGGATCGTCACCGCGGCGGACCTTTCCGAACATCCCAAGGCCGAACCGTCCAAGGGCGAACACGTCACCGCAAAGCTGATCGAGGCGCTGATCGATCACCCCGAAGTCTTCGCCAGGACCGTGTTCATCCTCAACTACGATGAGGCCGGCGGCTTCTTCGATCACATGCCGCCGCCGGTGCCACCGGTAGGCGATTATCGCGGGCACAGCACCGTGGCGCTCGACGGCGAGATGAAGGACTGGTCGGCCGAAAGCGCCTGGGCCGCCGAACATGGCGCGCGCCACCCCATCGGGCTGGGCATCCGCACGCCGACCATGCTGGTCTCGCCATGGAGCCGGGGCGGTTTCGTCTGCTCGGAACTGTTCGACCACACCTCGGTCCTGCGCTTTCTGGAGCGGCGCTTCGGCGTGCACGAACCCAACATCAGCGCCTGGCGCCGCGCGGTGTGCGGCGATCTCACCTCGGCGTTCGATTTCACCCGAAGCGATCCTTCGCGCCCGGCGCGCGCCCTGCCCGATACCGCCGATTTCCGCGACCGCGTGGCCCGCTCGGCGGCGGGCACCGCCAACGCCATTCCCGCGCGGCAGGAGCCCGCCGCGCAGATGCCCGGCCAGCGCCCGCATCGCCCCCTGCCCTATCGCCTCGCGGTGACGGGCGAAGTCACGCCGGCGCGCCGCTTCCGCCTGACGCTGGCGAACACCGGCACCAAGGGCGCGGCCTTCACCGTCCACGACAACACCGACCGGCAGGAGCCGTGGCACTACACCATCGGCGCGGGCGACCGCTTCGCCAGCGAGCAGTGGCACGATGCCCCCCTCCCCGCCGGCGGAACCTCCGATGCCTATGACCTGACGTTGCGCGGCCCCAACGGGCTGTGGCGGCGCTTCGCCGGCCCGCTTGGCGCGCCCGTCGAGGCGCTGTGCCACGACCGGCCGGAAATGGACGCGGTGGAACTCGTGCTGGTCAATCGCGGGACCGCGCCCGCGACGTTCACGATCGCGCTCGATCCCGCCTATCGCGCGCAGACCGTGCAGACCCGCTCGGTATCCGTGGCGCCGGGCAAGCGGGTGAGCGACCTGTGGCGGCTCGGCCCGAGCGACAACTGGTACGACCTGACCGTCCGCACCGAAAGCGAACCGGCGTTCCTGCGCCGCTTCGCCGGCAAGGTGGAGAACGGCCGCGCCGGTCGGACCGATCCCGGCATCGGGCCGATGCGCGTCGAGGTCTGACCGGCGTGCGGGGCGGGCTGCGGATCGCGGGTCTGTTGCTCTTTCTGGCGACAGTGCCGGGGGCCGCACAGGCGCCCTACTTTGCGCCGGCGCACGTGCCGGACGGGGTAGCCGTGCTGCCGCTTCCGCCCGCGCCTGGCAGTCCCGAGGACAACGCCGACCGGGCGCTGTTCCAGGCCACCCGCACGCTCATGGGCAGCCCGCGCTGGCGGATGGCGACCGACGACGTAACCAACGCGCCGCTCGATCGCTATGCCTGCGCCATGGGGATGCGGCTCGACGCGGCCCGCGCGCCCGCGCTGGCCGCCCTGCTCGACCGGATCGGCACCGGCGACATGGTGGGTCCGATCAAGGATCACTACCGGAAGGCGCGGCCCTACCTCGGCACGGATGCGCCCATTTGCGAGCCGCGCACCGATCATCTGGCGCGCAACGGCGATTATCCTTCCGGCCATGCCGCGAACGGCTGGCTGGAAGCGCTGGTGCTGGTCCAACTGCTGCCTGATCGCGCTACCGCGCTGCTGACGCGTGGGCGCGCCTATGGCGAAAGCCGCGTGATCTGCGGTGTCCATTCGCGCAGCGCGGTGCAAGCGGGCTGGCTTGCCGGCAGCGCGATGTTCGCCATGCTGCAGACCTCGCCCGCCTATCACCGCGATCTTGCCGCTGCCGCGCGCGAACTGGCAAGGCTGCGCACCCATGCCCCCGTCCCGGACCGGGCCGCCTGCGCACGGGAAGCCGAACTGGTCGGGACAGGCCCCGGCCGCTAACCGCCGGCGTAGGCGTCGTCGAGGCTGTGCATACCGCGCCGCGAGGCTTCGCCTCCGCCTTGCGCTTGACTTGCCGCCCCAAGCTTGTCACACCGTTTGCATTCGAATGCAAATCCGAAAACGGAGAGTTGAGTGGCAATCTATCTCAAGCGTGGTGCGACGGCGGAAGCGAAGGCGGATGCGGACCGGCGGGTACGCGATACGGTGGAAGCGGCGCTGGCTGACATCGAGGCACGGGGCGATGCGGCGGTGCGCGAGATGAGCATCCGTTTCGACGGGTGGGACCGCGAAGACTACCGCCTCTCGCAGGCCGAGATCGACGCCGCGGTGGACAGCCTCACCCCGCAGGAGCGCAAGGACATCGAGTTCGCCCAGGCGCAGGTGCGCAACTTCGCGCAGATCCAGCGCGATTCCATGAAGGACGTGGAAGTCGAGACCATGCCCGGCGTGGTGCTGGGCCACAGGAACGTGCCGATCAACGCCGCCGGCTGCTACGTTCCGGGCGGCAAGTATCCGCTGCTGGCGTCGGCGCACATGTCGGTGATCACCGCCAAGGTGGCGGGCGTGAAGCGCGTCGTCACCTGCGCGCCGCCCTTCCAGGGCAAGCCCGCGCGCGCCATCGTGGCGGCGCAGGCGCTCGCCGGGGCCGACGCGATCTATGCGCTGGGCGGCATCCAGGCGATCGGCGCGATGGCCATCGGCACGCAGACGATCGACCCGATCGACATTCTGGTCGGCCCCGGCAACGCGTTCGTGGCCGAAGCCAAGCGCCAGCTGTTCGGCCGCGTGGGCATCGACCTGTTCGCCGGCCCCACCGAAACGCTGATCATTGCCGACGAGGTCGGCTGCGACCCGGAAATGGCCGCGACCGATATTCTCGGGCAGGTCGAACACGGGCCGGACAGCCCCGGCGTGCTGCTGACCAACAGCGAGAAGTTCGCGCGCGAAACGATGGCCGAGATCGAGCGCCTGCTGCGGATCCTGCCCACCGCCGACCATGCCCGCAAGGCGTGGGAGACCTATGGCGAGGTGATCGTGGCCGAAAGCTACGAGGAAATGGTCCGGATCGCCGACGAGATCGCCAGCGAGCACGTGCAGGTGATGACCGCCGATCCCGATTACTTCCTGCAGAACATGACCAACTACGGCGCCCTGTTCCTGGGCGCGCGCACCAACGTCAGCTTCGGCGACAAGGTGATCGGCACCAACCATACGCTGCCGACGAAGAAGGCGGCGCGCTATACCGGCGGGTTGTGGGTGGGCAAGTTCCTCAAGACCTGCACCTACCAGAAGGTGCTGACCGACGAAGCGAGCGCGCTGGTGGGCGAATACTGCAGCCGGCTCTGCGCGCTGGAAGGCTTTGCCGGCCACGGCGAACAGGCCAACCTGCGCGTGCGGCGCTATGGCGGGCGCAACGTGCCCTATGCCGGGCAGGCG
This sequence comes from Novosphingobium sp. SCN 66-18, assembly GCA_001725355.1. Classification (GTDB taxonomy): domain Bacteria; phylum Pseudomonadota; class Alphaproteobacteria; order Sphingomonadales; family Sphingomonadaceae; genus Novosphingobium. Next base: position 66,919 of record MEGD01000001.1, read on the forward strand.
GAGCCGAGCGAGCTGACGCGCGCCTGATGCTGCCGGTCACGCCGTCTTTCCGCCTCGACGGGCGCCGCGCGCTGGTGACCGGCGCGGGCAGGGGGATCGGGCTGGCGATGGCCGCGGCCCTGGCCGAAGCGGGCGCGGCGGTCACGCTCGCCGCGCGGACGCAAGGCGAGATCGAGGAGGCGGCCGCCGCCATCGGGCAAGCCGGCGGCGTGGCCGAGGCCGCCGTGCTCGACGTGGCGGACTTGGCCGCGGTTGCCGCCTTCTTCGAAGGCCGGCCCGCGTTCCACGTGCTCGTCAACAACGCGGGCACCAACCGGCCGATGCCGATGTGGCAGGTGGGCGAGGCCGATTACGACGCGGTGCTGGACCTCAATGTGAAGGCGGCGTTCTTCGTGGCGCAGCATTGCGTAAAGGCCATGCTGCGTGATGGCGTGAAGGGCAGCCTGATCCACATCGGCAGCCAGATGGGCCATGTCGGCGGGCCGAACCGCAGCCTCTACTGCGCCAGCAAGTGGGCGCTGGAAGGCATGAACAAGGCCTTCGCGCTCGACCTTGCGCCGCACGGCGTCCGCAGCAACACGATCGCGCCTACCTTTATCGAGACGCCGATGACCAAACCGTTCTTCGAAGACGAGGCTTTCCGGGCCAGCGTGCTCCACAAGATCAAGCTGGGCCGGCTCGGCACCGTGGAAGACCTGATGGGCGCGGCGCTGTTCCTCGCCGGCGATGCCAGCGGAATGATGACAGGCACCAGCATGGTCATCGATGGCGGATGGACAGCGGAATGACATTCAAGGCACGCTTGAACGCCGGCGATTTGCTGGTCGGCACGTTCATCAAGACTCCATCGCCCATCGTGGTGGAAGTCCTGGCGCTGACAGCGCTGGACTGCCTGTGCCTCGATGCCGAGCACGCACCGTTCGACCGGCGCGATATCGACCTGTGCGTCGCGCTGGCCCGGGCGGCGAACAAGCCGGTTCTGGTCAGGGTGCCGGTGACCTCGCCCGAACAGATCCTTGGCGCGCTGGACTGCGGGGCCATCGGCGTGGTCGCGCCGCACGTCCGTTCGCTGGCGGAGGCGGAAGCGCTCGTGCGGTACGCGCACTATGGCGCGGGTGGGCGGGGTTATGCCGGATCGTCGCGCGCGGCGGGCTATACCACGCGGACGATGGCCGATCACTTGGCCACCAGCTCGGCCAATACCACCGTGATTGCCCAGATCGAAGACCCCGAAGCGGTGGACGCCATCGACGAGATCGCCGCCGTGCCGGGCATCGACGCGCTGTTCGTGGGGCGCGCCGATCTGACCGTGGCCTATGGCGCGTCCAGCCAGGACGATCCGCAGGTGATTGCCGCGGTCGAAAAAATCTGCGCCGCCGGGCTCCGCCATAGCCGGCCCGTGGGCATGTTCGTGGCGCGGGCCGAGGACGTTCCGCTATGGCGGCAGCACGGCGCGACGCTGTTCCTGCTGGAATCGGACCACGCTTTCTTGCTCAAGGGGGCGGCCACCCTGCTGGACCGGGCGCGCGCATGACCGAACCGCCCGCCAGCATAGCTGCCGCCGCGGCCATGCTGGCGCGGGGGGAAATCACCGCCCGCACATTGCTGGACCAGGCGCTGGAGAGGCTGGGTACGGACCGGGATCGCTTCCACGCGATGCTGGCGCTCAATCCGCGCGCCCGACAGGACGCGGCAGCGGCCGACCTCGCCCGGTCGCAGGGCACGGCCGCCGGGCCGCTCCACGGCATTCCCCTGGTGCTCAAGGACAACATCGATCTTGCCGGCGTGCCCACCACATCGGGCTGCCGCGCGCTTGCCGGCGCCATGCCCCGGCGATCGGCCAGGATCGTCGAACGCCTGCAACGCGCGGGGGCCGTGATTGTCGGCAAGACCAACTTGTCCGAATTCTCGTTCGAAATCCGCTCGCGCAGTTCGCTTGGCGGCGATGTCCTCAACCCACGGGCGCCGCACGCCAGCGCCGGGGGATCGAGCGGCGGCACCGCCGTCGCCGTTGTCCGGGGCTATGCGCTGGGCGGCATCGGCACGGACACCGGCGGTTCGATCAGGATACCAGCGGCCTACAACGGGCTGGTCGGTTTCCGGCCGGCCCACGGTGCGCTGCCGATGCAGGGGATTGCCCCCCTCGCCCCATCCACCGACACCGTCGGGCCGATCGCCAGGACGGTAGAGGACGCCGAACTGCTGCTCGCGGCGATGGGTCACCCCGCGCGAGCCTCCGCGCTGCCGCGCCGGATCGGGGTCATGCGCCAGGTGTTCGGCACCAACGCGGCCGTGGATGATGCCTGCGCCACCGCGCTCGACCGCCTGGCCGCAGCGGGCGTCACGCTTGTCGACCTGCCCGCTCTGCCGGCCGATCTGGACCCGGGCCATGGCGACCATATCGTCGATGCCGAGTTCGCGACGGCCTTCGATGCCTATCTCGCCTCGAACTTCCTGCCCGGGTCGGCCCCTCCGTCGCTCGACGCGATCGTTGCGGGTGGGGCATTTCTGCCCGATCATGCCAAGGCGCTCGCCGCGCGGATCGCGGTGAGGGATCGCGAAACCGCCAGCATCCTCGCTCGGCACCGGGCTTTGGCGGACCATCTCGGCTCGGTCTGCGCGGCGTTCGCCATCGATGCCCTCGTCTATCCGACCTCGCAGGCCATTCCGGACGATCTGGAAAACCCCAGGGGCGGCTGGGCGCCCGAACTTGCGGCCCGCAGCGGCTGGCCGGCGCTGACGGTCTGCGCCGGGTTCACCGCGAACGGCATGCCCGTGGGCATCGAGTTCCTGGCCCCGGTGGCCAACGAGGGCGCGCTGTTCGCCCTTGCCCGGCTGGTCGAGACGACGGCCGCCTAAACCCGGCGATTGCGCCCTTCTCGCGATTCCGCCCTTCTCCCGATCCCGGGAGCGTTGCCGCACGCACAAAAAAAGGCCGGACCCGATCAGGGCCCGGCCAGAGGGAGAATTGGCAAGGACGGGACGGGAACGCATTCCCGCCCCGTGCGAAGCTCAGAACTTCGTGCCGACGCGGACGCCGTAGGTACGCGGCGCGCCATAGGAGACCTGCATGCGCTGGCGGCGACCGATCACCCCGCTCAGCAGCACCGCGCGGTTGGTGAGGTTGTCGCCATAGATTTCCACGAAGGTACGGTCGTTCTTGTCGCTCCAGCGCAGCGAGGCATCGAACTTGTCGTAGGACTTCTGGAAATCCAGCGGGGTGTTGCGGTCGGTGACGTAATAGCTGCTCGAATGCAGCCAGGTGCCCATCGGCGACAGCGTGCCGGCATCGCCGAGATCGAGATCATAGGACACCGCAACGGTCGACTTGAACTTCGGCGACTGCGGAATGGCCTTGCCGGCCAGATTCAGCGAGATCGGATCCGTGCCGTCCGACAGGCCGTAGAAGTTGTTGCCGCTGATATAGGACGTGTACTTGGCATTCATGAACGCCGCGGTCGTGTCGATGTGCAGCCCCGCCACCGGGTTGAGGCGCAGCGCGACTTCCCCGCCATAGCTGCGCGCCTTGCCGGCCGAACCGAAGTAGGAGACCAGCGGCGTGTAGACGTTGATCTGCAGGTTCGAGAAGCGGTTGTAGAACACCGACGCCTCGATCTGGCCCTTGCCCCCCAGGATCAGCGTCTTGACGCCACCTTCGTAGGCCGAAACCTTCTGCGGCGCATAGGAAGCCGGGATCAGCGGGTTGCCACCGGTGTCGTTCACGCCGCCGGACGCAAAGCCGGTGGACGCCGTGGCATAGATCATCGTCGAGCGCGAAGGCGTGAACTGGATGCCGGCGCGCCAGGTCCAGCTGTTGAAGCCCGGCGATCCCTTCGTCGTCACATAGGGCGTGACGAAGTTGTAGGTGCCCGGCGCCGCGTCCGCGTAGTCGGAGAAGATGAACGCCTTCTTTTCGTGGCTGTAGCGCAGACCGCCGATCAGCTTCAGCTTGTCCGGCACGATGGCGTAGCTCGCCTGACCGAACGCGGCATAGGCGTTGGTGGTGATGTCCGAATCCGCCTTGAAGCCGTTGGTCGTGGCGCCGGGCGCGGTGATCTTCTGCTGGTAGGTCTCGAAGATCGAGTCATGCAGGTAGTAGCCGCCGATCAGCCATTCGAGCGGAGAGCGCGAGTTCGAGGCGAGTTGCACTTCCTGCGAAAAGGCGTTGGAACGGGTATTCGGCTCCTGGATGCCCGAGCCGTAGCCATACGCTTCGAACACCTTGCTCGACTGGTCGTTGTCGGCGCTGCGGTGTGCGCGGAAGTGGGTGTAGCCGGTGATCGACTTGACCGTCGCGAACCCGAGATCATAGGCGATCTGGCCCGAGACGTAGTCTTCCTTGACGTGTTCGAACGGCTGGTAATCCCAGTCGTTGGTCCACGCGCCGCCCGTGACGGGCAGGCCGACATCGCGCCCGGCGACGTTGGGCGAACCGTTGGGCACCGACGGGTTGACCGCCAGCGCGCTGCCGTTGATCGACTGATACCCCGTGGCGGGGTTGATCAGCGTGCCGGCCACCTTGTAGCCATAGGAACCCGCGCCCGCATCGTCGCGGCGCCAGCTTCCGGCCCGCAGCGTGACTTCGAGGCGGCTGTCGGGCGTCCACTTCAGCACCACGCGCTGCGCGTTCTCGTTGAGATCGTTCAGCACGACGTCCGAGGTGGTCGAACGGACATAGCCATCGTGGCGCTGGAACACGCCGGACACGCGCAGTTGCAGCGTATCGGACACGGGGATGTTGACGTAGCCGTCGATCCGCGCCGAGTTGAAATTGCCCTTGTCGATATTGATGCCCGCACCGAGATCCTTGGTCGGATCGGAGGTGACGACGCTGATGTTACCGCCGAAGGTGTTACGGCCGTACAGCGTGCCCTGCGGACCGCGCAGCACTTCCACGCGGGCCACGTCGAACAGCGGAATGCTCTGCTGCTGCGTGCGGCTCTGGTAGATGCCGTCCACATAGAAGCCGATCACGGGGTCGGTCTGGGCCGAGACAAGGCTGGTGCGGACGCCGCGAATGGCCGGGAACGAGTCCGAACCCTGCGAACCCCAGGTAAAGCCGGGCGTGGCGAATTCGACACGCGAAATGTTGTTGGCGTGCAGCCGCTCAAGCGCCTCGCCAGACAGGGCGGTGACGGCAATCGGAACGTCGCGCAGGCGTTCGCTGCGGCGCTGCGCGGTCACGATGATGTCCCCACCCACATCGGCCGATGCACCGGCGCCGGCGTCGGCCTGCGGGGCACCCTGCGCCAGAACCGGTGAGGCGGCCAGCGCGATCGCGATGGCAGACGCTCCAAGGCAGATTTTGCGATGCATCGATTACTCCCCTTTTCCCTCATTGGAATTTGACAGGAACTTATCGAGCCCGCGCCAACCCGTCGATATCTTTTTGCATTCGAAGTCATATTTTACGATTACGCATCAACCCATTCAAAATAATCCTTATATTACTGTATTTTAATTGGCATTATCCGCGCATATGGCGGCAACACAACCCCGCTTACACGCGCAAAAATGCCGCCAACCTGCGACATTTTAACAACATATCTGATACCGAATGCATCAATCCGGTTGCCATCAGGCGAAACGCGCCGATTCTCCGATGATCAACTCGCCCGAGAACAGACGCTGTTCCGCCGGAACGGAAGGATCGTCGAGTCGCTCCATGAGCATGGCGACCGATGCTTCTGTCATCCGGTTGACCGGCTGGCGGATCGTCGTCAGGCGGTAGCTTTCCCACATGGCGGGGCCAGACCCGTCGAAACCCACGATCGAAAGGTCCTGCGGGATGCGCCGGGCGCAATCCTGGCGCGCGCCGTCCATGGCGCCGATGGCCATCATGTCGCTGCCGCAGACGATCGCATCGAGCTGCGGATTTTCCTGAAGGAGCGCGATCAGCCCCGCTCGCCCGGAAGCGTAGCTGTAGTCCCCGCGCACCACCGGAACATCCTTCATCCCGGCCGCGGCCAGCGTCGCCAGAGTGGCCTGACGCCGCTCCTCGCCGACATAGCTGTCTTCGGGACCGGCGATGACCCCGAAACGACGATGGCCGCTATCCAGCAGGCGCGTTACCAGATCGCGTTCGCCCTGGGCGGAATCGCACCGGATCGAACCGGCGCCGCCGCCGCTGGCCATGCGGTTGTAAAGCACCACCGGAATGCGGTGACGGGCAAATTCCGCCAGCTGGTCATCCGACAGACGCACCGCCGCGATCACGCCGTCCACCGAATGACGCCATATCTGGTGGATGATCTGGTCGACGTCGCTCTCGCTGCGCAGGCTGAACAGAAGAACGCGCATGTCGCGGTCGGTCAGGCTGGCGCACAAGCCCGCGAGCACTTCCGGATAGGTAAGGTTGGTGTTGCTGGAGATCAGCACCGCCACAAGGTGGGTGCGCTTGGAAATCAGCGCCTGCGCCAGGGCGTTCGGCTTGTAGCCGATCTCCGCGGCGACCTTCAGGATCTTTTCGCGCTTCGCCTGCCCGATCGAGGCGTTGGGCGCGAAGCAACGCGAAACCGCCGACTGCGAAACCCCGGCAAGGCGCGCGACATCATAAGAGGTCGGCCGCCGCCCGGCCTTCGCCAGAAACGATTGAGCATCCGTGTCAGACTTGGTTTTCGCCATGAGATCCCGTCGCGCTTGCACTTGCGGCACTTCTAGGCCGTCGGTCGCAACAGGCAAGTTCGGTCTCCGATTAGGGCGGCGACACAGCCGCACATAAGGGGCATGACAATTGCATTCGAATGCAATATACGGGAACGCAGATTCCACCACAGGAGCGTATCCATGAGTGTCCCAGCCCCGCGCGGCTTCGAGAATCGCACGCGCTATGCCAAGGCCCCGGCGCGCGACCAGATTGCCGACAGCAGTTCGGTTTCGGATCTGGTCGCCGGCGTGCTGCGCGATGTGCGCGCCCGCGGCGACGCCGCCGTGCGCCAGTATTCGCGCGAGTTCGACAAGGCCGATCTCGACCAGTTCGAAGTCAGCGCCGCCGATCGCGCCGCCGCGGTGGCGGACCTCGATCCGCAGACCCGCGCGGACACCGAGTTCGCGATCGAGAACGTCCGCCGCTTCGCCGAAGCCCAGCTGGGGACCATCCTTCCGCTGGAAGTCGAACCCATGCCGGGATTGCACCTCGGGCATCGCGTGATTCCGATCGAGCGCGTCGGGGCTTATGTCCCGGGCGGGCGCTTCCCGCTGTTGTCGGCCCCGATCATGACGATCGTCCCCGGCAAGGTGGCCGGCTGCAGCGAAGTGGTCGCCTGTCTTCCCCCGAATGCGCACCGCGCCATGATCGCCGGGTGCCACCTGTCCGGCGCCGACCGCATTTTCCGCATCGGCGGCGCACAGGCCATCGCGGCCATGGCGTTCGGAACCGAAAGCGTGCCGCAAGTCAACAAGATCATGGGGCCGGGCAACGCGTTCGTGAACGAGGCCAAGCGCCAGGTGTTCGGGCCGGTGGGCATCGACCAGCTGGCCGGTCCTTCCGAAATCTTCGTGGTGGCCGACGAGACCGGCGATCCCGAACTGATCGCCACCGACCTGCTCGGCCAGGCGGAGCATGACATCCGCACGCGCGTGGGCCTGATCACCACCGACAGCAAGCTGGCCGAAGAAACCGTGGCCGCCGTGGAACGCCAGCTCAAGACGCTCGCTACCGCCGCCGTCGCCAGCGAAAGCTGGCGCGATTACGGCGAAGTGGTGATCTGCACGGACGAGGCAGCGATGATCGCCTACTCCGATTACGTGGCCGCCGAACACCTGCAGGTCCACACCCGCGATCCGCACGCCTTCTCGCACAAGCTGCGCAACTACGGATCGCTGTTCATCGGTGAAAACGCCAGCGTGGTCTATTCCGACAAGAACGTGGGTACCAACCACACGCTGCCCACCATGGGCGCCGGCCGCTATACCGGCGGCCTGTGGGTCGGCAGCTACGTGAAGATCGCCACCCACCAGTGGCTGGACGATAGCGCGGTGCGCGCGGTCGCTCCGCCGGCGATGCGCCAGAGCGGCAGCGAAGGGCTGGAAGGCCACCAGAAGGCCGCCGCGATCCGACTGGAACGCCAGAAGGCCAACGCCTGATCCCGTCCGCAGGCCGTCACTGCGAGACACCTCGCGGTGACGGTCTGGATATAAGCCGGGCCGACGCCCTTTCGGGACACGCAAAAAGGCCCGCGAACCACTTGGTTCGCGGGCCTTTTCTTATGCCGTCGCGAGGCTCAGCCGAAAATCGGCGCCGCCGGACTGTCGGTTCCGCGTACCACAAACGCCTTGGCCGGCACCGAAGCGGTGTTCCGGAACGCATGGGCGAGGCCAGTCGGGATGGTGAGCGTATCGCCCGCCCCCAGCAGAAGCGCTTCGTTACCCCAGCTTACCTCCAGCGTCCCTTCCTGCACGATCAGCACTTCCGCTTCGGCGCGCGCGTGCATCGGAACATAGGCCCCGGTCTGCAACGTCAGCAGGCGCAACTGGAACCCGTGCGGCCACCAGCCTGCGATCGGGCCGGCAGCGAAACCGTCTCCGCTGGCGCCCACCGCGATCAGACCGGCCTCCTCGACGCCTTGGCGCGCGAGAGGCGAATCCGGATTCGCCACGGCATCGCCCCAACGGACGATGCACTGCATCAGCTTCTCGATCGGCGGGGTGGCGAGCTCACGCAGCCGGTCCTCGTCGAGAGGGGCCTCAAGCTCCATCTGGCGCAGAGTGTGTTCGCCCTCGCTGGTATCGATCAGTTGCCCGCCCTTGACGAGCTTCAGTCCGAAGCCTTCGGCCGCCTCGAACACCGCCGGCGCCCAGGTGACCTTGCCCGGATCGTCCTCGCCCAGCACGGTGAACAGCATGCCCAGGCCATCGTCGATCTTTTCGAAGCCACGGAACATGTGGATCGGCACCGACACGACGTCGCCCGGTCCGATGTCCAGCGTGCCATCCTCGCGGTTCGGCCCGAACAGCAGCCGCCAGTGCCCGGAATGGACCATGAAGACCTCGGCGGTATCATGGCTGTGCTGCGAATTGACGCAGCCGAAGGGCTGGCGCGCCGCCCCGATATTGAAACCGTGCTTCTCGGTTATGTGCACGAACTGGTCGGTGCTTTCTGACACGCCCGGACCGATGATCGTGAAGTTCTCCTTCTCTGTCGAACCCGGCGTGCGGGTATCGATGAAGGCGGTGCGGCAAGGCACGAGATCGGCATAACGCACCAGGCGCTGCGCCATGGCCTCTCGGGTCCACTCGGTCACGATAAGCTCCAAACTTGATGTTGCATTCGAATGCAAATCTGGTAGGTCAAGACCGGGGAAAGCGCAAGGCCGAGTTTTCGCTTTTCGGAAGGGCCTTGCGCTGAACGAGAAAAGAGAACGCATCCGATGCCGCCGGCCGCAAGCACCGTACCCGTCCTGTTCCTGCCCGGAACCTTGTGCGACGCGCGCGTTTTCGCAGCGATCTCCGGCGCGCTTTCCGCCGAACGCACGCTTCATGCCGATCTGACGCAGGATACGTCGGTGCAAGGCGCGGCCGAAAGGCTGCTGGCGACGGCGCCGGACCGGTTCATCGCGGTGGGCTTTTCGCTGGGCGCCATCATTGCACTGGAACTCGCCGCCCGCGCGCCGCACCGGATCGCCGCCATGGCCCTGATCGCCGGCAACGCACGGCCCGTGCCCGAGGCGGACTTCGCCGCTCGTCGCGCCGCGGTGGCCGATGTCGATCCCGCAACGCTCGTCGGCGAACAGCTCTGGTCACGCTATGTCCACCCGTCGCGCAGCGAGGAAAAGTGCCTTCGCGCGCTGATTGTCGCCATGGCGAACGCCTGCCCGCCGGGGACGGCCGAACGGCAGACCGAGATCGCCCTTTCCCGCCCCGACAACCGCCCGCGCCTCGCCCGCATGGACATGCCGACACTCGTGCTTTCGGGCGCGCAGGACGTCGTCGCGCCCGAAGATCTGCAGGCCGAAATGGCCAACGCCCTGCCCTGCGCGACCTGGACCGAGGTTGCCAATGCGGGGCACTTCCTGCTTCTTGAACAGCCCGCCGCCTGTTCCGCCGCGTTTTCCACCTGGCTCGGGCAGGTCGATCTTCACCAATCGCGCGCAGAACGTCAGTGCGCGGACATCTCAACCTATCCAATCGCCTCGGAGGTATCGTGACCGAAAGCAATCCCAAGCCCGTAAAGCCGGTCGAATCCGCGAAAGCGGCCGCGCCCTCCGGCGGCAGCGTCCTCCAGGTGGAACGCCGCGATTTCACGCAGCTGGTGCCCGAAAACCGGCCGAGGGTGCAGTCGATGCGCGGGTTCGATGAGTCCTATACCGACATCGTCGACTACATCATCCGCTGCACCCACCGCATCTGGGACGAGCGCGACGTGGGGCTGATCTACAGCCATTATACCCATAACTGCGTTGCCTACACCACGCTCGGCACGATGTATGACCGCGAGACGCACATCCGCGACACGATCCAGCGGCTTGTCGAGTTTCCCGACCGCCGTGGCATGGCGCAGCAGGTGATCTGGCGCGGCAACGACGTGGACGGCTTCTACACCAGCCACATGACCCACGGGCTTGGCCGCCACACAGAGTTCGGTTCGTGGGGCAAGCCCACAGGCCGGACGTTCTGCACCCGCACGGTCGCCGAATGCATGATCCTGGAAAATAAGATCTACAAGGAATGGATCGTCCGCGACAACATGGGACCGCTGATCCAGGTCGGTGTCGACCCGCAGGTTTTCGCCGAAGGACTGGCGCGCAAGAAGTTCGAAAACGGCGAGACGGTGCTGGACCTTGCCGAGAACCGGCGCCTGCTCGGCCAGTATCCGCCCGAAAGCGAAGCCGACCTTTCGATCGCGCACAACGAGGGCGAGGAACAGCTGCTGCGCTGGCTGCACCACATCTACAACAAGCGCATGTTCGGCCTGATCCGCGACATCTACGCGCCCAATTGCCAGTGGCATGGCCCGTTGATGCGCGAACTGGGCGGCGTTGCGGCGGTGCTGCAGCAGACGATGCGCCTGGTGGCCCTGATCCCGGACTGCGCCTTCGTGCCGCAGCATATCTGCTCGGTCGAAAGCGAAGAGGGTGGCACCAAGTACGCGCTTCGCTGGACCATGGACGGGCACCACATGGGCTACGGCTCGCTCGGCGCGCCCACGGGCCATCATCTTTCCGTCATGGGCGTCACCCACTTCCACATTCGCGACGGCAAGATCGTCGACGAATGGGTGGTCTATGACGAACTCTCGATGCTGGTGCAGATCAAGCTCGCCGAACTGCAGCGCGCCGCCTGACCGCATCCGCGCTTACCGTGCGGCCCCCACCGCACGGCAAGCTCTCCCGCCCTCCCGTTCAGCGGACCGATCCCATGTCCATTCCCGCCGCTTCCGTTCCGCTGTCGCAAACCGATCCCGTTGCGGTAGAACCCGGCCTTGGGCGTCAGGTGCTGGTGTTCGTGCTGCTGCTTGCCTGCGAATTTCTCTATGGCTGGGCCTGGAACACGGTGGACGTGCTGCGGCCGTACATCCGGGAATCGCTGGGGCTGTCGCTGATCGAGGCGGGGTCGGCCTATTCGGCGCAGGGCGCGGGCGCTCTTACCGGCGCGATCGTGCTGGGGCAGATCGCCGACCGCATCGGGCGCCGCCGCGTCCTGTCGGGCCTCGTGTTCGGCTACGGCGCGCTGCTGCTCGCCGGCATGATCGTTGCGAGCTACCCACAGCTTCTGCTCCAGCGTTTCCTGCTCGGCTTCTTTGCCGGCGGTTCGTTCCCGGTGGTGGTGGGCATCTACATCAACCTGTTCCAGCCGACCTTGCGCGGCCGCCTTGCCGGCACGCTCAACGCCGCCTTCAGCCTGTCGATCGTCATGCTCGGCGTGGCGATGGGGCTGGTCGCGCCGGGCAACTGGAAGCACCTGCTGCTGATCGGCGGCGTTCCCCCCCTGGCCCTGGCCTTGCTTGTCCTTGCCGCCATTCCCACAGGATCGCGCATGGATCGCGGGACGCGCGGCGGGGTATCGCGCCTGCCGGTCAGCGAACTTTTCGCACCCGGCCTGCGCCGGCAGACGCTGATGCTGGCGACCATGGCCGGCCTCAATTTCTTCGGCTACGCGGCTTTCAGCGGCTGGCTCACGACCTATCTGACCGGCGAACGCGGGTTCAGCGCCCAGACCGCCGGCGCGCTGGTCGCCTGGCAGTTCAGCGGCAACATCGCGGGCGGCTTCTTCTGGGGCTGGGCCGCCGACCGCTTCGGCCGCCGCTTCAACGCCATCGGCTTCCTGATCGCTTCCGGCGCGATCGCGGTCTATCTCCTGGGGCCCGCAGACCCGACGGTGCTGAAACTGGCGGGGCTCATCTATGGCGCTGCGCTGTGCTCCAGCGTGATCTGGGGACCGTGGATGGCGGAACTCTATCCGCCGCACCTGCAATCGACGGCCGCCTCGATCTTCAACTGGGGCCGGGTGATCAGCTTCTTCGCGCCGATCATCACCGCGCAGATCGCGCAGTCCTTCAGCCTGGCCACGGCGATGCTGCTGGGTGCAGCGTCGTTCACAACGGCAGCCGTGATCTGGCTTATGCAGCGGGAAACGCTGCAGCGGAGCTAGGGTCAGGACCCTAGGCGGCAACCGACTCTTCTCCTCCCGCATAGCCGCGATTGCCAGACATGCACGATAACGCTACCATGGCGATCAATGCATTGATGCCGGAGGACGCGTAGCTCATCTCCCCTGCATCGATCGACGACAAGCGCGAAAGCGCTGCGCCCCGGGAGACTGCAAGGAAGCCATGGCCCACATTCTGGATGAAGTCCTGCCGATACTGGGCGGAATCCTAGCGCCGCACGGTCCGTCAGCACCGGGCGCGGCGGCCAGCTATGTGCCGGGCGACTTCAGCGTGCACTTCTTCCTCCAGCTCGCACTGATCATCCTGGCCTGTCAGGTCGTAGGCCGGATCGGGCGGAAGTTCCTCGGCCAACCGCAGGTGGTGGGCGAGATGATCGCGGGCGTGCTTCTCGGTCCTTCGCTGGTGGGGCTGCTCGCGCCCGGCCTGCAGACGGCCATCTTCCCCGCGGAGACGCGCAACGTGCTGTACGCAGGCTCGCAGCTTGGCGTGGCGCTCTACATGTTTCTGGTGGGGCTGACGTTCAGCCCCGCGCACTTCCGCGCGAAGGCACGCAGCGCGGCGGCCGTTTCGGTCTCGGGCATCGCCGCGCCATTCGCGATCGCGGTCATCATCACCCCGTTCCTGCTCGACGTGCCCGGCCTGTTTGCCGCCAACATCGGCCGGACCAGCGCCACGCTGTTCACGGGCGCCTGCATCGCGCTGACGGCCTTCCCGATGCTGGCGCGGATCATCAACGAACGCGGCTTGTCCGAAAGCCCGCTGGGCACGCTCTCGCTCACCGCCGGCGCGTTCGACGATGCCGCATCATGGTGCGTGCTGGCGGTGGTGCTGGCCACGTTCGGCGGTGGCGCGGGAATCGCGGTCGTCGCGATCGGGGGAGCGCTGCTCTACGCGGGCTTCCTGCTTGCTTTCGGCCGGCGTCTGCTGGCCCCGCTGGGCCATGCGGTCGAACGGCGCGGAGAAATGAGCATGGCCGTGCTGGCCAGTGCGCTGATGCTGCTGTGCCTTTCGGCCTTCCTGATGGACGCGATCGGCATCCACGCCATTTTCGGCGGGTTCATCCTGGGCGTGTTCATGCCGCGCGGCCTTTTCGCCGAAGAGCTGAAGCGCAAGGTCGAGCCGCTCACGGTGGTCATGCTGCTGCCGATGTTCTTCACCTATTCGGGGCTGAACACGCGCATGGACATGATCGGCTCGTGGCCGCTCTTCCTGATGGCGCTTGGCATTTTGGCCGCGTCGATCCTCGCGAAGTTCGGGGCCTGCTACCTCGCCGCGCGGCTGTGCGGAGAGGACAATCCCACCGCGCTTGGCATCGGCGCCCTGATGAACTCGCGCGGGCTGATGGAGCTGATCATCATCAACATTGGCCTGCAGAAGGGCCTGATCGGACCGACGCTGTTCGCGATGCTCGTGTTCATGGCGATCGTGACGACGATGATGGCCGGCCCGTTGTTCGAACTGGTCTACGGCTCGCGCCGTGTGGCGCGGGACGGAATCGCCGTGCCGGCCGAATGACCGGTCCTTGCCAGGATCAGGTCATGAGGTTGTCGTTGGCCAGTATGTCGCATAGCGCTCGTGGGCGATCCGGAAATAGGGCACCAGATCGATCGACGCGCCCGTGGATGACGGCACGGTGAAGTGCAGCGCCTGCGGGCCGGGGCGAATCCTGCCCAGGATATCTTCCGGATCGCCGGCCAGTTGCGGCGGCGTAAAGGGGCTGTCGTTATAGGCGCCATAAAGGCGTTCGTTGACGATCACATCGGCACCCTCCGCCAGGCCTTCGCGGCCGAGCGCGCCGGCCAGCACGAGCGGCCCATAGGTGAAGGCCACGATGTCCGGCGCGGCGGGCGCCCGGTCGATCGCCAGACGCATGGCCAGGACCAGCTCTACCTGATCGCCGTTCTCCCAGGTGCGGCGCAGTTCGACGAAGCTGCCGGGATGCCGCGACCGCGCGACCTCGCGCCCGTTGACGAGGACGATCGCATCCCTGCTCCAGCGCGGGTGGCGCAACTTCAGCGTCGCTTCGGTCGGGCGCTTCAGGCCCCACGTCAGCGTGGTCGACGGGCGTTCGGGAAAGGTCGTGGTCTGGGTCAGCACCGCATCCCGCTCGGCCCAGCGCACGGTCGAGGGGATGAACAGGTTCACGACGATGCTGTCGTCGCCGTGGAAGTAGATCGAATCGCGATACTTGACGTGGTTCTCCATGCCCGTGCCGGTGCAGCACCAGAACGAATCCTCGGGCGTGTGGTACAGCTTCATGTAGCCCGGCCGGGCACCCTGGAAATAGGTGGCCATGCCGCTGTCCGGGTCCTGCGACGCGAGAATGCCGTTGTACAGCACGCGCTCGTAGTAATCGGCGTAGTCGGCCTGGGGATCGCGCAGGAACAGCGCTCTGGTCAGCCGCAGCATGTTGTGCTGGCAGCAGGTCTCGCCCCCCTTCGCCGAGAACACGTGGCTGGCGAAATCGGCCATCGGGAAGAAGTGCTCGTTGTCGCCATGGCCGCCTGTCGCGAACGAGCGCGTCTGCGCCACCGTCTTCCAGAAGAACGCGGCGGCGTTGCGGTAGGCGGCATCGCCCGTGGCTTCGTAAACGCGTTCGAAGCCGACGATCTTGGGAATCTGGGTGTTGGCATGAAGCCCGTCGAGATGATCGCGCTCCTGCGACAGTGGCTCCAGGATCGCCTTGTGCGAAAAGCGGCGGGCCAGGTCGCGGTATTCGGGTTTGCCGGTCATGAAATAGAGATCGGCGAGAACCTCGTTCATGCCGCCGTGCTCGGTATCGAGCATCGCCTCGAATTGCGCGTCCGAGAGCGGGGCGGTGGCGATCACCGCCCAATCGGCAAGGCGCGTCAAAACCTCGCGCGCCATGGCGCTGTCCGCGAGCAGCGCGCCGTCGCGCAGCCCTGCGAAAATCTTGTGCAGCGTGTACCACGGCACGCCCGTGATCGGCTCCCCGCGCAGATGCGCCGCGACCAGCGCTGGCCCCTTGGGAAACGCGCAGACCAGGCCGGTGCCCGACGCCCGCTGGCATTCCGCCAGTTCGCCGGCGATATAGTCCACCCGCTGCCGGAACCGGCGATCCCGGGTCGACCGCCACGCCAGCGCGCAGGCCGACAGATAGTGGCCAAGCGTGTGGCCGTGGCAGTTTATGTCCGCCCAGATGCTCGCGGATTCCCAGCCGCCATAGACCGGTGCCTTGGGCACAAGCCCCGCGTTGACCCGGAAGTTGTGCAGCAGCCGGTCGGGCTGCAGGCGCAGCAGATAGGCTTCGGTCATGCGCTGGGCGTGCAGGAACGGGCCTTCACCCAAATCGACATCGGCGAGATCGAAGGGCCGCAGCGCCGGCCGGGGCACGCCTCCGACCGGCGCGGGGGTGGCACCTTCAACGGCCGGCGCGAGGCCGGCGGCCAGCGCCGCCGTCGTGGCGGAACACAGGAAGTCGCGGCGCGAATGGCCGCAGCGGGAAGCGTGGTTCATGGTTTTCCCTCGCACGGGTCCAAATTCAGTCGGGCCGCGATCCATTCGGACGAAGCAGGGCGGCTTCGCCCCAATCGACCGGAATGCCCGCGGTGGCCACGCCGGAACTGCGCGTCACCAGTTCGACGATCCGCACGCCTGCTACGTCCGCCGTCAGCAGCTGCGCCTGCTCGCCCCGCCGGAGCGGCCTTGACTGGGCAAGTAGCCGGCCATCGCCATACACAAGGAAAGTGACCGGCGGCGCATCGGGCGCGGCGGAATCGTCGATCCCCACGCGCGCCCGGAACTGCCTGTATCCCCCGCTTCGCACTTCCAGCCGCGAATTGGCGAGCACGCCGATCCCGTTCGCCAGCCATTGCCTGGCGATGCGCTGCGGCTGGTCGTAAGGCGTGCGGTCCACCCGTGCGCCGCCCCAGCCGCCATAGCGAGGGAAATCGCCCCTGCCCCGCGTGCCCTGCCATTGCAGCGGCGCGCGGTGGACGAGCGGGTCCGGCTGGGGCACCTGCACGCCGTCCACGGCCGGATTGACGCTGCCCGGCTGCTCGGACAGATAGACCCCGTCCGCCAGCAAGCGCGTCCCCCGCGCGGTGAAGATCAGCGTTTCGCGGGAGGCGAGGTGCAGCCCGACCTCGCCCTTGAAACTGGACTTCGCGCCCGACCACAGATCGGTCAGCCCGATCTCCGCCGCATCGGCGAAGGCCAGATGCGCGGCGGTCAGCTTCACATCGGCCGGGCCGCTGCCCCGGTTGAACACCGCCACCGCCTTGTCGCCGCTGGCCAGCGTCTTGACGAAGATCTGCACTTCGTCGCTATCGAACGCGAGCGTCGCCTGATTGCCGGCCGGGTCCTGATCGATCGCGATGATGCGTTCGTTGCCCAGCAATTCCAGCAGCGCGGGCGACGCGTGGCGCAAGTCATAGCCGATGAACAGGGGGGCGTTGACCATCGCCCACAACGCGAAGTGCGAACGCGCCTCGGTCAGGTGATGCTCGTCGAAATCGCCGGTGCCGACGAACAGCATGTCGGGATCGTTCCACGAGCCGGGATGGGCATAGAGCGACCGGCGCGCGACGGTATCGAGATTGTGCAGCATCCGGCCCCAACTGGGGGCGATATCCTCGCTGGTGCGCGAAATGCCGCCGACATCCTTGCCCCAGGCGCGTACATCGGCGGAGCCCCACAGGCAGATCGAGAAGAGGTAATGGCCGTCTGGCCGATAGCGCTGGATCGCGTCGGCCACTTCCCCATAGAGACGCCGCACCCCGGCCACGTCGGTCCGCGCCAGGCTGTCGGAATCCACCAGCGGCGGCAGCGCGCGATAACGCCCGGCGCGCACTTCGGGATGGTCCGCCGGCAACCCGCGAATGCCGCAGCCATCCACCTTGATGAAATCGAATCCCCAGTCCTGGAAATAGAGCCGGATGTCCTGATCGACGTGGCCGTAAAGGCCGACCTCGCGTTCGGCCACACTGCCTTCGGGCTGGTTCGGCATGGTCGAGGTATAGACCTGCCCGCACGAATTGCGCCCGATATCGCTGTAGATGCCGGCCTTGAATCCCATCGCGTGCAGACGGTCGGTGAAGGGCCGCAAGCTGGGATCGCCCCCCGGTACGATGGTCGAGGGAAACTGGGCCGTGCGGGGCATCATCCGGCCGTCCGGCTGGCGCCGCTTGAGCCACCAACCGTCATCTAGGTTGATGTAACGATAGCCCTTGGCGGCCAGGCCCGAACGGAGGATCGCCTCCGCCGAACCCATGATCTTCTCTTCCGAAATGTCCGACGTGAAGGCGTTCCACGAATTCCACCCCATCGGCGGTAAGGAGGCGACGCCACGCTCGTTGGCGGTCCACCGTCCGGCAGGGTCCAGCGGGTCCGCGTGGGCGGCCGCCGGAATGGAAGCCAGCGCCAGCGCGGCGATGGCGGGCGCGATCCGTCCCAATCGGCGCTTCACCGCTTCAGCTCCCGGCCGAAGAAGGGCAGCACCTCGTCCTGGAAGCGGAAGGCGACCCGGCTGACATGGGTGCCGGGGTAGATGGTGAAGCTGTTCGCCACACCATAGCCATCGAGCAGTTCGTGGAGCTTCTGCGCGTCCACCTTCAAGCTGTCCTGATCGCCCACGTCGATCGCGATCGCGCGATACTGCCGCAGGTTGCCGATGTACTGGTCGGCGAAGGACAAGGGCGCGTTGGCTGCCCACCGGGCGATGACGTCGGGCCTCGTCACCCCGTTTTCCACCGGCAGGTCCAGGTAGAGCGGCGGCTTCTTCGGATTGGGAGACCACGCCGCCGCCACCGCGAGCTGGGCGCGCAGCGGGAACGGAAGCTTCGCCGAATCCGCCGGCGACGTCACGCTGGCAAGGGCGGCCGCCGCCTCAGGGGTGAGCGGATCGGCGGCGCGGGCCGAAAGGCAGCACGGCGACATCATGTAGAGCGCACCGAACGTGTCCGCATGCCTCATGCCGATCCGCGCCGTGCCATAGCCGCCCATCGAATGCCCGGCGAGCCCGCGGCTGAGGCGATCGGGAATGGTGCGGTAGTGCGCGTCGACATAGCGGACCAGATCGCGCGAGACGAAGGTCTCGAAATCGCCCGTGGTCATCGAGCCCGAATACATCGATCCGTTGTACGCGGTCTTGGCATCGGGCATCACGACGATCATGTCCGGCAGGCCCTTGGCATAGGCGTTGGCGATCGTCTGCGGCACGTGGATCTCCTGGACCCATTGTTCGACGCCGATCGAATAGCCGTGCAGCGCATAGAGCACCGGATAGCGCCGCTTGGGCTGGGCGGCGTAGCTCGGCGGCAGCACGACGAGCACCGTGCGGTCCGCCGCCTCGCCTTCCAGATTGCCTTCGAGTGCCGCGCCATGGACCTTGATGGTCTGCACCGTCAGCCGCGGCGCACCGGCAACGACCGGCGGACTCTCGGTCGTCGCCTGGGCAAACGCCGGGGACGCCGCGAAGCTGGCGCCCATGAGGGCGAGCCCGGCGAGAAGGCCTTTCCGCGCGAATAACAAGGATTTGCCCACGTTCAGTTCCTTTCCTTCACGACGCGCCCGGTGCCGCTTGCAGGCCCGGGCCGTTCAGTATCATGCTCTTTCCCCGCATAAGCCGCACGGCGCGGCGCGCATCGCCACACCGCACGACCAGCGGACCCGGCGCATCGGCGGTCAGCACCGCCCGTTCCAGCCGTCCGCCCCGCCACGCTACATCGACGCCGATCGCGCCCCGCGCGCGCAGGCCCCGCACCGATCCCGAAGGCCAGGCGCGCGGCAGCGCGGGCAGCAACCGCAGTTCCCCGTCGCGGCTCTGCATCAGCATCTCGGCCACGGCGCGCGTGCCACCGAAATTGCCGTCGATCTGAAACGGCGGATGGGCATCGAACATGTTGGGATAGGTGCGCTCGGGGCCGAGCAGGAACGCGAGGATGCGATGCGCATGTTCGCCATCGCGCAGCCTAGCCCACAGGTTGGCCCGCCACGCTGTCGCCCAGCCGGTCGATTCATCGCCGCGCAGTTCCAGCGACCGCCGCGCCGCGCGCGCCAGCGCCGGGGTCGCATCGGGATCGATCTGGCCGCTGGGAAACAGGCCATAGAGATGGGAGACGTGCCGGTGATGCGGATCGGGCGCGGTGGCGTCCCAATCGGCCTGCCATTCCTGCAGCTGCCCTTGCGCACCGATGCGGTCGGGCGCCAGCCGCGCGCGGGCAGCGCGGACCTGCGCGGCAAAGCCAGCATCGGTATGCAGGATCGCGGCGGCCTGTGCCGTCCGGTCGAACAGGTCGCGCAGGATCTGCTGGTCCATCGCCGGCCCGGCGCACAGCGACGCCCCTTTGGGGTGCTCGTTCTCGGGCGACAGCGACGGGTTGGTCACGAGGTATCCGCTGGCCGGATCGGTCTGCAGCGTATCGAGAAAGAACAGCGCCGCCCCCCGCATCAGCGGATAGACCGAACGCAGATAAGCGATGTCGCGCCCGTAATCGTAGCGATCCCACAGGTGGAGGCACAACCACGCCCCGCCCATCGGCCAGAGCCCGTATTGCGCGCCGTCGATCGGCGCCGTGGCCCGCCAGCCGTCGGTATTGTGGTGCGCGACCCAGCCCCGCGCGCCGTACATTGCGCGCGCCGTGCGTTCGCCCGTGATCGCCAGATCGCGGACCAGCTGGACGAGTGGCGCGACGCATTCCGGCAGGGCTGCGACTTCCGCCGGCCAGTAGTTCATCTCGGTGTTGATGTTGATCGTGTATTTGGAGCCCCACGGCGGCTGCGGCGCATCGTTCCACAGCCCCTGCAGATTGGCCGGCGGGCCGCCGGGGCGCGACGAGCAGATCAGCAGGTAGCGCCCGTAATCGAAATAGAGCCCCGCCAGCGCCGGATCGTCGCCGGCCGCGTTCGCGCGGATGCGTTCGTCGGTCGGGCGCTCGGCTGCCGGGGTGCGGCCCAGGTCCAGGTGGACGCGGCGGAACAGCCGCCGGTGCTCGGCCGCCGTCTCTTCGGCGATGCGGGCAAAGCCCTTGGGCGCGGCGCGCGCGATCTGGGCGGCGACGGTGGCGACGGGATCGCCGCCAACGTCATCGAAGCGGCGGTAGCTGGTCGCCATCGCGACGAGGACGGTCACCGCATCGGCACCGCGAACCGCCAGCCGCTCGCCCCGCGCCTCGATCGCGCCGCCCTGCGCCTCCACGCGAACGGCGGTGGCGAACAGCAGCGCGCCAGCGATGCCGTTCTCCGCCGGGCCTTGCCCGAGGAGCCGGATCGTGTCGCCGCTCGCGATCACGGTGCCCTGCTGCGGCGTGGTCAGCGCCACGTCGAGGTCGATCCCCCCCGGCCGGTCGCAGGTCAGTTCGATCGCGATCACCTGATCCACCGGAGAGGCCACCACCGCGCGGCGGTAGCGCAGATATTGCGTGGCAAACCGGGTCGTGGCGAGCGCTGCGTCAAGGTCCAGCTCGCGCCGGTAATCGACCAGCGGGCCAAGGCCGGGCAGGTCCAGCAGCAGATCGCCGACCGGCTGGTAGGACATCTGGCTAAGCGGCGTGGCCATCAGCCGTGCATTGGCCAGCGCCTGCGCTTCCGCGAAGTGCCCCGCGAAGATCAGGCGGCGGACCTCGGCCAGCGCGCCCTTTGCCGAAGGATTGACCGGATCGTAGGGGCCGCCGCTCCAGAACGTGGCCTCGTTGAGCGATAGCCGCTCGTGCGCGCCGCCACCGAACACCATCGCGCCCAGCCGGCCGTTGCCGACCGGCAGCGCCTCGGTCCATTGTTCCGCCGGCTGGCGATACCACAGCCGCGCGGCGGGGGTCGGCGGCTCCGCCAGCGCCAGGCCGGGAAGCGCCAGCCCGGAGACCGTAAGCCCCGCGCCCAGCCCGACCGCGCCTTCGATCAGGCCCCGGCGGGTGATGCCGTGCGCTTCGTCCGTCATCACGGCCCCCGCCTCGCGGCCCGCCTTACCGCAGGTCCAGCACCACCACCGACATGGCGGGCAACGTGGCGGTGACCGCCCCGCCCGCGATCCGCGCGCCGGTGAACGCCACCGGCCGCACCACGTCGGGCGCCTCGAAGCTGTTGTGCGCGTCCATCGCCGTGCCGGTGATGATCCGCCCGGTCACAGAGCCCGCCCGCACGCCCGCGAGACCGATCGACACCGGGATTGCGCGGTGCGGATCGAGATTGACCAGCGCCACATGCACCTGCCCCGCCGTATCGCGCACGGCCGAGGCGCTGATCGCGGGCACGGACACGTCCTCGTTGCGGTACAGCGGCGATTGCAGGGCAATCGGCAGCGTGGTCGCGTCCTGCCACGGCTTGTAGAGATCGAAGACCCAGTAGGTGGGCGTCTTCACCATCTTCGCGCCGTCGGTCAGCAGCATCGCCTGCAGCACATTCACCATCTGCGCGATCGCCGCCATCTTCACGCGATCGGCATGGTGCGCGAAGATGTTGAGGTTGAGGCCGGCGACCACCGCATCGCGCAGGCTGTTCTGCTGGACCAGGAAGCCGGGGTTGGAGCCGGGCGCCGGATCGTACCACGTCCCCCATTCGTCGACGACCAGCCACTTCTTCTTCTCGGGATCGTACTTGTCCATGATCGCCGAATGCCTGGTGATGTATTCGTCGATGCGCAGCGTGTTGCGCATCGTCGTCGCCCATTCGCGCTCGGGAAAGCCCAGCGCCGCGCCCTTGTCGTTCCAGTCCTTGTCGCGCGGGCGGGTGTAGTAATGCAGCGAGAGGCCATCGATGTACTTGCCCGAAAGCTTCATCAGCGTCTCGGTCCACGGATAGTCCTCGTCGCTGGGGCCGCTGGCGATCTTGAGCATCTTGTCCTTGCCGCCGGCCTTGGCGAACTGGGCGAAGCGGTTGGTGAGATCGGCGGCATATTCGGCGCGCATGTTGCCGCCGCAGCCCCACAGTTCGTTGCCGATGCCCAGGTAACGCACCTGGAACGGCGCGGGATGGCCGTTGGCCGCGCGCTCACCCGCCAGCGTCGAGCCGTTGGGCGAAGTCATGTACTCGACCCATTCGCTGGTTTCGGCGGGCGAGCCACTGCCGACGTTGGCCGATACATAGGCCTCCGCGCCCAGCCGTTCGGCGAAGCCCATGAATTCGTTGGTGCCGAAGCTGTTGTCCTCGTCCACCCCGCCCCAGTTGGTGTTGATCTTCACCGGACGCTTGGCGCGCGGGCCGATGCCGTCGCGCCAGTGGTATTCGTCGGCGAAGCAGCCGCCCGGCCAGCGGACGACGGGCACCTTGATCGCCTTCAGCGCCTCCAGCACGTCGCTACGATAGCCGTGGTCATTGGGGATCGGCGATCCCTCGCCCACCCAGATGCCGCCATAGATGCCGTGGCCGAGATGTTCGGCGAACTGGCCGAAGACCTGGCGATTCATCACCGGGCCCGGGCGGTCGGCCTGGACCGTGACAGTCGCCCCGCCGGCCGTCTGCGCCACGGCGGGTGCCGTCATCGCCAGAGCGGAACCCAAGGCCATGAGCGCCCGAAGGTATTTGCCACGCATCGATAATCCCCTTTGTCCAGAACGGTAGCGATTGGTGCGGGTACGGAGCGCGCGCCGCTCGGATCTCCTGCGACCGCGCCCTTAGCCCCGGCCGCGCATCAGTGGTTGTCGCGCGGCAGGCCCCTCGTCTGCGCGATGCGCTGGTATTTCTCGGCGCCTTCCAGAATCGCGCCGGTCGAAAGCTGGCCGACGCGTTCGCGCTGGATTTCCTGCCACGGCGTCTGCGAAGGCGGATAGGCATAGCCCCCCGCCGCTTCGAGCGCGGCGCGGCGCGCGGCCAGTTCCGCGTCCGGCACCAGCATGTCTGCCGTGCCCCGGCGCAAGTCGATGCGCACGCGGTCCCCGGTCTTCAGCAGGGCCAGGCCGCCCATCGCGGCCGCCTCCGGGCTGGCGTTGAGGATCGAGGGGCTGCCGCTGGTGCCCGACTGGCGCCCGTCGCCGATGCACGGCAGGGCGGTGACGCCCTCGGTAATGAGATAGGCCGGCGCGCGCATGTTGACGACTTCGGCCGCGCCCGGATAGCCGATCGGCCCCGCGCCGCGCATGAACAGCAGCGTTTCGGCGGTGATCCCGGTGGCGGGATCGTCGATCCGCGCGTGGTAGTCCTCCGGCCCGTCGAACACCACGGCCGGGCCTTCGAACGCCTCGGGATCGTCCGGGTTGGACAGATAGCGCGCGCGGAATTCCTCGCTGATCACGCTGGTCTTCATGATCGCGGAATCGAACAGGTTGCCCGAAAGCACCACGAAGCCCGCTTCGGTCTTCAGCGGCTTGTCGAACGGCAGGATCACGCGCTCGTCCTCGATCTTCGCATCGCGGCAGTTCTCGCCCATGGTCCGGCCGTTCGCGGTCATCGCGTTCTCGGCGATCAGCCCCTGGGCGATCAACTGGCCGACCACGGCCGGCACGCCGCCGGCGCGATAGTAGTCCTCGCCCAGATATTCGCCCGCGGGTTGCAGGTTCACCAGCAGCGGCACCTTGTGGCCCAGCCGCTGCCAGTCGGTCAGCGGAAGGTCCACGCCCACGTGGCGGGCGATCGCGGCGAGGTGGATCGGCGCGTTGGTCGATCCGCCGATCGCGGAATTGACGACGATGGCGTTGTGGAAGGCATCGAGCGTCATGATGTCCGAAGGCTTCAGGTCCTCGTGCACCATCTCGACCACCCGCTTGCCCGTGCGCCAGGCGCATTCCTGCCGGTCGCGGTAGGGCGCGGGGATCGCGGCGGAGCCCGGCAGCATCATGCCCAGCGCTTCGGCCAGGCTGTTCATGGTCGTGGCCGTGCCCATGGTGTTGCAATAGCCGGTCGATGGCGCGGAACTGGCGACGAGCTTGATGAAGCCCTCCTCGTCCAGCTCGCCCTTGGCCATCAGTTCGCGGCCCTTCCACACGATCGTGCCCGATCCGGTGCGCTCGCCCTTGAACCAGCCGTTCAGCATCGGCCCGACGGACAGCGCGATCGCCGGGATGTTCACCGTCGCCGCCGCCATCAGCAGCGCGGGGGTGGTCTTGTCGCAGCCGGTGGTCAGCACCACGCCATCGATCGGATAGCCATAGAGCGCCTCGACCAGCCCGATATAGGCCAGGTTGCGGTCCAGCCCGGCGGTCGGCCGCTTGCCCGTTTCCTGGATCGGGTGGACCGGGATCTCCAGCGCGATCCCGCCCGCCTCGCGGATGCCCTCGCGCACGCGCTCGGCCAGCACGATGTGGTGGCGGTTGCAGGGCGAAAGATCGCTTCCCGTCTGCGCGATGCCGATGATCGGCTTGCCCGAACGCAGCTCCTCAAGGCTCAACCCGAAGTTGAGATAGCGCTCGAGATAGAGCGAGGTCATGTCGATGTTGTCGGGATTGTCGAACCACGCGCGGGAACGCAGCTTCGGGGTTTGGCGCTTGCTGGAAGAATCGGTCATTGCGGCCTTCGGGTGCTGGAGGTGCGAAAGGGTCAGCGCGCCGGCGGCGCCTTGCTGACGCGGTAGATCATCACGTGGCGATAGGGCTTGCCCGGATCGACGCGCGCGGACAGGAACGAAGGCTGGTTTGGCGCATCGGGAAACTTCTGCGGTTCCAGCGCGATGCCATCGCCCATGCGATAGACGTGCCCCTTCTTGCCGACGAGCGTCCCATCGAGGAAGTTGCCGGTGTAGAACTGCACGCCGGGCTCGGTGCTCAGCACTTCGAGGACGCGGCCCGATGCGGGGTCTTCCAGCCGCGCGGCAAGCTGGGGCGTGGCCGTCGCGCCCTTGTCGAGCGCGAAGTTGTGGTCATACCCGCGTCCGTAAACGATCTGCTGGTCGGTGCCGTCGCGCAGCCCGTCGGCCACACGGCGCGGCGTCCGGAAATCGAACACGGTACCGGCCACCTTGCGCCGCTCGCCGGTGGGGATCAGCGTCGCCCCCACCGGGGTATAAGTCGATGCCGGAATGGTCAGGCGGTGCCCCATGGCCCCCATCGGCGAACCTTCCCCGGCCAGGTTGAAGATGGCGTGGTTGGTCATGTTGACGATCGTCGGCTTGTCGGTCGTGGCCTCGAACACGATGGTCAGGTTGCCGCGCTCGTCGAGGCTGTAGGTGACCCTGGTATCGAGCTTGCCGGGATAGCCCTCCTCGCCATCGGCGCTGACGTAGGACAGCACCACGCTCGCCACCGGGCCAGACGTGACCGAAACGATCCGCCAGTTGCGCTTGTCGAACCCTTTCGCGCCGCCATGCAGGCTGTTGCCGTTGTTGTTCTGCGGAAGCTGGTAGCTCTTGCCGTCGAGCGTGAACCGGCCGGCGGCGATGCGGTTGGCATAGCGCCCCACGGTCACGCCGAAGAAGTTGGGCTTCGCCTCGTAGGACTGGACATCGTCATACCCCAGCAGGACATCGGCCACCGCGCCATCGCGGCCAGGCGCCATCAGCGATTGCAGCGTGGCGCCATAAGTCAGCACCCGCGCCGAGACGCCGTTCGCCGCCTTGAGCGTGATCGCGAAAGCTTCCGACCCGTCGGCGAGCTTGCCGGCGCTTTCCTGCTTCGCCTCGGCAGCGCCCGCCACCTGCGCGACCAGCATCACCGGCGCCGCCAGTACCATCGCCAGCGCGACGCCCCCCTTCGGCTTGCCCACAATCCTCATCCTCTCATCCTTTCGGAACCGGTCGTGATCGTCGCCGCCCATTGACGCGACCTTTCCGCAGATATAGTCTGACAAATAGAGATTGCGCAAGACGGTAAGAAGGCCGTCACCCGCACGAAGCAGACGAGAGGAAGCCGAGACCATGCCACCAGTGGCCTCAACGCAGTCCAATACGCAGGGAAATCAGGCAGAAAATCCGCTGACCGAGGCGAATTCCCAGACCCGCTACGGCCCGGCGCTCATGCTGCTGGCCAGCCTGTTCTTCATGTGGGGCTTCATCACGGTGATCAACAACACGCTGCTGCCGCACCTGCGCAGCGTGTTCGATCTCAACTATACACAGACAACATTGATCGAATCGGTGTGGTTCATCGCCTATTTCGTGGCCTCGATCCCCTCGGCCAAGCTGATCGAGAAGGCGGGCTACCAGAAAGCGCTGGTGATCGGCCTGCTGGTCATGGCGGCGGGCGCGCTCGGCATGATGCTGGCCGCCTCGATCCCGTCCTACGGGGTGACGCTGGCCATGCTGTTCGTGATCGCCAGCGGCATCACCCTGCTGCAGGTCGCGGCCAACCCCTACGTGGCCGTGGTCGGCAAGCCCGAAACCGCGTCCTCGCGCCTCAACCTGGTGCAGGCGATGAATTCGGCGGGAACGATGCTGGCGCCGATGTTCGGCGCCTACCTGATCCTGGGCCGGTCGAAGGGCGGCACGGCCAGCGCCGACGTGGTGCTGACCCCGGCGGAGCGGCTGGCCGATGCCCAGTCGGTGATCCTGCCCTATGGCCTTGTCGCCATCGTGCTGGTGATTCTCGCCGTGGTGATCGCGCGCTTTCCGCTGCCCGCCATGGGTAGCGCCACGCTGCGCCTCGCGCCCGAGGAGCGGCGCAAGCTCTCGCTGTGGAAACACCGCAACCTGGTGTTCGGCGTGCCCGCGATCTTCATCTATCTGATCGCCGAAATCGGCGTCGCCAACCTGTTCGTGAACTTCGTCAGCCAGCCCACGATCGCCAACCTCACGCACGAGCAGGCGGGCCGCTATCTCACGTTCCTGTGGGGCGGCATGATGGTCGGCCGCTTCCTTGGCTCGGCGATCATGCAAAAGGTCGATGCCGCGCTGGTGCTCGCCGCGTTCTCGATCGGCGCCTTCGTCGTCATGCTCGTCACCGTCTTCACCACCGGCCCGGCGGCGATGTGGGCGCTGATCCTGGTCGGCCTGTTCCATTCGATCATGTTCCCCACGATCTTCACGCTCGGCATCCGCGGGCTCGGCCCGCTGACCGAGGAAGGCTCCGGCCTGCTCATCATGGCGATCGCGGGCGGCGCGCTGGTGGTGGTACAGGGCTGGCTGGCCGATGCCTATGGCCTGCAGGCATCGTTCCTGCTGACGGCGGCCTGCGAATTGTACGTGCTGTTCTACGCCTTGTGGGGATCGCGCCCGACCGGTGAAACGGCCTGAATACCGAACCGGATTCCCATTTTCCCGGGTCGCGCCGCCTGTTGCGTTCCGGAACCTCTGATAATATGTCAGAGTAAATCAGGAGATACCCATGACCGAATTCCGCTCCGTGGCCGCCGCCACGGGTGAGCCGACCGGCCCTGCCTTCGCCATCGATGGTCCGGCCGAAGTCGATGCCGCCTGCGCCGCCGCCGCCGCCGCGTTCGATACCTACCGCGCCACCGGGCGCGAAGAGCGCGCCGCCTTTCTGGAAGCCATCGCGGCGGAGATCCTGGCCATCGGCGACGAGCTGATCGAAGCCGCCATGGAGGAATCCGGACTGCCCCGCGCCCGTCTGGAAGGCGAACGGGGCCGCACCGTGGGCCAGCTGCGCCTGTTCGCCGATGTCGTGCGCAAGGGCGCGTGGCAGCAGTTGCGCATCGACCCCGCGCTGCCCGATCGCCAGCCGCTGCCCCGCCCGGACCTGCGGCTGCGCATGATCCCGGTCGGCCCGGTGGCGGTATTCGGCGCGTCGAACTTCCCGTTGGCCTTCTCGACCGCCGGGGGCGATACCGCCTCGGCGCTCGCCGCCGGCTGCCCGGTCGTGGTCAAGGGCCATCCCGCCCACCCACGCACGGGCGCACTCGTGGCCGCCGCCATCACGCGCGCGGTCGCCGCCTCGGGCCTGCCCGCCGGCGTGTTCGGCCATCTGGTCGGCCCGTCGAACGACCTCGGCGCGGCGCTGGTGCAGGACCCGCGCATCGCCGCGGTGGGCTTCACCGGATCGCGCGGGGGCGGCCTCGCGCTCGTGCGCCTCGCCCAGAGCCGCGAGGTGCCGATCCCGGTCTATGCGGAAATGTCGAGCATCAACCCGGTCCTGCTCCTGCCCGAAGCGCTGAAGGCCCGGGGGAGCGCGCTCGGCGCAGCCTTCATCGGTTCGCTGACGATGGGCGCCGGCCAGTTCTGCACCAATCCCGGCCTCGTCCTCGCCATCGAGGGTGAAGGGCTGGACGCCTTCCTTGCCGCCGCCACCGAGGCGACCCGCGCCGCTGCGGCACAGACCATGCTGACCGGCGGCATCTGCAAGGCCTACCAGTCCGGCGTCGCCGCGCTTGAGGCCACGCCGGGTGTCGAGAAGCTGGCCGAGGGCCTGGCCGGCGAAGCGATGCAGGGCCACGCCGCGCTGTTCCGCACCACCGCCCAGGCGTTCCTGGCCGAGAAGGCGATGGGCCACGAAGTGTTCGGCGCATCCTCGATCGTGGTGGTCTGCCGCGACGAGGCGGAACTCGCCTCGGTGCTCAAGGGCCTTGAAGGCCAGTTGACTGCCACGCTGCATATGGATGCCGCCGACGACGCGCTGGCCGCGCGCCTGCTGCCGGTGCTGGAAACGAAAGCCGGGCGCATCCTGGCCAACGGCTGGCCAACCGGCGTCGAGGTCTGTCACGCCATGGTCCACGGCGGCCCCTTCCCCGCCACGTCCGATGCGCGCACCACCTCGGTCGGCACGCTCGCCATCGACCGGTTCCTCCGCCCGGTCAGCTACCAGAACCTCAACCCGACCGTCCTGCCGCCCGAGCTGCGCGACGATGCGCGCGGCGATGGCGCGCCCCGCCTGATCGACGGCACGCTGACACTCTGAACGCCGGACGGGAGATTTCATCCATGGCACTCCGCCTCCTGCAACACCGCGCCGGCGACGGTACGCGCCGCCTTGTCCTGGCCGAGGGCGATGCGGCCCATGTCCTCGAAGGCGTGGCGCGCACCACCGACCTTGCCCGCCGCGCGATCGCGGCCGGCACCACGCTGGCCACGGAGGCGCGGGCCTGCCCGGCGGGCGCGGCGATCGATCTCGCCGCCGAGTTCCAGGCGGGCCACTTCCTCGCGCCCGTCGATCACGAAGATCCGGCGCACCTCGCGCTCACCGGAACCGGCCTCACCCACCTCGGCTCGGCCGAAGGGCGCGACAAGATGCACCGCGAAGCCGCCGCCGCCGCGCACCAGACCGATTCCATGCGCATGTTCCTGGAAGGGCTGGAGGGCGGCAAGCCCGCCGATGGCGGCGTCGGCCAGCAGCCCGAATGGTTCTACAAGGGGGATGGCAGCCAGCTTGTCGGCCCCGGCGAGCCGCTGGACATGCCGGCCTTCGCGCAGGATGGCGGCGAGGAGCCGGAACTGGCCGGGATCTACCTGATCGGCCCCGACGGCACGCCGTTCCGCCTGGGCTTCGCTCTCGCCAACGAATTTTCCGACCATGTGACCGAGCGGCACAATTACCTCTGGCTCGCCCATTCCAAGCTGCGCCGCGCGGCGCTCGGCCCCGAATTGCTGATCGACGAGGCGCCCAAGGACATTCGCGGCACCAGCCGCATCCTGCGCGATGGCGCGGTGCTGTGGGAAAAGCCGTTCCTCACCGGCGAGGACAACATGAGCCACAGCCTCGCCAATCTCGAACACCATCACTTCAAGTATGACCTGTTCCGCCGCGCGGGCGACGTCCACGTCCACTTCTTCGGCACTGCCACGCTTTCGTTCAGCGATGCGGTGCGCACGCAGGTGGGCGACGTGTTCGAGATCGAGGCCGCGCCGTTCACCCTGCCCTGCCGCAACCCGCTGGCGCGCTTGGGCGGCGATGCTTCCGCCCCGGTGAAGGTGCGGGTGCTCTAGCGCGATGGACCCGATTCGCATCGCCGTGGTCGGCGTGGGCAAGATCGCCCGCGACCAGCACTTGCCCGCCATCGCCGGCAACCGCGCGTTCGGCCTTGCCGCCACGGTCAGCCCGCGCGATCCGGGCGTCGAAGGCGTGCCGCATTTCGCCAGCCTCGACGACCTGCTGGCCGGCGGCCCCGCGGTCGATGCCGTGGCGCTCTGCACGCCGCCGCAGGTCCGTCACGATCTGGCCAGCACGGCGCTTGCGCGCGGCATCCATGTGTTCCTCGAAAAGCCCCCGGGAGCCACGCTGGCGGAAGTCGCCGCGCTGCACAGCCAGGCGGACAGGGTCGGCGCCACGCTGTTCGCCGCATGGCATTCGCGCTTCGCCGCCGGCGTCGCCCCGGCGCGCGCCTGGCTGGCGGAACGGCGGATCGAGCGCGTGGAGATCACCTGGCGCGAGGACGTGCGCGTCTGGCATCCGGGGCAGGCGTGGATCTGGGAGCCGGGCGGCCTGGGCGTGTTCGATCCCGGCATCAACGCGCTGTCGATCGTCACTCGAATCCTGCCGCGCCCGATCTTCCTTGAGGTCGCCACGCTGGAAATTCCCGCCAACCGCGCCGCGCCGATCGCTGCCGACCTGCATTTCCGCGATACCGGCGGCGCGATCGTCCACATGGACCTCGATTGGCGCCAGACCGGACCGCAAAGCTGGGACATCGCGGTGGAAACCGATGCCGGCACGCTCAGGCTCTCCGGCGGCGGGGCGGTACTGACCCTGCCCTCCGGCACACAGCGCGACGAGGACCACGAATACACCGGCCTCTACGCCCGCTTCGCCACGCTGATCCGCACCGGCCGCAGCGACGTGGATATCGATCCGCTGCGCCTGGTGGCGGACGCCTTCCTGCGCGGCACGCGCGTTGCGGTCGATCCGTTCGAGGATTGAGCGTGACGGCGGGGTCGTCTCCTCGCTACCGCACCTGCCTTCCCGGCACAGCAGAAGGAACGGAAACGCACATTTCAAATTGCCGTACCATTTAGGTAGCGCTATCATATCCCGAGCGATCACGCGAAAGGCCCGAAAAATCGGCCTGCAAGAGGATGTCCGACGATGAAGGCAAGAATCACCACCGCCGCGCTGTGCCTGACCGGCTTCATGGCCCTCGCCGCGTGCGCCAAGGCGGACAGCGAAGCGCAGCCCGGCAACGGCGGCGCGCCCGCCAGCGCGTTCCGCGATCAGCCGCTGGTCAGCGAAATCTACACGGCCGATCCTTCCGCCCACGTGTTCGGCGGCAAGATCTACGTCTATCCCTCGCACGACATCGCCACGCCGACGCCCGACGACGACCTGGGCAACCAGTACGCCATGCGCGATTACCGCGTGCTCTCGCTGGACAAGGTCGGCGGCAAGGTGACCATCGGCCCGGTCGCGCTCGACGTGAAGGACGTGCCTTGGGCCTCGCAGCAGATGTGGGCGCCCGATGCCGCCTACAAGGACGGCACCTACTTCCTCTATTTCCCCGCGCGCGACAAATCGAAAGACCGGAACGGCCTGGGCGCGTTCCGCATCGGCGTGGCCACGTCGAAAAACCCGATGGGCCCGTTCGTGGCCGAGAAGGAGCCAATCCCCGGCTCGTTCTCGATGGACCCGGCGGTGTTCGTGGACGACGACGGCAGTGCCTACATGTATTTCGGCGGCATCTGGGGCGGCCAGCTCCAGCGCTGGGCCAACGGCCAATACGATCCCAACGGATCGGACACCGACCTCAAGCAGGACGACAAGCCCGCGCTTTCGGGCAAGGTAGTCCGGATGAACCCCGACATGAAGACCTTTGCCGAGGCCCCGCGCGACGCGGTGATCCTGGGCGAGGACGGCAAGCCCGTGACCGGCGGCGATCACGAACGCCGCTTCTTCGAAGCCTCGTGGGTCTTCCGCAAGGACGGCAAGTATTACTACACCTATTCCACCGGCGACACGCACTTCCTCAACTACGCCATCGGCACCAGCCCCTATGGCCCGTTCCGCTATGCCGGCCATATCCTGAAGCCGGTGCAGGGCTGGACCACGCACCATTCGATCATCCAGCACGACGGAAAATGGTGGCTGTTCTACGCCGACACCCAGCTGTCCAACAAGAACCACCTGCGCAACGTCAAGGTGACGGAGCTGACCTTCAACCCCGACGGCACGATCCGGACGATCGATCCGATGAAGGCGAAGTAAGCGCCCATGTTCCTTGGCATCGATGTCGGCACCAGTTGCGTCAAGGCGGTGGTCACCGCCGCGAGCGGCGAGGTGCTGGCGCAAAGCAGCGCCGACCTTTCCGTCTCGCGCCCCCAGCCGCTGTGGTCCGAACAGGCCCCGGCCGACTGGGTGGAAGCGGCGCACAAGGCCGTGCTCGGCATCGATGCGGCGCTGCGCGGCGGCGTGCAGGCGGTGGGCCTTGCCGGGCAGATGCACGGCGCTACCCTGCTCGGTTCCGACGACCGGCCGCTGCGCCCGGCGATCCTGTGGAACGACGGGCGCAGCTTCGCCGAATGCGTGGCGCTGGAAGCGGACGAACCGCGCACCCGCGAGATCACCGGCAACATCGCCATGCCCGGCTTCACCGCGCCCAAGCTGGCCTGGGTGCGCAAGCACGAGCCCGATGTCTTCGCTGCCACGCGCACCGTGCTGCTGCCCAAGGACTACGTGCGCCTGGCGCTCACCGGCGAGAAGGCCAGCGACATGTCGGATTCAGCCGGAACGCTGTGGCTCGACGTGGCCGGGCGCGCCTGGTCGGGCGAAATGCTGGCCGCGACCGGCCTCGACGAACGCCACATGCCGCGCCTCCACGAAGGCCCGGACGTGACCGGCGTGCTGCGCGAGGATGTCGCGCGCGACTGGGGCATGGGCCGCGTGCCGGTGGTCGCCGGGGCGGGCGACAACGCGGCGGGCGCGCTCGGCGTCGGCGTGCTGGATGATGGCCAGGGCATGCTCTCGCTCGGCACATCGGGCGTCATCTTCGTCGCCAACGCGGCGTTCCGGCCCAATCCCGCGCAGGCCGTCCACGCGTTCTGCCACGCCTTGCCCGGCGTGTGGCACCAGATGAGCGTGCACCTTTCCGCCGCCTCGTGCATCGATTGGGCGGCCCGCGCCTGCAACGTGCCAGGGCCGGCCGAATTCTTCGCGCTGGCCGAACAGGCCGGCGCGGCCAGCGGCGGCGAGCTGTTCCTGCCCTATCTTTCCGGCGAGCGCACGCCGCACAACGATCCGCATATCCGCGCCGCGTTCCTGGGCCTCGGCAACGAAAGCACCACGCCGCGTTTGGCCGCCGCCGTGCTCGAAGGCGTGGCCTTCGCCCATGCCGACGGGATCGACGCCCTGCGCGGCGCGGGCACGCGGATCGAGGAGCTGTGCGTGATCGGCGGCGGCTCGCGCTCGGCGCACTGGGGCCGCATCCTTTCCAGCGTGCTCGGCGTCCGCCTCGTCTATCTGCACGGCGGCGAGGTCGGCCCCGCGCTGGGCGGCGCGCGCCTCGCCCAGATGGCCGCCACCGGTGCCAGCGCCGCCGAGGTCTGCACCCGTCCCCCCGTTCGCGCGGTGATCGAGCCCGATCCCGATCTCGCGGCCCGCCTTGCGCCGAAGCGGGAACGCTTCCGCGCCGCCTATCGGGCGCTCAGCGCCATCAAGGAGTAAGCCTGCAATGTCCGCTGCCTATTTCGACGCATTCGACACCGTCCGGTATGAAGGCCCCGAGAGCGCCAACGACCTCGCCTATCGCTGGTACGACAAGGACCGCGTGGTCTTCGGCAAGCGCATGGAGGATTACCTGCGCTTTGCCGTGTGCATGTGGCACACCTTCTGCTGGCCGGGCAGCGACGTGTTCGGCGCGGGCACCTTTGATCGCCCCTGGCTCAACGGCCCGCAGGACGAAGCGGCCGCGCGCGCCAAGCGCGAGGCGGCGCTGGCCTTCGTCGAAAAGCTCGACCTGCCGTTCTACTGCTTCCACGACGTGGACGTGATGGCCCCGGCCGAAAGCATCGGCGAATTCCGGGCAAGCTTCGCCCGCGCGGTCGATCATCTGGAAGAACTGCAGGCCGCGCATGGCCGCAAGCTGCTGTGGGGCACGGCCAACCTCTTCGGCCACCCGCGCTATCTGGCGGGCGCGGCCACCAGCCCCCGCCCCGAAGTCTATGCCTGGGGCGCCAGCCAGGTGCGCGACGCGCTGGAAGCGACGCATCGCCTCGGCGGCGCGAATTACGTGCTGTGGGGCGGGCGCGAGGGCTACGACACGATCCTCAACACCGATCTGGCGGTGGAGCAGGAAAACTTCGGCCGCTTCCTCACCCTCGTGGTCGAACACAAGCACAAGATCGGCTTTGCCGGCACGATCCTGATCGAGCCCAAGCCGCACGAGCCGACCAAGCACCAGTACGATTTCGACACGCAGACCGTCTATGGCTTCCTCAAGCGCTTCGGGCTGGAGAACGAGGTCAAGGTCAACATCGAGGCCAACCACGCCACGCTTTCGGGCCATACCTTCGAGCACGAAATCGCCATGGCGCGCGCGCTCGGCATTTTCGGCTCGATCGACGCCAACCGTGGCGATCCGCAGAACGGGTGGGATACCGACCAGTTTCCCAACTCGGTCGAGGAACTGACGCTGGCCTGCATCGAGATCGAGCGCGCCGGCGGCTTCACCGATGGCGGCTTCAACTTCGATGCCAAGGTGCGCCGCCAGTCGGTCGACGCGGCGGACCTGTTCCACGGCCACATCGGCGGCGTGGATGTGATCGCCAGGGCGCTGCTGCGCGCCGAGGCCATCATCGCCGATGGCCGCATCGATGCTTTCCGGGCCGAACGCTACGCCGGGTGGAACGGCGAGCTGGGCCAGGCGATCAAGGGCGCGAGCCTTGCCGAAATCGCCGATCTTGCCGTGGCGCGCGATCTGGCCCCCAAGCCGGTCTCGGGCCGGCAGGAATGGCTGGAGAATATGCTCAACCGGTTCTGATGGCGATCGTCTAACGGGTGATGCGGCTTGGGAGAGGTGATGATGCAGAAGGCTCGTGTTCTTGGGGCGGCGTGCGCGCTGCTCGCCGCCAGCGCCTTGCCGGCGGTGGCGCGCGAGGCGGCGCCGCTGGCGCCCCATTTCACGCCCGCGACGGCGGGTAGCGCCGCACCCGATGCCGATGGCTTCATCCGGCGTTGGCTGCTGCTGGAACCCATCGCCAAGCCCAACCGCACCAACCAGCTGTTCACCAGCACCTATGTGCGCGCGGCCTTCGCCGCGGACCGTCCGGCCGGGCTTGATACCGGCTCTGGCCACACGCTGCCGCGCGATGGCCAGACCATCGCGCACAAGGGCGCTTCGCTCACCTGGCACGCGCTCGATGCCACGCCATGGGACGTCAAGCTGTTCGGCTTTGCCCAGGCCTATGGCAAGCCGACCTACGGCGTGATCTTCTGGGCGGTGACGGTGATCGACGCCCCGCGCGACATGCCTGATGCGCATCTCGCCGCCGGGTCCAATTCCGCCTCGGTCTGGTGGCTCAACGGCGCGGAAACGGCCGCGCTGTTCGGCGACCGCCGCATGGTGATGGACGATGTCGTCTCGCCCGCCGTCGGCCTGAAAAAGGGCCGCAACGTGCTGATCGGCGCGGTGATCAACGGCCCCGGCCTCAGCGATTTCTGCATCCGCTTCGTCGATGGCAAGGGCCAGCCGATCCGCGATCTTTCGGTGCGCGCGCAGTGAGGGGAATGCCGATGAAGCACCATCTGCTTGCCGCCGCGCTCGCCCTCGTGCCGGCGGCGGCGCTCGCGCAGAGCAACCCCGTCGCCCAGCTGGAGGGCGAACCCTATATCCACGATCCGTCGACCATCGTGGAATCGGACGGCAGGTTCTACACCTTCGGCACGTTCGGCGGCGGGCTCGTCTCCAGCGACGGCTGGACCTGGAAGAGCGGCCCCGTGCGCCCCGGCGGAGGCGTCGCGCCCGACGTCATCAAGCTGGGCGACCGCTATTTCGTCGCCTGGGCCGTGGGCGGTGGCGGCATGAACGGCGGGCACAAGAGCGACGTCAAGATCATGTGGACGAAGTCGCTCGATCCGGCCTCGAAGGATTTCGGCTTCCACGACGTCGGCACGGTCGCCTCCAGCGACGGGATGGAACTGCATGACGCCATCGATCCGGCGTTCCTGCTCGCGGAGGGGCACCTGTGGCTGAGCTACGGCACCTATTTCGGCTCCATCCGCATGATCGAGCTTGATCCCAAAACCGCCGAGCGCCTGCCCGGCAACCAGCCGGTCGACATCGCGATCGACATGGAAGCCACCGCGCTGCTCCATCGCGATGGCTGGTACTATCTGCTGGGCACCCACGGCACCTGTTGCGACGGGCCCAATTCCACCTACAACATCCGCGTCGGCCGCGCGCGCAGCCCGCTGGGGCCCTACGTCGACAACTTCGGCGTGCCCTTGCTGAAGGGCGGCGGCAAGCTGGTCTGGGGATCGAACGGGCGCGGCATGGGCGCGGGCCACTTCGGCCTGGTCGATCTGGGCGACGGGGTGGAGAAATTCTCGTTCCACTACGAGGCCGACATGGACCGGTCGGGCCGCAGCGTGCTGGCGATCCTGCCGCTCACCTGGAAGAACGGCTGGCCCGTGGGGCAGGAGAACCTGCGCCCCGGAACCTACGAGATCCAGTCCGAACGCGGCGGCGCGCTGCAACTGGCGGTGGACGAGGTGCGCCTGCCGTTCAAATGGACCGGCTTCGGCGCGCCCAAGGAGCCGCTCACGCCGGTGCCCGACCAGACGCTCGAACAGAACCGCGCGACCTGGCCCGCCGGGCCGATCCCGGTCGACATGGGCGATTACATGGTGCGGCCGCACCAGCACTGGACGATCGAGCCCGTGGCCGGCGCGGGCGGCTGGTTCGGCGCGCCCTATGTGCGGATTGTGATCGCCGGAACCACCCGCGCGCTGGCGGCGACGCCGTCGGGCGATGTCGTGGCCGTGCCCGCCTTCACCGGCGCGCCCGAACAGCTCTGGCGGATCGACCAGCTTGCCGACGGCGCCTTCCGGATCATCCCGAAGTCCACGCCCGATCCGTTCAGGCCGCTCGCGCTTTCCGCCGTGGGCGCCAGCACGCCGCGCCTTGTCCGGTTCGATCCGGCATCCGATGCGGGCAAGTGGACTTTCCGCCTTCCCTGACCCGAATGGACTGACAGATCCCGATGGCACGCGGAATGATCGAACTGCTGGACTTTGGCGGAATTGCGCCCGAATAGAGGGGAAGCGCAAGGAGTGTAAAGTGTCGCAAAGCAGGGAACCGGGCGGGGACGCGATCGACAGGTCTGACAAATCGCTGCGGCTGCACGGCAGCATCGCGCGCGACCTTGGCATCGCCATCGTCACCGGCAAGTACCCCCCCGGCCACGTGCTGACCAGCGAGGTCGACTTTGCCGAGCGCAACCACATCTCGCGCACCGCCTATCGCGAGGCGATCCGCATCCTCGCCGCGAAGGGCCTTGTCGAAAGCCGCCCCAAGGCGGGCACCAAGATCACCGACCCCTCGCGCTGGCACATCCTCGATCCCGACGTGCTGGCCTGGACCTTCGAGGGCGAACCCAGCCGGGCGGCGATCGACGACCTGTTCGAGTTGCGCCTGATCATCGAGCCGGCCGCCGCCGAGA
Organism: Novosphingobium sp. SCN 66-18; assembly: GCA_001725355.1. Lineage (GTDB taxonomy): Bacteria > Pseudomonadota > Alphaproteobacteria > Sphingomonadales > Sphingomonadaceae > Novosphingobium. Next base: position 104,880 of record MEGD01000001.1, read on the forward strand.
TCGCCGCCACGCGGCGCACCGGCGCGCAACTGGCGCAGATGGGTCATGCGCTGGAGGAGATGGCGAAGCACACGCTCGCCTCCCCGCTGGGGCAGGCGGCGGACCAGGCCTTTCACACCACGCTGCTCAAGGCCACCGGCAACATGGCGCTGATTTCGCTGGCCAGCACGATTTCGGCGGCGGTGCGCTGGACCACGATCTACAAGCAGCGCAAGCGCAAGCTGCCGCGCGATCCCCTGCCCGATCACCGCGTGCTGTTCGATGCCGTGGCCGATGGCGATGGCCCCGCCGCGCGCGCGGCAATGCAGAAGCTGATCGAGCTGGCCCTGGCCGATATCGACGCGCCCGCGCGCGCCTGACACTACCGCGCCTGACAGCTACCCCGTCGGCGGAGCGATGATCCGGTATTCGCCGGCAAGGTGCATCATGCTCATCAGATAGAGCATGCCGTCGAAATAGCGCTGTTCGCCTGCGGGCATCGGCGTGTCCCACAGCTCCTTGACGAAGGCGCGCGCCAGCGGCGCCGGCGTTCCCGCCAGCCCGGCCACGGCCGTGGCCGCCACCATCCCCGGCGAATGGCGCTGCGACAGGGGCTTGCCATCCAGCGTGTAGCGATCGGCGAAGCGATCGATCCCCTCGCCCGCCAGGAAGGTCTGGATCGCGGTGCTCAGCGTCTTCTGGCGCGGGTCCTTGCCCCACCAGCTGGCATCGACCGACCAGTTGCTCGACGTGCGCCAGCTGTCGTAGCCGAACGGATAGGGCTCGCCCGTGCCCGTCGTCATGGTGCTGCCGTCGAAATAGCTGTGATCGGGGGCGAGGCCGGTGCGCGCGTCCGTCACGCGCACGAAGTAATCGCGGCTGACGTCGGCGGCCGTGGCCCAGAACGCGCGATCGGCCTCCGGCCCCCAGCGCGCCCACAGTTCGTAGAACGCGGGCAGGTGGTAGGACGCGTCCGACCCCGGATAGCCCACGTCCGCCACGAAGCGGACCATCGCGTGGCTCTCCTCCATCATCGGCCCCACCGCGTGGGGCTTCGGCGCGGGATCGCGCCATGGCGGCGGAGGCGTCTTGCCCTGCGCGGCCAGCGCCGCCGCCTCGGCGCGGTTGTTGATGCTGGGCCAGGGATGGTCCGGCTGCACGAACGGCGCGTCGCCCGGATGGATGCGGAACGGCGGCGTCCCGGTCATGACCGGGCGATGGCGCATCGCGGTCAGGATGCGGTCGGCTTCGGCCTTGTAGTCGTAGATGCCCGTGCCGTTGCCCCAGCGGTTCGCCGCGAAATAGAGCGCCATGGCGAAGAACTCCTCGCCATCGGGCGCGGCCCCGGCGCTGCGCGGGCTGCCGTCTGTGCCCATCGACCACGCGAAGTAGCCATAGGAAGGATTGGCCGGATCGGTCACCTGCATGTAGGTCTTGGCCCAGTTCCACAGCGCGTCGAACTCGCGCTTGTGGTCCAGCTGGACGGCGATCATCATGCCATAGCTCATGCCTTCGGACCGGGCATCGTTGTTTGCCCAGTCGGTAACGTAGGCCAGCGTGCCGTTCGCGTTGGCGCCGGTCTCGAAATAGAGCCGCTGCTCCTGCCCGTCGCCATGGAAATAGGCGCGCCACGTCGCGTCGATCCGCGCCTTCACCGCCTCGCGCGGCACGCCGAGCAGTTCGGTGAAGAGATTGCGGTACGCGCCAGTGGCATAGGCGCCCTTGCCGTCGCCGGGATGCCGCGTGACTTTCCACAGCGGCGCTTCCTGATGCCGGGTGAAGGCCACACCCGGCGGGGCGGTGGACGCCTCGGTGACCTGCGCCTTCTTCGCGGGCTGCGCGGCGGCGGGGGCAGCCGCCGACAAGGCCGATGCCGCGACCGGCAGGGCAAGGAGCGCCAGTGCCCTCACTTCGGCACATCCGCCACGCGATCGACAGTGAACGTGGTCTCCGTGCCCGGCAGCCCGCTGTCCGGCTGACCGCCACCCAGGTTCAGGCGATAGGCTCCGGCGAAGACCTGCCGCACGCCATCGGGCCGCACCGCGGAAAGATCGCGCGGGGAAAGTTCCAGCGTCACCGCCTTGCTCTCGCCCGGCTTCAGCGCCACCCGCTGCAGCCCGCGCAGGGCCACGCGCGGCGCGCCCGGCTGATCGGGGAAGCGCAGGTAGGCCTGCACCACTTCCTCGCCCTCGCGCGTGCCGGTGTTGGTGACCTGCGCGGTCACGCGGATGCCGTTCGCGGTGCTGCCGTCCACCGGCTCCACCCGCGCGGGTCCATAGCCGAACGTGGTGTAGCTCAGGCCATAGCCGAAGCCATAGACCGGCTTGCCGGTGAAGTAGCGGTAGGTCCGCCCCGCCATCGCATAGTTGGTGAAGGCCGGTAGATCGGCCGTGTCCTTGTAAAAGGTCAGCGGCAGGCGGCCCGAGGGGTTGACCTTGCCCGACAGCGCATTGGCCACGGCCAGGCCGCCCGCCTGCCCCGGATACCACGCCTCCACCAGCGCATCGGCATTGTCCTTCGCCCATGACAAGTCGATCGGGCTGCCGTTCATCGTCACGACGATCAACGGCTTGCCCAGCGTACGCGCGCGGATCAGCAGCTCGCGCTGGTCCATCGGCAGTTCCAGCCCGGTCTTGTCGCCGCCGTCGAAGCCTTCGATCTTGAGCGGCATTTCCTCGCCCTCGAGATCGGAGGTCAGGCCGACCACCGCCACCAGCACGTCCGCGTCGGCCGCGCCCCGCGCCAGATCGCCCCAGGGATCATGAGTGATGCGCTTCCAGAACAGGCCCGGCCCCGCCGCGCCGCCGCCTTCCAGGTCGAAGTGGAGCGGATAGCGCTCGCCCTTCTTCAGCTGGACCTCGACATACTTGGGCGCTTCGCCCCACAGCGAATAGCGGTCGGACCGGACCAGCGGCTTACCGTCGATCTCCAGCGCGCCTTTCACCCCGGTCACGCCCAGCTTGTAGAGACCGCTTTCCGGCGCGACGAAGAAGCCGTCCCACACCACCTTGTGCGCGTCGGAAACCTCTTTCAGCTGCATCGCGCTGCTCTGGAGATTAGCCTCGATCCGCGTGACCACCGGCCTCGCGGAGAAGGTCCGTTCGCCGCGCGGCTTGGCAGGGTCGATCGCGTTGTAATAGACCGCGCGCAGCCCCGGCTGTCCATCGGGCGTCAGGAAATTACCGTCGGTGACGAGATCGCCGTCGGTGATCGAGGGCGCGAACGGCACCAGCGTGACCTTCGCCTCGGGCATCGCCCGGCGCAGACCATCGACCACCGAGATCGGCGGCGCCGAATTGGGCGAGGAATAGTTGCCGCGCAGCACGCGCGTGGCATCGCCCAGCGGCCCGATGACCGCGACGCGCACGCCGGGCTTGAGCGGCAGGACGCCGTTGTTCTTGAGCAGGACGAGGCTCTTTTCCGCCGCCTTGAGCGACAGGTCCCACCCCTCGCGCGTGCCCACCGCGCTCACCGGCGTGGCATTGGGCTTGCGCGCGGCGATCCCGCGCAGATCGCCGTTGCGGTAGCGCGCGGAAAACAGGCGCACCAGCACGCGGTCGAGATCGGTGTCGGTCAGATACCCGGCCTTGAGCGCGGCCTTGTACCGGTCCGCCAGCCCCGGAGCCTCGCCGATCGTGCCGGTGTGGCATTCGTTGTCCACGCCCGCCAGCAGGCCCGCCGCCACGCCCGAAGCGGCATCGGGCGCGTACTTGTGGCGATCGTAGATGTCGACCACCGCATCGCAATCGGACACGACATAGCCCTTGAAGCCCCACGCGCCGCGCAAGCGGTCCTTCAGCAGCAGGTCGCTGGCGCAGGCGGGCTGACCATCCACGCGGTTGTAGGCGCACATGATCGACCCAGCCTTGCCCTCCACGATCGCGGCGCGGAAGGCGGGCAGGTAGGTATCTTCCAGATCATGGCGCGAGACCATGATGTTGTCGGTGTGGCGCGTCGGCTCCGGCCCGGAATGGACCGCGAAGTGCTTGGGCGTGGCGATCACGTCGGGCAGGTCCGGGTTCGGGCCCTGGATGCCCTGCACATAGGCGACGCCCAGCCGGGCGGTCAGGAACGGGTCCTCGCCATAGGTCTCCTGCCCGCGCCCCCAGCGCGGATCGCGGAAGATGTTGATGTTGGGTGCCCAGGTATCGAGCCCGGTGCCGATCTTGCCGAGATGCCCGGTCTGCCGCGCCAGCGTGTGCAGCCCCTGCAACTCGGTGCTGATCACCCGCGCCACGTCGTGCACCAGCGGCGGATCGAACGTGGCGGCAAGGCCGATGGACTGCGGGAAGTTGGTGGTTGGCACCGCGCCGCCCGCTCCGTGCAGGCTCTCGGTCCACCAATTGTAGGCGGGAATGCCCAGCCGCGGGATCGCCGGGGCGACGTTGAGCAGCTGTTCGACCTTTTCATCGACCGTCATCTTCGCGACCAGCGCCGATGCCGCGCGGTCCGCTTCCGTCCATGCCTCGGGCGATGCCGAAGCGGATTCCCGCGCCTGGGCGGGCGAAAACGTTAGCGCTATCAAACTTGCGGCGGCGAGTAGCGAACGCGCGGGACGGCGCGCGGGCATCGAACTCTCGATCACGAAGATGTCCTCTCTGGTCTTCTGGTCCGGGCGTACCCGGGCCGGCGTTCAAGCGTGGTCAGACGGGCAGGCGTGGTCACACGGGCTGAAGGCCATATTCCACGATGCGGTTGATCAGGTCGCGATGGCGCGGCAGCGCCGTCAGCATGCGCGCGGTGACATCGGCGTTCTGCCCCCTTGCCCGGCGGGCATCGCGCACCTCGGGTTCCAGCGCGCGGGCCGAGACCTCGGAGCGGAAGCCCATGCCATAGAGCACGTACTGGTAGGAGGCCGAAGGGAATACCTCGTCCACCCGGTCGAACTCCTCGTGCATGTAGGGCGGCTGCCAGCGCCATAGCGCCAGTAGTTCCCGCAGGCGTTCGGGGATCGTCGCCGGGTCCATGTTGTCGCGCCAGAAGGCGGTGTCGCGGCGCTGGCTCAGCACATAGTGGAGCTTGAGGAAATCGATGATCCGCCCCCAGCGGTACAGCGTCTTCTCGTTGTAGCGCCGGGCCACGATGTCCATGACCTCGCGCGCGGGGGGCATCTGGTCGGCGATCATCTTCGCCGAAAGCTCGATCAGCACGATCGCCGAGGCTTCCAGCGGTTCGAGGAAGCCCGCCGCCAGCCCCACCGCCACGCAGTTGCCCTTCCAGAACAGTTCGCGGTGGCCCGAACGGATATCGATCTTGCGCACGGCAAGGCCGTCGGCCGCCGGGCCGATATAGGCGCGCAGCTCGGCTTCGGCCTGTTCGCGGCTGATATGGCGGCTCGAATAGACATGGCCCACGCCGCGCCGCGTCGGCAGGCCGATGTCCCAGATCCAGCCCGCCGATTGCGCGGTGGAGATGGTGTGCGTGGCGATCGGCGCGTCCGGATCGGGATAGGGCACCTGCACCGCCAGCGCGGTATCGCAGAACAGCACGTCGTTGCAGTCCTTGAAGCCCACGCCCATCGTCTCGCCCAGCAGCAGGCTGCGCATGCCGGTGCAATCGACGAACAGGTCGCCGGCGATCTCGCCCGCCTGCTCGGTCACGATCGCACGGATGTCGCCGCTCTCGTCCTGAAGCACCTGGCGCATATCGGCCAGCACGTGGCGCACGCCCAGCTTTTCGGTGCAATGCCGCTGCATGAACGGCGCGAACTTTCCGGCATCGAGGTGATAGGCATAGTTTGCCTGCCCCTCGAACTCGGCATCGGTCATGGTCTTGGGTGCGAGGTTCTCGTCGCAGATGCGGCCCTGCGGGCACACCGCGTCGCAGAACGTCTCGTCCGCGTCCCCGTCTTCAACCATCGTCCCCGCCAGCCAGTGCGGCGCGAGGTTCAGTTGCCCGAAGCGCTGCGGCAGCACCAGCGGGTGGTAATAGGCATCGTCATCCGCGCCGGTGGTCCATTTGGCGAACAGCGCGCCCTGCTTGAAGGCGGCATCGCATTCGCGGAAGAAGTCGGTTTCGGAAATGCCGACGCTTTTCAGGGTGGAGCGCAAGGTCGGCCAGGTCCCCTCGCCCACGCCGATGATCGGCACGTTGGGGGATTCGACCAGGGTAACGGAAAAGTCGTGCCCCATGCGCGGGCGGTGCTTGGCGGCAATGATCGCCGCGGTCAGCCATCCGGCGGTCCCGCCACCGACAATCACGACATCGCGCACTGCATGCACCATCCGCGTCCTGCCCCGTTACTCGAACGACTATTGGTAGTGGCGGCACCGGCATGGGAACCGGCGCCGCCGCCACGGCACATCAGTAGTTGAAACGGGCGCCAAAGACAAAACGACGACCGTAGGACCAGGTATCGAGCGGCATGTTCGAGAACCGGCCATAGGTGCTGTAGGTCGAGTTGTTGAGGTTGGTGCCTTCGAAGAACACCGAAACCTGCTTGGTCAGCTGGTAGCTGGCGCTGGCGTCGATCTGGAACTGGCGGTTCACGTTCACCGGTTCCGCGCCGAACGTGCCACCCTGGGTCTGGCCCAGGCTGAGCAGGTACTTGTCGCGCCAGTTGCCGGCGAGGCGAACCTCCAGCCCGTTCTTGTCGTAGAAGGCGATCAGGTTGGCCGAATTGGCCAGCCCGGTGATCGCGAAGGCCGAACCCGAGATGTCGCCCGTGTCGAACGTGCGGTTGGTGCTGACCAGCGTGGCGTTGGCGTTGAAGCCGAAGCCGGTTTCGCCGAACACGTGCTGCCAGGCGATTTCCACGCCGCGCACCACGCCTTCCGGGCCGTTGACCTTGCCGTTCACCTGGAACTGCGCGGCCTGGCCGGTGAACGGATCGGTCACGCCGTTGATCGTCTGGGTGCGCACGCCGCCGACGATGAAGTTCGAGATGAACTTCATGAAGCCGTTGACCGCGAAGTACGAGTTCGAGCCGTAGTAGTATTCGGCGCCCAGATCGAGGTTATCGGCCAGGTAGGGCTTGAGGTTGGCGTTGCCGCCCGACGCCGCCAGGCTGCCCTTCCGCAGCGTGCCCAGCGTGATCGTGGGGCTCAGGTCGTTCAGCACCGGCCGGGTCAGCGTGCGCGAAGCGTCGAAGCGCAGCTGCAGCTTCGGCGTCACTTCCAGCTTCACGTCCAGGCTCGGCAGGACGTAGTTGTAGCTGGTCTCGCGGGTGATGAGCTGGTCGGGAGTGTACGAGCCCACCGAGATCAGCGTCGGATCGGTCGGGACCGTCACCAGCGTCACCGGGTTGCGACCGATCGCGCCCGAAGTCAGCTTGGTGTATTCGTCACGCACGCCGGCGCTGATGTGGATCGGCATGTTGCCGACCATGCTGTCGAAGTTGATGCGCAGATAGCCGGCGAAGGTCCGTTCGCGCACATTCAGCACGCTGGCCGGATCGAACGCGGGCGCGGTGGTGCCGCCACCGGTCGCTTCGAGCGCGCGATAGACCGCCACCGGATCGTAGGCGATGATCGCGGGCGCCAGGTTGCCCTTGTAGCCGGGGATGAAGTTGGCGGTGCTGATCGTGCCCTGGTAGATGCTGCTGGGCAGCGGCGCCACCGCGCCGGTGCGGCCCGACGGCGCGCCATAGCCGCCGTAACGGAAGAACGTGCCGTTGACGAACGGGCTCTGGTTTTCCTTGTGGAACTTGTTTTCCTGGTAGCTCGCGCCGAAGTGGATCTTGATCGCGTCGCTTTCGTACTTGCCCGAAATCTTGATCTGCTTGACCAGGTCCGTGTAATAATTGGGGAAGCCCGCGATCACGTGGCTGCCGATCAGCGACTGGTCGGTGAACTTCCCGACGTTGCCGTTCGGGCCGACGTCGTGGATGCTGGCCAGGTAACCCGAGCTGGGACCGCCGATGGTGACGCCGGTGTTGGCGCCCAGCACTGTCGAATAGTTGGTGCAAGAGGTCGGCGCGGTGGTCGGCGTCGCGCCGGCCGGATAGGTACAACCGGTCGAAAGGAACGGGCCGTTCGGATCGGCGTTGGTGCCGCCATAGCCGATGTCCATGGCATTGGCGTAACCGTTCTTGCCGGGGTTCAGGACCGAGCGTGACAGCGAAGCATCGACATCGAAGCTGAGCTGGTCGGTGGCTTCCCACTTCAGGTTGCCGCCCACCATGTAGGTCTGGTTGATGTCCCGCGCGAGATTGGCGTTGAAGTCCATCGGCGTACCGAACTGGTTGAAGTCCACCACGGTGCCGTTGCTGTCCTGCTTCACGTTGCGCAGGTCATCGCCGTTGAACCACGCGCCGTAGCCGTAAGTCGCGGTGTGCAGCGTCTGGCGGGTGAAATTGCCGTCCAGGGTCACCAGCACCTTGTCGCTGGGGCGCCACTGGTAGGCCAGGCGGCCGTCGATGCGCTCGTCCTTGGTGTTGACCTGGTTGGCGCCCAGCTGCTGCGGGAACCAGCCCAGCACGTTCTTCTTGGCGGGCGTGAAGTCGCTGGTCTGGCACGCGGGCTGCGACTGGCACTGGTAGAAGTAGTTGCCGATCCAGCCGGGGATGAAGACCTGGTTGGAGGTCGTGTCCGAACGCTTGTAGGCGACATAGGCCAGGATACCCATGGTATCGTCGGCAAAGGTCGTGCTGGCCAGCGCGGCGCCCGAGGGAACGACCCGGCCGCTGCGGTCCTGCACCGATCCCGAAGCCTTCAGCGCCAGCTTGGTTCCGTTGCTGTCGAAGGGCTTGGGCAGCGCGACGTTGATCGTCGCGCCGATCGCGCTGTTGCCGAGCTCCACGTCCGGGGTCTTGTAGACCGAAATGTTCTGGACGAAGTCCGAACCGATCGTGGTGAAGTCCACCGCGCGGTTGCCCGAAGCGGTCGACAGATGGCGGCCGTCGAACTGGGTATCGTTGAAGTCGCCACCGAAGCCGCGCACGGTCACGCCGTTGGCTTCGCCGCGCGCGCCCGACCGCTGGATCGAGATGCCGGGCAGGCGCTGCAACGCGTCGGCCACGTTGGCATCGGGGAACTTGCCGATGTCCTCGGCGGAAATCGCGTCCACCACGCCGGACGCGTTCCGCTTGATCTCCATGTTACGCTGGAGCGAACCGCGGATGCCGGTGACGATGATTTCGGAGCCTGGCTCATTGCTGACCTCGGCATCGGCCGGGCCTGCGCTTTCGGCCGGCGCCTGCTGCGCCACCGCCGGCATGGCGATCGCGAGCGCGATGGCGCCCGACGCCCCGCCCAGCAGGAACCGCGAATTGATTGAAGTCCTCATACCCTCTCCACTGCTCTGTCTGACGGCCCCCCCGCCCGGGAAGGAGACGACATCGCTCGCACCGTTCACTGCCTCCCGAACGGGCCGAAACGGGGAGCTCCAGGGTCGCTGAGGACAACGCCGTGCAACTGCGGTTGCCAGCCATCTCTCCGCCACGCCGGTGCTCTGCTCGTCACCTTGCCCATTTTGAGTAACCGATAAAGGTAGCGCTATCAACATGAAATTGTCTGCGCAATCAGACTCGTGCCCCGCAGTGTTGCACAAAGCCCACGATTCCGGTTAGAGTTTCGATGTTAGCGCGCACATCGAGGCCCGCAACATCATGTAATAACCATCGCAAAACACGCGAGAATGCAGGAGAGGACGATTGGCGGAGCAAATCGAGATTCTGAACAGCGATGCCCATCGCAATCTTGCCATGCACCCGCTGGCAGGCACGCATCCGCATATGGTTCAGATCGTCGTTACCGAAGTGACGCGCGCCGCCGCCTGCTGTCCGGTGGTGCTCGCCAAATCGCCGGAGACGGGCCGATTCGCGCTGGTGGCGCTGTTCGGATTCCAGCCGGGCGAAGTGCTGGTCGAGGGCGCAGAGGCCGGAAACGCGGCCTTTCTTCCGCTCGACCTGCAACGCCAGGGCTTCTTCGCCGCCGACGACAATATCGCCATCGACCTTGCCCACGCCCGCTTCGCGCCCGGCGGCACGGTGCCCCTGTTCGATGCGATGGGCGGGCCGAGCGACGAGATGCGCCTCGTGCAGCGCGCGATCGGCCATCTCATGGTCACCGCCGCGCCAACCGAGCAATTCATTGCCATGCTGGTGGAGGAAAGGCTGATCGAACCGGTCGACATTTCGCTTTCTTTCGACGACGGGCAGACGATCGCGCTGAACGGCCTTTATTCGGTGAGCGGCGAGGCGCTGTCGGCGCTCGAGGATGCGACAATCATCAGACTATTCCGGCAGGGTTGGCTCCAGGCCGCGCTCGCCATCCACGGCTCGCTGCACCAGGTGGGCATCCTCGCCCGCCGCCGCAACGAACGGCTCGCAGCCGGCTGGAACTGAGCCGGATGCTGGCGGAGCTGGCACCCGGCGCGTCCGAACTGGCGAGTGCGGAAAGCTTTCACGCCGGCGTGATCCTTGCGGCCAAGCCGGTGGTCATCCGGGGTCTTTGCGCCGATCTGCCGGCGGCACAGGCGGCGCGCGCATCCGCCCGCGCCGCGCTCGACCATGTCCTGTCGTTCGATACGGGCAGACGGCCGCAGGTGTTTATCGGCGATCCCGCGATCGGGGGCCGCTATTACTATTCCGACGATCTTTCCGGCTTCAACTTCGCCCGCGCGGAACTGCCGCTGGCGCAGGCCTTCGCGCATATGCTGCGCCATGCCGAGGATCCGTCCGCGCCCACGGCCTACCTCGGTTCGCTGGTCGCGCCCGCCTATCTTCCCGGCTTTGCCGAGGCCAATGCGGTGCCGATCGTGCCGCCGCAGGTCGAGGCGCGGCTGTGGATCGGCAACCCGTCCACCGCCGCCACCCACTACGACGCCTATGAAAATCTCGCCTGCGTGCTGGCGGGGGCACGGCGCTTCACGCTCTACCCGCCCGATGCGATCGGCGATCTCTATGTCGGCCCGATTGATAACACGATGGCCGGCCAGCCCGCCAGCCTTGCCACCGCGAGTGCGGACCCGGTGCGCTACCCGCGTTTCGCGGCGGCGCGGGACCGCGCGATCACCGTGGACCTCGCCGCTGGCGACGCGCTGTTCCTGCCCAAGCTGTGGTGGCACCAGGTGGAAGCGACCGCGCCGGTCAACGTGATGCTCAACTACTGGTGGGATGCGACCGCGATCGGCCCCGACGCCCCGCTGCTGGCCATGCTGCTCTCCATGATCGCCATTGCCGAGCGGCCCGAGGCGGAGCGCGCCGCGTTTCGCGCCTTCTTCGATCACTACGTGTTCCGGCCTGACGGCCACCCCCTCGCCCACGTCCCGGAAGACCGGCGCGGCGTGCTGCGCGACATCAAGGGTGCGGGCTACGGCCCCATTCGCGCGATGGTGCTGCGCGCCCTGCGCGGCGGCTGATTCACCGCCCGACCTACAAAAAATGAGGCCCGGAAAGCATGTGCCTTCCGGGCCTTCTCAGGTACTGCGGCGGCCCCGGGAGGGGAGGGATTGGGGCCGCAGCGAGGGAACGTGTGGCTTAATGTCCGCCCCAGCCTTCCATCTGCTCCAGCTCCTTGCCCTTGGTTTCGGGCAGGAAGGCCTTGACCAGCCAGAAGCTCACCGCCGCGCTCAGCGTGTAGAGCACATAGGTCTCGGCAAGGCCGAGGCCGCTCGCCATGGCCGGGAAGCTCTGCACCACGGCGTAGTTCGCGCCCCATTGGGCCAGCCCGCACACCGCCAGCGCCGATCCGCGCAGCTGGTTGGGGAACATCTCGCCCAGCATCACCCACATCACCGGGCCCCAGCTGACGTTGAAGAACACGACGTAGATATTGGCCGCGATCACCGCGATCAGGCCCAGATGCTGATCCATCTGCAGCGCCCCGGCGGCATCGAGCGTGCCGCGCGAAAAGGCCCAGCTCATCGCGCCGAGCGATAGCGTCATCCCCGCCGAGCCGATCAGCAGCAGCGGCTTGCGCCCCACCTTGTCGACCAGCGCCATGGTGATGAAGCAGGCCGCGATCGAAACGAGGCCCGATATGATGTTGCGTTCCAGCGCCGCCTGTTCGGAAACGCCCGCCAGCTTCCACAGCGTTTCGCCGTAGTAGAAGATCACATTGATCCCGACGAACTGCTGGAACACGGCAATGATCAGCCCCGCCCAGACAACCGGGCGCAGTACCGTTCCCGGCGCCAGCACGTCGGCCAGGCGGGGGCGGTGATCGGTGGCGAAGGATGCGCGGATCTCATCGACCTTGCGGCGGGCCTCGGTCTCTCCGAACAGGCGCGAAAGCACCGCGTGGGCTTCCTCCGCGCGGCCGCTGCTGACCAGATAGCGCGGGCTTTCCGGAATGAACTGCAGCGCCACCAGGAACACCACCGCCGGAATCGCCTGCGCGATATACATCCAGCGCCAGGCCGGAACGCCGCCCAGTTGCCCCAGCGAATCCCCCGCCTGCCGCGCCAGCACGTAGTTGACGACGAAGGCCAGCGTCAGGCCGGTGATGATCATGACCTGCTGCACGCTGGTCAGCCGCCCGCGGATCGCCGCCGGCGCGACTTCGGAAATGTAGGCGGGCGAAAGCACGCTGGCCGCCCCGACCGCCATGCCGCCGAAGAAGCGGGCGATCACGAACAGGGTGTGGTTGCCGGTAAGGCCCTGCACCAGCGCGCCGGTGAGAAACAGGATCGCGGCCAGCACCATGATGCGCTTGCGCCCGAAGCGGTCGGCCATGCGCCCGGCAGTGAAGGCGCCGGCGGCGCAACCGACCAGCAGCGATCCCACGGTGAAGCCAAGACCGTTGTCATCGAGCGCGAACGCCGCCTTCAGGCCCGCCTGCGTGCCGTTGACCGCGCCGCTGTCGTATCCGAATAGCAGTCCGCCGATCGTGGCGACCGATACGATGGCGCCAACAAGCGCCATGTTCACCCGGTCTTGCTGCACTGCCGCCATTTTCCTCTCCCGAATCGTTCAATGCGTGTTGATTGCCACGCATTCCGCCTTGCATCGACGATCTTGCTTGAGCTGTCACCGGTCCTGCCGATGCCGTTCCGCCGATTGATGATAGCGCTACCTAAATATAGCGCCGCTCGGGCTACGCAAGCGTGAAATACGTTTAAGTCTGCTTAAATGACAATCCCGCTTGCCAAGGGCGTGCCGCACGGTCAGGAAATCCGCAACGGGAGCAGCAAGAGATGAACGATACCCGATCGCGCCGTCGGCAGTCCGGGCGCCCCACGGTGACCGATGTCGCGCGCCTCGCCCAGTGCTCGCCGATGACCGTCAGCCGCGTGGTCAACGGCGGCGCGGGCGTGCGCGAGGAAACGCGCCTTGCGGTCGAAGCAGCCATCAAACAGCTCAACTACGCACCCAACCGGGCCGCGCGCAGCCTTGCCGGCGCATCGCAGCTTCGCATCGCGCTGCTCTATGCCAATCCTTCCGCCTCCTATCTCAGCGAACTGCTGATCGGCTGCATGGACGCGGCGACCCGGCTCGATGCCCACCTGATGGTCGAACGCTGCGATCCCGATCGCGATCAGGCCAAGATGATCGCCCGGCTGGTGGAAAGCGCGGTCGATGGCTTCCTGCTGCCGCCGCCGCTGTGCGATGATACCGCGCTGCTCGCCCGCCTGCGCCGCGCCGGAACCCGCGCCGTGCTGGTCGGCCCCGGCCAGGCCGAAGCGCATCACGGCGTGGTGATGATCGACGATTACCAGGCCGCCTACGACATGACGCGCCACATCCTCGATCTGGGCCACAAGCGCGTGGGCTTCATCATCGGCAACCCCCGCCAATCGGCCAGCGCGCTGCGCCTTGCCGGCTTTCGCGATGCCATGGCCGAAGCCGGCGTGAACGTGGACGAGGCGCTCGTCAAACAAGGGCAGTTCACCTACCGCTCCGGGCTGGACGCGGCGATGGACATGCTCGCCCTGCCCCAGCGCCCGACCGCGATCTTCGCCTCGAACGACGATATGGCGGCCGGCTGCGTGGCTGCGGCGCACCGCAACGATCTGGAAGTGCCGCGCGACCTGACCGTGTGCGGCTTCGACGATACCGCGTTCGCCTCCACGATCTGGCCGGAGCTGACCACGATCCGCCAGCCGATCCGCAAGATGGCGGAGACCGCGCTGGAACTTCTCGCGCAGGAAATCCGCGCCGACCGCGCCGAGGAAAACCCGCAGCCACGCCTCGCCACGCTGGCGTACGAACTGGTCCGGCGCGAATCCGACGCCCCGCCGCCGGGCAAAGTCTAGGCGGCGTGGACAGCTTCCGGCGTGGCTGGAGCGGCTATCCGATATTTTGCCATGGGAGCGGTCTTTCCGGACCCGACGCGGTTGCGGACGTTCAGAAGTTCTTCTTGTGGCGTCGAATCTCGCGAGCTAGCATCGCGAGTAATGACCGAAACAACGACCTTTAATGTATGGACAGCAAGGCTGTAAATAAGGAAATCAGGGCCCGGATATGGCCGCTCCTGAAGGACATTGGCTTTAGCCGGTTCACCCCACGGACTGCTTGGCGGTATCGCGGCGACAAGATCGACGTACTGAACTTTCAGTCTTTTAATTCTTACAACGCCAGCGTCTTGGGCATCACTTCGTTCTCGTTTTGTGTCAATCTCGGCAGTTTTCTAAATTACGTGCCGTCCAAATGGCCGGTTAAGATCAAGGACGGCCACCCGATACCTAACGAGGCTGAATGTCATTTCAGACGGCGGCTCATGCGAAGCGTGACATCCCTAGGTAAGGAGCACGCCGACATTTGGAATGTAGATGAGCAGGGCAGGAACTTGCTTTGGTGTATACAGGACGTTGCTGAGCAATTGCCGGATGTGGAAGCATGGTTTGATCGCCTGGCTGACAAATCCGAGGTGCTGGCCATCTTGCTCAATCAAGACGAGGACATGAACGTTCTTTGGGGCTTCGGACGGAATCCCTCACCCTCGCGCTCTTATTTGGCTGGGTATGTCGCACTTGCGGCGGGAAAGCTCGACCTAGCGCGAATAAAGTTGGAGGAAGCCGTTCAGTCCAACTGCTTCAAGGAGCAGTTCGGCGATGTCGATTCCGCAATCAGGCGAGCGATCTAGCTGAAAATGGTTACGCAAGCGCACAATTTGACAACATGCGCAACGTCCGCTTCCCCCGCCCTTCCTGCCGTTCAACCCCTCGTCAGCGATCCCGAATAGCGGTCATCCCCCCCACAGCGGAATGTGTCCACGCGCCCCAGGCGATCGTCACTCGCCCGCCACGTCCAGTTCGAACCCCGGCACCGGCAGCCCGCGCGCATCGAACAGGTTTACGACCGGGCTGTCGGCCCAGCCATAGCGGACCTTCGCATTCGGCCCGCCGTTCCCGTCGATCACCACCGCGTCGCCATCGACCCGCGCCGGGGCAAAACGGCAGATGCCGCCCGCATCGCACAGTTCGAAGCCGATCGCCTGCGCCGAACTCAGCGCATGAAGACCGCCTTCAAGGCCGCCAAACGTCACCCGCACGGCATTGCCTTCGCGCCGCGCCGCCAACGGCATCGGCACGGGCCTGCCCAGCACGCCCAGCGCCAGCCGCTGCCCCACCAGCAGCTTGTTCGCCGGGTGGATGTCGGTCGGCTCGCCAATGTCGATCGCGCTGGCGAGCGTGGCGTTGCCGTCCTCCGCCACGATGCGCCGCTGCACGTCGCGTGTCCTGGCCCAGTCCGATTGCACGGGCTTGTCCGCAGTCGGGCCGTAATTCGCGAGCTGCACGATTCCGATCCTGAGCGCCGGCCCGAAGCGCGCCCGCCAGCCCGCGATCAGCGCCTTCATCCGCCGCGCATAGTCCGGCGTATCGACGTCGCTCTCGCCCTGGTACCAGGCTGCGCCATCCATCGCGAAATGACCAAGCGGGGCGATCATGCGGTTGTGCATCAGCCCGATGCCCGCGTTCGCATCCCACGGGGGGCGCGGCGGATAGCTGCGCACGGGCGCGATCGCATAGCGCCAGCCGGTTGCCAGCGGCATGCGCTGGCCGTCACCGGTCACCAGCGCCAGCCGGTCCGCGCGGCTCGCGAATCCGCCATCGGCATAAGTGTTGGTCACGGCGACCATGACCTCGTTCACCCCCGCGCGCAGGAATGCCGGCGGCAGCGTGTAGGCGCGCTCCTCGTCCCAGCCGAAGGTGTTGCCCACCGCGTGGCCGTTGACGAAGGTCATGTCCATGTCATCGAGCACGCCGAGCATCAGCGTCGCCCCGGCCCGCGCCTGCTCCGCCGTCAGCGTGACTTGCCGTCGCAGCCAAACCGTGCCGGTCGCCTTGGTGGCCAGCGGCGTGCCGGTCCAGGCCAGCCATCCGCTGATCGCCGGCACCGGTTGCCACGGCAAGTCGTCGGGCCTGGCCCAGGGCGCGCTGCCGCCGGCCTCGCCCGCATACCATGCCTGCCAGCGCGGTGCGAATTGCGTGACGGCAGCCAGCCGGTCTTTCGCGAACAGGCCCAGCAGCGCCATGTCGCTGGCCCCGCCGATCACGGCGCCGGCCTGCGGGTCCAGCCACGGCGTCACTTTCGACCCGCCCCAGCTGGCGTGAATCGCGCCGATGGGCACGCCACGCGCCCGGCGCAGCTCGCGCGCCATGAAATAGCACACTGCCGAGAACTCCGCGGTCGTGTCCGGTCCGGCCACGGCCCAGCGGGTCGGCTTCCCGAACGCGCGCTCGGGCAGGTACGCCATCGCCTTGGGCACCTGCAGCAGGCGCAGGCCGGGGTCCGCGGACCGCGCCACTTCCATGCCGCCGTTCAGCGCGTGCGCAAGCGGGAACTCCATGTTCGACTGGCCGGAGCAGAGCCAGACATCGCCTACCGCCAGATCGGTCACGCGCAGGCTTTGCCCACCCGCCGCCACCGCCAGTTCGAGCGGATCGGCCGACGCCGGCCGCCCGGCAAAGCGCAAGGTGAAATCACCCGTGGCGTTCGCCTTGGCTTCGGCCCGCTCGGTGCCCAGCGTGGCGGACACCACGGCATTCGGCGCGGCGCGGCCTTCCACCAGCACCGGCCGGTCGCGCTGGATCACGGCATGGTCGCTCCACACCGCGCCCAGTTCGAGCGTTGGCGCCGCCAATGCGGGAGCAGCGATGCCAAGCGCAAGCCCCGTGAACGCCAGCCGTATCACGCGGGGAAATCCGCCAGCGCCGGCGCCACGCCCGGTACATCGACATCGAAGGCGAAAAGATCGCCCGCCTGCGGCTGTGCCGCCAGCGCCGCCGCGTCCAGCCCCTTGCGTGCGGTGGTGACGAACGCGCGCGTCAGGTCCGCCCCGCCGAAGGCCAGCTTGGTCACGTTGGCGGCCGGCACCTCGACCTTTTCCAGCAGTTCGCCCTTGGGCGAATAGCGCGCGACGCCCCAGCCGTTCCACAACCCGGTCCACACGCAGCCCTGCGCGTCGCACACGGGCCCGTCGGGATACGCTTCCGGAAAATCGCGCGCCACGTCGGCAAAGGCGCGCGCCGGGCCAACGGCACCGTCGGCATCGACATCGGCCACCATGATCGTGCGTGCCAGCGTATCGGTGAAATAGAGCCGGGAATCGTCGGGCGCGATCGCCGGGCCGTTGGTGATGCACACCCGGTCGGGGCCTTGCGGCGCGATCCGGCCCCCTTGCGCGCGATAGAACCGCCCGCTCGCGGCGGTCTCGCCATCGTCCATCGAACCGAACCACACGCGCCCGCGGCTATCGGTGCAGGCATCGTTGAGCCGGTTGCCGGCAGGTTCGCCCGGCACATGCGCCACGTGCCGGGAATGGCCGGTAGCGGGATCGAACAGGTGCAGCCCGTCCCTCATCCCGGCGAGCAACTGCCCGCCGCCGGCCGGCAACACCCAGCCCACCTGCTCGTGCACCGGATAGCTCTGGTGCCGCCCGCTCGCCGGATCGAAGCGGTGGATGCGGTGCTGCTTGATGTCGGTGAACCACAGGCATTGGCGTGCCGCGTCCCACACCGGGCCTTCGCCCAGGGTGCAACCGAGCCTGAGCGCGTGCTCCACCCTTCGGGTCGCGTTCAACGCCATCCTCCATCAACCCAGTATTCGTGGCCCGTGCAGAAGCGCGCGTCGTCCGAGGCAAGGAACAGCGCCATCGCGGCGATGTCCACCGGTTGCAGCCGCCCCTTGAGGCATTGTGCCGCGACGATTTCAGCCTCCCCTTCGGGCGTGTACCAGCGCATCTGGCGCTCGGTCTGCACGTTGCCCGGAATGATCGTGTTGACGCGGATGTTATACGGCCCCAGCTCGCGCGCAAGGCTGCGGGTCAGGCCTTCGACGCCAGCCTTGGCGATCTGATAGAGCGCCAGTTCATCAAGCCCCAGATGCCACGAAATCGAACCAAGGTTGAGGATCACGCCGCCGCCGCTGGCCTTCATTCCCGGCCATACGGCCTGCGAGGCGAAGAACTTGTGCTTCAGGTTCACCGCCAGCCGCTCGTCCCAGTAGGCGGGCGTCACGTCGTCGAGCATGTGGCGGTCATCGCTGGCGGCATTGTTGATCAGCACGTCGCAGCCGCCGAGCACGCCGGCCAGCGCGGTCATCGCGCCGGCCAGCCCGTCGCTGTCCGATACGTCCTGCGCGCGGAACACCGGCACGTGCTTGGCGTGGCCAAGCCGCTGCACGAGGTTCTCCCCTGCCTTGGGCAGGATGTCGACGAAGCCGACCTGCGCACCCTGCAGCACGAAAGCCTCGACAATGCCCTCGCCTATCCCGCTCGCGCCACCGGTCACGATCACCCGCTTGTCGCGGATGCTGGGGTATTGTGCCGTCAACGCGCGGCTCTCTGTCTGTGCAAGCACCTGCTTTCCCTTGATTTGCGGAGCAGCCCCGGATGCGGTCGACGACACCGCGTTCACGCCCGGTCCACCAGGCCGCGCGCGGCCAGGTTGCGCATGAAGGCGCCGATGCCCATCGCCCACTTGGGCGCATCGCGCGATGTGGTGACGGTGTTGGTCAGCGTGCCGAGCCGTTCCGAACGGATCGTCACGCGATCGCCCACCTTGTGGGTGAACCCGCCACCGGGTTCGTCGCGGTCCTGCGTCGGGGCGAACAGGGTGCCGCAGAACAGCACGAACCCGTCCGGATAGCTGTGTTCGCTCAGCGTCTGGCGGACCAGCTCGAGCGGATCGCGGCTGATCTCGGTCATGCGGTTGGTGCCTTCCATGCGGAAGTTGTCCTGCCCTTCCACGACCAGTTCGACATCGGCGCGGCGCACGTCGTCGATGCCGAAGCCCGCGTCGAACAGGCGGATGAACGGGCCGATAGCGCAGGACGCGGTGTTGTCCTTGGCCTTCGACAGCAGCAGCGCCGAGCGCCCTTCGAAATCGCGCAGGTTCACGTCGTTGCCCAGCGTGGCGCCAACGGTATTGCCAGCCGGATCGACCACCAGCACGACCTCGGGTTCCGGGTTGTTCCAGCTCGAATCCGAACGCACCCCGATCGGCGCCCCATGGCCGACGGTCGAAAGTACGGGCGACTTGGAGAACACTTCCGCGTCCGGCCCGATCGCGACTTCGAGATACTGCGACCACATGCCTTGCGCGATCAGCGCCTGCTTCAGCGCCATGGCCTCGTCGCTGCCGGGAACCACCGCGCGAATTCCCGCGCCGATCGTGGCTTCCAGGCCGATGCGGATTTCGGCCGCCGCGCCCGCATCGCCGCGCGCGCGTTCTTCGATCACGCGTTCGATAGCGCTAACGGCGAAGGTCACGCCACAGGCCTTCACGCACTGGATATCGATCGGCGAAAGCAGTTCCAAGCCTTCGGGCAAGCCGTCCTCGATAGCGCCCAGGTCCTTACCCCCATCGGGCATGCCCCGCGCCAGCGCGCCGGAAACCGTGCTCGCAATCTCGGTGATGTCGCGGATTCTGCCGCTTTCAAGGACGATCACATGCGGCCCATCAGCCGCTTGCGCACGACCGATGAAGGCCCCGTCCGTAAAGTCGTGCGGAAGGCAAGCCGTAAGGCTCGTACCCATCAATGCATCCCTTGTTTCTCTAATTGATAGCGCTACCTTACGAGGCTGTACCACCAATATCAAGTGCGCACGGATGCGCATTCGTTTTCAGCGCATCCTCCGCATGGCCGTAGCGGCTTCAGGCCGGGCAAGCGCATCGGCATGGGGCTGCCCCCTTGCCTAGGAAGAATGGTATCGCTACCACATCAGGCAACGGCGCGGCCATCGATCCTCGAAAACGGGGCGCGCATTTTCAGGAGAGATGTCATGAAGCATGGATGCAAGGCCAAATCCCGCGCAACCCGGCACTTTCCGGCGCGTCTTGCCGTCACGAGCCTCGCGGCGGCGCTGGCCATGGCGACACCGCTCCGGGCGCAGAACGATGCTATGACGCCGATTCCCATACCGGCGCAGCCTGGCGCGATCGAACTCGGCACCGGCCCCTTGCCCGGCGCACGCAACCCGGAGACGTGGCATGCGCAATACGGCAGCCGCTTCGCCCGCAACGTGACGATCGCGACGCTCACCCCGTACCTGCCCGATCCCGCCAAGGCCAGCGGGACGGCCGTGATCGTGGCGCCGGGCGGCGGCTTCCTCACGCTCTCCATGGAGAACGAAGGCTCCGACGTGGCAAAGGCGCTTGCCGCCAGGGGCATCGCCGCCTTCGTGCTGAAGTACCGGCTCAACCAGACTCCGGCAACGATGGCCGAGTTCGACAAGTCCATGCGCGCCATGTTCGCGGGTGTGGCCCGCGCTTCGCAGTCTTCGGCACAATCCCAGCCGACCCCGCAAGAGCGGATGGCGGCGCTTGCGCCGCAACTTGCCGATTCACGCGCCGCTTTCGCGCTGATCCGCCAGCATGCCGGCGACTGGCATATCGACCCCAACCGTGTCGGCATGGTCGGCTTTTCCGCCGGCGCGATGCTGACGCTGGCCACCGAACTGACCGGGCAGGACGCCAAACCGGCCTTCATCGGCCTTGTCTATGGCCCGCTTGCCCCCGTCACCGTGCCGGCCGATGCGCCACCGATGTTCGTGGCCATTGCCGCAGACGACCCCTTCTTCGCCAACAACGGCTTTGGTCTCGTGGAAAGCTGGCGCGCCGCCCGGCGTCCGGTCGAATTCCACCTCTACGAACAAGGTGGTCACGGCTTCGGCATGTACCCCAAGACAACGACCAGTACAGGCTGGTTCGATGCGTTCGTGCGCTGGATGGACATGCACGGCTGGGTCAAGGCCGCGCGCTGAACCGGCGGGACAGGGTGACAACAGGGGTCACACTTCGATGTCACCGATGAATCGCTCGATCATGGTGCTGTCCATCGCCGGAGCGACCAGATAGCCCTGGATGCTGTCGCACTGCAGCCGCCGCAGGATATTGGCTTGCGCCAGTGTTTCCACGCCTTCGGCGGTCACCTTCTTGCCCAGCCGATGGGCCAGTTCGATCACGCTGGTCACGATCGCGCAGTCGGATGGCTTGGTCTCGACGGAATCGATGAAGCTCTTGTCGATCTTGACGGTGTCCACGGGAATATCGCGCAGATGCCGCAAGGATGCGAACCCGGTGCCGAAATCATCGAAGGCCGTGCCCACGCCTGCGTCGTGCAAGCGGCTGATTTGCAGGATCGCCTCGTTCTGCTGGCTTCCGAGGAGCGTGTCCTCGTTGATTTCCACGCAGATGTCCCGTCGGTCGATCATGCCGCTTTCGACCGCCTCGATGATCAGGTCGACATAGTCGGATGATCTGAAATCCGCGATCGTGGCATTGATCGAAATGGAGCGAAACGGCACCGCCGCGTCGCGCCACGCCCGGATCTGGCCGATCACCGTGCGCAGGACGAACAAGTCGGCCTTTGCGGCGAGGCTTTCCTCGATCAAGGCGTCCGCGAAAGCCGAAGCCGAAATCAGACCTTCGCGCGGATGCTGCCAGCGCAGCAGGGCTTCCATCGCGATCGGCGAACGGCCTCCGCTCTCGATGATCGGCTGATAAAACACGCGGAGTTGACCGGCGTGCAGCGCGGTCTCGAAATCGGCCCGTATGCGTGCGCGCTGCAGCACGGCATGGCGCATCTCGCTGTCGAACAGGGCGCTACGCGCGCGTCCATTCGATTTCACGGAATAGAGCGCGATATCCGCGCATTTCAGCAATTCGTTTTGATCCCAGCCATCACGGGGGAAAATGGCGACTCCGATACTGGCGGAGATTGTCCGGTCGCTATCCTTCACGTGGACCGGCGGAGTTATGGCTCGCAACAGGGTGTCGGCACGTTCCATGGCCATCTTCGGATCACCGCAGTCGTGCATGATGATCGCGAATTCGTCTCCGCCAATGCGTGCGATGCAATCGTCATGCCTGATCGCCGCGCGACAACGGTCGCCCACGGCGCGCAGCACGCTATCGCCGGCGGCGTGGCCCAGGCTGTCGTTGATATCCTTGAAGTTATCGAGATCGAGCATGGCGATCGCAAACGGCGCTATGCGTTCAAGGCCCTGGTGGATGCAGTCCTTGATTTCATTCATGAACCAACGCCGGTTGGGCAACCCGGTCAGCGGATCGAAGTTGGCAAGATGCCACAGCCGATCCTCGGCCATCTTCTGGCGGGTGATGTCGAAACGGATCGCGATGTACCGTTCGATTTCACCATCGGCGCCCCGATAGGGCACGATGGTGGTATCCACCCAGTAAAGTCCGCCGTTCTTGGCCCGGTTACAGATTTCGCCATGCCAGACGCCACCTTGGCCGATCGTGTGGTACAACTGACGGAAGAATGCGCGATCATGGCGGCCGGATTTCAACAGGCGATGGTTCTGGCCGATCAGTTCCTCGCGCGAATAGCCGGACAGGTCGCAGAACTTCCGGTTTACCGAAACGATCGTCCCCTTGCGGTCCGTCACCGCAACCACCGCCGCTTCGTCCAGCGCGTGCTGGTAGAAGCGGCTGCGCATGCCGATTTGCGATGGCGTATGGGGATCAGGGAGGGGCGAGGCCGCGCCGTCGGAGACCTTTTCCGGCGCGGCCTCGCCGGGCAGTCCGTCACTGCCCGGGAAGTCGAAGTGGCTAATGGAATATTCGCGCATGGCTAGGCGTCTTTCGGCTGTGGCGGTTCCGGCCAGCGAAACCGCGCAGTCCCGGGCAGATGCACGGCATCATGGGCCGGCTGCCGCTTCAGAATTCCGACCAGTCCTCAGCCGTTGCCGTGGCCGCCACCCCTGCGGATTTCCGTGCCGCTGCGGGGGCAGCACGAGGAGTGGCCGCTGGTGTCTTGCGCCGGTCCTTGGCTTTGGCAATGGGCACGACGGCGGCCCCGGATACGTTGAAGCGCGAAACCAGCGTGGCCAGTTGTTCGGCTTCTCCGGCCAGACTGCGCGACGCGGCGTTCGATTGTTCCACCATTGCCGCGTTGTGCTGCGTCATCTGGTCCATCTCGCGCACCGCATCGTTAACCTGCTGCAGGTTCAGCGCCTGGGCCTGCGCGAGATCGGCAATGCCCGTCGCCAGCGATTTGATTTCGCCAACGCGCGCCGCGATCGAACCGAACGCCTCGCCCGACTGCCCCACCAGCTTGACCCCGCGTTCGACCTGTTCGACGCTGCCGTTGATCAGGTGCTTGATATTGCTGGCGGCATCGGCGGAGCGCTGGGCCAGCGCCCGCACTTCGTTGGCCACCACCGCAAAACCCTTGCCGGCATCGCCCGCCCGGGCCGCTTCGACCCCCGCGTTGAGCGCAAGCAGGTTGGTCTGGAAGGCGATTCCGTCGATCACGTCGATGATCTTGCTGATCTCGGTGGCCGTGCGATGGATTCCGTCCATCGCGCCCACCGCCTCCTTGACCACGTTGCGGCCCTGCACGGCCTCGTGATCGGCTTCAGACACCGAGCCGGTCATGTGGACGGCGCCATCGGCGGCCTCGCGCACACCGGTGGTCAGTTCCTGCATCGCGGCGGCTGTTTCCTCGAGCGAGGCTGCCTGCCGTTCGGTGCGGTTGGCAAGGTCGTCCGAAGCCTGGCGGATTTCGGCAGCGCCGGTGTTGATCGTCGATGCCGCCTCGGCAACCGACGCCAGCGCGCCACCGATTTCGAGACGCATCGTTTCGAAATCGGCTTCAATCTGGCGATAGTTTTCGGGCAGCCCTTCCAGCTTGGTGGAAAAGCGTCCGTTGGCGACTTCCGCCAGCGCGTGTCCCAGCTGTTCGATCACGGCAAGGCGGGATTTCTCCTCGGCCTTGAAGTAGGCGGACAGCGCGATTTCCATGTCGAGCAAAGCCAGCTTGACCAGCGTGGCTACCTGCCGGCCGGCGGCCTTGTTGCCGAACAGGCCCGTGCCCTTTTCGCAGATGGTGGTGATGATGGCCGAAAGGACGCGGGCATAGCCGCCGATGTACCAGGTAGGCTCCAGCCCGATGCGGGCGTGGACCGTGCCGATCTGTTCCGCCTTCGCGATGTAGCTGCCATCCACCCGGCCCGAGAACAGCGCCGCCCAATGCGCGATCTGCTTGCCCTTGGCGTGGTCCATCGCCTGTCGCGACGAAAAGAAGGCCGCCGTCTTGGGAGTCGCACCGACCTTGTCGTAGAAGCGATCGAGCGCGGCGGGGGCATGACGGGCCAGTGCTTCGGCAATCTTGGGGAAGTTGCCATAATCGGCATCGTCGATACCGAAGAAATCGACGCGCTCGTTCACGAATTCGTTTACGTTGATATTGCTCATGAGTGGTCCTTCGCGATCGGTTGAGACGTTTGCAGGTCTATTTTTCTGTGCAGGCCTTGATGGCTTCGGCGCCGATCTGGTCGGCTGGCAGTTCGTGCATGGCCGCGTTCAGGTTGATCGCGGCGGTGGGGGCCTCGGGCACGATGGCGTTGCCACGTTCCTGCGCGAACGTTTCGGCGCCCGCGTTGCGCATCAGCAAAAGGCCCTTGGCGCCGTCCTGCCCCAGGCCGGACAGCATGATGCCGATGGCCGGCACACCAGCGCGGGCGATCGTTCCGAACAGGAGGTCGGCCGACGGGCGAACGCCGTTGGCCGGCTCTCGCGCCAGAAGGCGCAACTGCGCCGGTTCGCCCGCTTCCAGCACGACGTGGAAATCCGGATCGGACGCGATGTAGATGCCGCCCTGGAGCAGCGGCGTACCGTCTTTTGCGGGCGTTACGGTGCAGGCCAGTTCGGTGTTCAGTCGCTGGATGAACGCATTGGCCACTTCGGGTTCCGCTTGCAAAACCACCACCGTCGGCGGGCAATTGGGCGGATAAGCGGCAAACAGATCCGTCAGAGCCTCGAACCCGCCCATCGATGCGTTGATGGCGATCAGGGTGCCGTTCCAGTGGAACTGCTCCTTGTGCCAGCGATTCACGTGGTGAGGCCGCTTTTGGCGGACGTTGCTGTTGGCGGCCGCCAGCACGATCTTGCCCAGCTTGCTGACGTTCTTGGCGAACTGTTCAGGGCTGACTTTCAAAGGCTTCGGAAAGCATTCCACCGCACCCAGTTCGTAGGCCCGGAGCGTCGTCACGGCACCGCTTTGCGTCAGGCTGGAAAGCATGACGACCGGCATGGGATTGCTGTCCATGATCTCTTCGAGAAACTCGATCCCGCTCATGCCCGGCATTTCCACGTCGAGCGTCAGGACGTTGGGGCGCAGCAGCTCGATCTGCTCGCGCGCTTCGTTGACGTTAGCGGCAGTTCCCACGACCCGGACGTTGCGGGACTGTTCCAGCAGATCGGAAAAGAGGGCGCGCATCGCTGCGGAGTCGTCGACCACGAGAACCCTTGCGTCATGCATGGCATAAGTCTTTCATTTCAACGTATTGGTGGATTCGTTGGCCGCTAGGGCACAGGTCCCTTCTAACTACAAAAAGCAAGCAAACCGCTGCCGCCTGATCGTAGATTTACGATCCCCGAACAGGGCCATGCGTTCATTACGTAGGGATAAACCTTGCATCACACCGCAAGTCCCGCGCGGCCAGATGGCACTGTCGGGATGGCGCTGGTGCAGGAGGTCCGATGTTAGACTGGTTTGTCAAAGACGCGCCGATCCGCACGAAATTCGCCGTTCTGATCTGTATTCAGGCGGTGCTTTCCGGCGCTGGCGTGATTCTGGTGCTCGCCGCCGGCGGCAGCGCCCCGGTGATGGCGGCCGCGCTGGCCCTGGCGGTGATGGCGGTGGCGATTCTGGCATACGCGCGCGGCGCGATCTGCACGCCCTATGTCCAGACCGTGCAACGGATGGAGGCATTGGCTGCGGGCGATGTCGATGCGCCGGTCCGCTTCACCGAATACCGCGATTGCGTTGGCCGGATGACCAAGGCGATGGCGATCTTTCGCAACAATGCGCTGGAACTGCGCAAAGGCCGTGCCGCCGAGGAGCGCGAAATCATCAACAGCCTCAGCGACGGTCTGGGGCACCTTGCGGCCAACAATCTGGAATTCCGTCTCGAGAAGCCCTTCCCCGGCGCGTACGATGCCGTCCGGCGGGATTTCAACGCGGCGGCCGAAGCCCTTGCCACCGCGCTCCAGTCGGTGCGGGCCGCGGCCGCCGGGGTGCTGGTCGGAGCATCGGAAATCCGGGCCGCGTCGGACGACCTTGCCCAGCGCAACGAACGGCAGGCGGCCAGCCTCGAAGAAACCGCGGTGGCCATGAACCAGATCACCGGCAAGATGGTGTCGACGGCGGAACGCGCCGGCGAAGTGCAGCAGACCATCGGGGCCGCGCATCGCGAAGCCAGCGAAGGCGGCGAGGTGGTGACGCGGGCAACCGAGGCGATGTCCGCGATCGAGTCGTCCGCGCGCGAAATCAGCCAGATCATCAACGTGATCGACGGCATCGCTTTCCAGACCAACCTGCTCGCGCTGAATGCAGGGGTTGAAGCGGCGCGCGCAGGCGATGCCGGAAAGGGCTTCGCCGTGGTGGCGAACGAAGTGCGGGCGCTGGCCCAGCGCTCCGCCAACGCCGCGCGAGACATCAAGGAACTGATCACCCAGAGTTCGCGACAGGTTGCCGATGGCGTGATGCTGGTGGGTGAAGCCGGCGGCCTGCTTGAAAGGATCGTCGGGGGTGTCGGCGAGATCTCGGCGCTGGTTACGGAGATTGCCGATACCGCGCATGAGCAGGCGCAGAATCTGCGCCACGTCAACACATCGGTCGGCGAGATGGATCGCATGACCCAGCAGAACGCGGCGATGGTCGAACAGGCCACGGCCGCGGCGCGCAGTCTCGCGAGCGAAGCGCATGAACTGACCGCGCTGGTGGACCGGTTCCGCATGGGCGAAAACGAAGACCGTCCCGCCTATCGCCCGGCGGCGCAATCCAAGCCCGCAATCCCTTCGATACCCAGGGTACAGGGCAATCTTGCTCTCGCGCCGGAACCGGCGGCCGCCGTCGCCGAACAGGCGGACGACTGGTCCGAATTCTGAGCCGCGCCAGCCCCCATCAAGGACGCCGTTTCATCATGCAGACATTTCCGCTTCCCCCCCGCTGCGATCGCGCGACTGTAGAGGCTTTGCTGCCCGATCTTGTCGCCGCGGTCGGCACAGGCCCGCTGACGATCGACGCCGCGCAGGTGACGCACGTCAGCCAGGCCCTGCTGCAGCTTGTCATCAGCGCGCGCAGGACCAGCGACACCGTTCGCATCATACCGTCGCAAGCCCTGTCCGAAATCGCGCGCATGGCGGGACTCGCCGCTATCCTGAACGAAAGTGAACCGGCATGACGAACGAGGAACTTCAGCAGATATTCTTCGTCGAATGCGAAGAATCGCTGGCGGCCGCCGAAGCCGGTCTTGCCGCCTGTCAGGCGGGGACGCACGATGCCGAAACCGTCAACGCGATCTTTCGCGCGGTGCATTCGATCAAGGGCGGCGCCGGTGCTTTCGGGTTTACCGCCCTGCAGGCCTATACCCACACGTTCGAAACGCTGCTTTCGGATGTGCGCGAAGGGATGGTCGACCTGACGCCGGGTCTGGTTGATCTGCTCCTTCGCGCTCTGGATGTGCTCAGCGATCATGTCGCGGCGGTGCGCGAGGGCGCACCGGATGTCGACGATGCCGCCGTGGTTGCGGAGCTGACCGCCGCGCAGGGTGGCGGTGGCGCGAAGCCGGCGGAGGAGGCGGTGGCCGTGGCCGTGGCCGTGGATGATTCCGGCCCCGCTACGCCGGTCGATGAGGCCGAAATGGACTTCGACCTTGATTCGCTGCTGGACGACCTTGTGGGGGTGGATGAGCCTGCAACCGCGGACGCAGATGAAGCGGCCGAGGGCTGGCTGTTGCATGTACGTCCGCATGCCGGAGCCATGCTCAACGGCGGGGAACCTCTCCTGCTGCTGCGCGAAGTCGCAAGCCTCGGCGGGGAATGCATCCTGTGCGACACGGCGAACGTCCCGCCACTCGACCTGCTTGTCCCCGGGCAGGGATACCTGGGCTGGACGTTCCGCATGCCCGCGCATGTCGATGCGGCAGAGGCGCGTGACATCTTCGATTTCGTGGGAGACGATTGTTCGATCGCGATCGGTGACGATGCGGCCATTCCGGCACCGCGTATCGCAAGCGACTTGCCGGCGGCGGGCGTGAAGCAGGCTGCCGAATCCCGACCGCAGCTGGCCGATAGCGCCCCGGCGAACGCCGCCGCGGATACCGCCGCCGCGACGCCCCCGGCGGCTGCCGCGGGGCAGACCATCCGCATCGACCTGGCCAAGCTCGACCGGCTGATCGATTCCGTGGGCGAACTGGTGATCGCGCAAGCGATGGTGGCGCAGCGCATGGCGAACCAGGGCATTTCCGCGAGCGAGGAACTCAACCTTCTGGATTCCCTGACGCGCGACATCCAGGAAAGCGCCATGTCCATCCGCGCGCAGCCGATCGGCACGGTCTTCAGCCGCGTGCCCCGGATATTGCGCGAACTGGCGGCGTCCACGGGCAAGCATGTCCGTCTGTCGCTGTCGGGCGAAGCAACCGAGCTCGACAAGACGGTGATCGAACGGCTGGGCGAACCCTTGACCCACCTGATCCGCAACGCGGTCGATCACGGTATCGAAAGCGCGGAGGAGCGGCTTGCCGCGGGCAAGGAGGCCGATGGCACGCTGACATTGTCGGCCGAGCATCGGTCGGGCCGCATTCTGATCCGTATCGCCGATGACGGACGCGGTATCGATCGCGAACGCGTGCTGGCCAAGGCGGTGGCGCAGGGGCTGGTCTCGGCCGATGCGCAACTTTCGCCGGAAGAGATCGACAATCTCATTTTCGCGCCGGGCTTTTCGACCGCCGCCAGCGTCACCAGCGTTTCCGGGCGTGGCGTCGGCATGGACGTGGTGCGCCAGAACGTGAAGGATCTCGGCGGTCGCGTGACGATCGAATCCCATTTCGGCAAAGGCACAACGTTCACGCTCACGCTGCCCCTGACGCTGGCCATCGCCGACGGCATGGTCGTGGGGGTTGGTGACGAGACCATGGTCGTGCCGCTGGCTCACATCGTCGAATGCCTGCGGCCGGAACCCGGCGATCTGCAAGCGATGGGCGGTCGCCACATGATCAACCTGCGCGGACGCTACATACCGGTTCTGCCGGTGGGCGAGACGATCGGAATCGGCGGGTCCGCGCCGGACGGCGAACGGGGTGTCCTGGTCGTGGTCGATACCGAAGCGGCGGGCAAGGCGGCGCTGCTGGTCGATCACATCCACGATCAGCGCCAGTTCGTCATCAAAAGCCTGGATACGCACTTTCACCAGGTCGAAGGCGTTGCCGGCGCGACGATCCTGGGCGACGGGCAGGTTGCGCTGATCCTTGATGTCGATGGCCTTGCGGCCGGCGCGATGAACATCCTTTCCGAAAGGCAGGCAGCATGAGCGCCGCGCACGCCGGCTTTGCCGAACCGCTGCCCGGCATCAGCCCGGCCATCTATTCGGTGGCCGACTTCCGGGCGCTGTCCGATATCGCCTATGCCCATGCCGGCATCATACTGCCGGAAGGCAAGGCCATGCTGGTCTATTCGCGGCTCGCGCCGCTGGTGCGCGAAACCGGATGCGGCAGTTTCGGAAACTACGTCGCACGGTTGCGCAGCGATGCGGCGGAAGAAGCGCGCGCCGTGGCCGCGCTGACCACCAACCACACGTTCTTCTACCGTGAACCACACCATTTCGCGCATTTTGCCGAACAGGTCAGGCCGGCGCTCGTCGCATCGCTGGAAGCGGGGCGCGGCGCACGGCTGTGGTCGGCGGGCTGTTCGAGCGGCGAGGAAACGTGGTCGCTGGCCATGACCCTGCTGGGCAGCGAACCGCTTGCCGGACGAAGGCTGGCCGGGCGCGATCTGAAGATGCTGGCAACGGACCTTGCCCCGCATGTCCTGCGGCAAGCCGAAACGGCGACCTATCCGGCCAAGGATCTGGAACCCGTGCCCCAGGAATTGCGCCGGTGCTGGACGCAGGAAGCCGACGGGATGGCGACCGTCAGCGACCTGACGCGCGCGCTGGTGCGCTTTCGCATCCTCAATTTGCTGGGGCCTTGGCCCATGCGGCACCCATTCGACGTCATCTTTTGCCGGAACGTGATGATCTACTTCGACGCGGAGACGAAGGAGCAGCTCGTGGCGCGGTTTGCCGATGCTCTTGCTCCGGGAGGTTACCTTTACATCGGGCACAGCGAGCGCGTGACCGGCCCGGCGGCGCGCATCCTGCGGCCGGTAGGCCCCACTATCTACCGAAAGGCCGCGGCATGACCATTCGTGTCCTGGTGATCGATGATTCCGCCACGATGCGGGCCTTGCTGCTGTCGCGATTGTCGGGCGAAGCGGGGATCGAGGTGGTCGGAGCCGCCGCCAACGCGGTTGAGGGGCGCAACCTGATAAAGCGCCTGAATCCCGACGTGGTGACGCTGGACATCGAGATGCCCGGGATGAACGGGCTCGATTTCCTGGAAAAGATCATGACCCTGCGGCCCACGCCGGTCATCATCGTGTCAGGGGCGACCACCAAGGGCGCCGAGGTTACCGCCCGGGCGCTCATGCTCGGGGCTGTCGCCTGCTGTTCGAAAGCGGACATCACGGTGGACCGGTCCGGTGGCGATGCTCTGCCCGATCTGATCCACGAGGCCGCGCAGGTGAGATTCAGCGGGGCCCGGCAAACGCGGGATGGCGGGGCGATGGCAAGCCGGGAGGTAGCCCGCGGTGGCGCGGCACGACCGGCCCTGATCGCGATCGGCGCATCGACCGGCGGCATAGAGGCCCTGCAGACGCTGCTTCGCGGATTTCCGGCCGACTGCCCCCCCACCGCAATCGTGCAGCACGTCAACGCCCGGTTCGTGCCGGCGATCGCCAATTCGCTGAACGCCATCTGCGATGCGGAGGTGGTGGTGGCTGAACCGGACATGCCGATGCATCCGGGCCGGGTCTATATCGCGCCGGGCGATCATCGCCACATGCGCATTGGCGGAACGGCCACGCCATGCATCAAGTTGCGGACCGGCGATCCGGTTGCGGGGCACCTGCCCAGCGTGGACGTGCTGTTGCAATCGGCCGCGCAGACCGTGGGTGCGCGCGCTGCCGGCGCCGTGCTGACGGGCATGGGCTGCGATGGCGCGCAAGGTTTGCTGGCGATGGCGCGGGCCGGCGCGAAAACCATCGCGCAGGACGAGGCGACGTCCATCGTGTTCGGGATGCCGCGTGCGGCGATCTCGCTTGGCGCGGCGCGTGTCGTGGCGCCGATCGAGCGCATCGCCGATCACCTGCTTGCGGGAGGCGCGGCATGACCATGCACCATGCTCCCTTCCCCCCGATGCAGGAGATGCGGCGGGTAACGATCCTGCAAGGGGATGCGCGCGCAACCAGCGATCCGCGTGACGAATTCAGCACCGTTCTGGGCAGTTGCGTTGCCGCCTGCCTCTTTGACCCCCTGGCCGGGGTCGGAGGAATGAACCACTTCCTGCTGGCCGAGCCGCCCAGCGCGCACGGCGGCGGGCGGATCGACGTGCATTACGGCACCTATCTGATGGAAATGCTGATCAACGAGATGCTGGCACAAGGCGCCTGCAAGGCGGATTTGCGCGCGCACCTTTACGGCGGAGCCAACCTGCGAACCGGGATGAAAGCCATCGGCACGGCGAACGCGGATTTCGCGCGCCACTTTCTGGAACGCGAACGGATCGTGCTTCAGCACGCAGACCTTGGCGGCTCCAACGCCCGCCGCGTCGATTTTCGTCCGGTGCGGGGACAGGTCCGCTGCCGCCATGTGGTGAACAGCCTTGCCCCGCACGAAGTGCCTGAAACCAGACCGCGCCGCGCCAACGGCGATGTCGAACTCTTCTGAAAGTGAGTCCCGCCCATGAACAAACAGACCCGCGTCCTGACTGTAGATGACAGCGCCAGCATGCGCGCGTTGCTGAACCACGCGCTGAGCAGCCACGGCTTCAGCGTCGTTCAGGCCGAAGACGGCCAGGCCGCGCTCGAATGGCTGGCCGCCAACGAGGCCGACGTCGTCATTACCGACATCAACATGCCGCGCCTTGACGGCTTCGGGCTGATCGAGCGCCTGCGCGCCGGGAGCCGGCATCGCGATCGGCCGATCCTGGTGCTGACCACCGAAAGTTCGGACCAGAAGAAGGCGCGCGCCCGTGACGCCGGCGCCACCGGGTGGATCGTGAAACCGTTCGACGCCGAAAAGCTGGTGGCCGCCGTGCGGCGTGTTGCACATTGATCGACAGAAGGAGCGAGCCATGCATCGCGAACTGATTACTTTCGAAGTCGCCGGACAGATCTTCGGCATAGACATCATGGCGATCCGCGAAATCCGCGCCTGGACGCCGGCCGCCCGATTGCCGCGCGTGCCGGACTATGTCGCGGGCGTGGTGAATCTGCGCGGAAGCGTGCTGCCGGTAATCGATCTGAGCGCGCGCCTGGGCTGGCAGGTTACCGACGCCTCCCCGCGCCACGCGATCATCGTCACGCAGGTGCGCGGCCAAGCGCGCGGGCTGATCGTGGATTCGGTGAGCGATATCGTGACTGTGCCGTCCGATGCGATGCAGCCGCCCCCGGCGGTATCGCTGGAGGCGATCGTGCCGTTTCTCGAAGGGCTTGCGACGGTTGGCGACCGGATGGTGATGGTGCTCAACCTGGAGGCCATTCTCGAGGATGCGCCGGAAGAGCTGGGGTGTGCGGCATGAACGGAACATCGGGGCATGCGCACGTCCGCGTCGCGGCGGACGTGCTGCTGGAACTGAGCGAGGATGTGGAAGCGCTGGGTACGCGCTTGTGCGCCGACGCGAACGTCATCGCCAACCACCTGCGCGAACTGCAGGCGATCGATCTGATCGCCCAGCAGTTGCGCGCCCTGTCCGGCCTGCTGGGCGATGCGGTCAGCCCCGGGGGCACCCGCTTCATGATCGATATAGATATGCTGGCGAGTCGTTTCGAAGGGCCAGCAGTTAACCAGTAATATTCGTAACGATCTCAAAAATCGACACGAATTTTATAAGAAAAATCAAAATCATCGATGATTAATATTTCAACTTGTTTCCATTTCATTTAACCGCAAGATACGATTACGAATTCATTTCTTGGGTAGCGTATCCTGGCGGCGTGATGAACCGGAGAGGTGTTCCATGCCGACCGCAATCGACTTTCTGAAACCCGCCGAGCTGCGGCCCGGGACGATGACCGACGGGCCGCTGGGGCGAAGGGCATCGCAAAGGTCCCATTCGGTGCTGCTGGTGGCAAGGCTCATTGGTGGCGATGCCGATGACATGTGCCTTGTGCGGGACGTCTCATCGTCGGGCGCCCAGATCCGGACCCAGCAGGCGCTGCGCGTGGACGATCGGGTTGTGCTGGAATTCGGCGGCAGCCTGTCGGTGGATGCCACGGTGCGCTGGGTGCGCCCCGGGACGGCCGGCGTGCAGTTCGATTACTGCATCGATGTGGAAAACGTCCTGTCCGCAACGACACCGAAGGACGCGCGCCGATCGACCCCGCGCATCCAGCGGTGCGCGCGCGTGCTGCTTTCGACCGCGGCGCTGGAAGTGGAAGCCAGTCTGATCGACATCACGCCGGGCGGCGGCGGCGTCACTCTGAAGACGCCACGTACATTCCCGCATGGCACGCAGATCATGGTGTCCATCAAGAACTTCCTGCAACGCCCGGCGGAAGTCCGCTGGCAGGTGAACGGGCGCCTGGGCTTCCAGTTCTACGAACGGATTCAGCTAAGCAAGCTCGATTGCTGGCTGGTGAATACGGTGGAACTTTGCCGGGCATGCCCCAATCAGCGCAGTTGCCATACCGCAAATCGCCGTGATCCCCACGCCTCCGGACCCATGTTCGCGCAAGGCCGCAGGCACATGGGCTAGTTTGGCGGGCCGTGCGCCGGATCACCCGCGTCCAGGATCATCAACCTTTCGCCGGTGGTCGAAAGAAAAAGACGGCCCGCATCGTCGCGCGACACCTCTGTGCCGTCGCTCAGAAAAAGGCATGTCTGCGTGTCCGCGCCTTGCAGCGCAGCGTCGGATGCCCGGGTTTCAACAACCTCCGTCACCTCGCCGTTGACCCGTATTACTTTGAAAACGCGCAATTTTATCCACAAGGCGATACCCTTATCTTGTGTACGGAAAATCATAGCTCAAGCGGCTGCGCTTACTTTGATCTGCATCAATGACTGGTTGACGCAAACCACTGAGCGCTGATTCTGAAGAAAAAATTCACAAAATAAAAAATCCTTGCCGGATGTTATTCTTGATAACGATCAAAGATTTCGCCGAAACGGACGATATCTCCGGATAGGTTGGGGGTTCGTAGGATTACTGTCACAATGCAGAAAATCTATGTTGTGGACGACAGGGAGGGGTGCCGCGCGCAGATGTGCAGCCATCTGTTCTCACGCGGATTTCATGCCGAACCTTTCGATTCCGTCGATGAAGCGGTGCGGATGGCCCATGATGACGCGGTGTTCCTGGTCCATGACGGTAACGACATGATCGCCGATGCCGCGCTGAAGATAGCGATCAAGGGGCAGCGGCTGCCGATCATAGCCTATTGTCGCGACATGGATGCGCAACGCATCATTACGGCGGCGCTGAACGGCGCAAAATCCTACCTTGTCTGGCCTTTCACGGACGCCGAGTTCACCGGCGCAGTGGACGATGCGATCGCCCGGGTGAATTGGAATCACGCGGGTGATTCCATTGCGCAATACAAGGTGGGCTTGTTGTCCGATCGGGAAAAGAGCATCGTCCAGGGCGTCGTCGAAGGGCAATCGAGCCGGGAGATTGCGCAA
This sequence comes from Novosphingobium sp. SCN 66-18, assembly GCA_001725355.1. GTDB lineage: Bacteria > Pseudomonadota > Alphaproteobacteria > Sphingomonadales > Sphingomonadaceae > Novosphingobium. Next base: position 139,930 of record MEGD01000001.1, read on the forward strand.
AGGCTCGGGGTCAGCGCGCGCACGGTCGAGGCCTGTCGCGGCAAGATCATGAAGAAGTTCGGTGCGGGACGCGCATCGGAGATGGTGCGCATTGCCGTGGAAGGCGGTGTTACCCCGGGCGCCCGCGCCTGAACCTCGGGGGTGTGTGAGGCCGGGTCGCGCAGAAATCCCCTCCGCCACGTCTCGATCTCGTTTCCGGCCTCGTCCGTTGACCAGGACCAAAGCACCTTCTGGCATTTGTCACGTTTTGATATGTTATCTTGTAACATCACGGCGATCCGGATATGCCCCCGCCCGACCCCACGTTTGCGATCCATGACAGTGAGAATGCGTTTTGTTGAAAGGACGCTGTCATGCGCTATCCGTTCCTCCTTGCCGGCGGCTCGCTGCTGTCCGTGCTGCTGGGGTGCTTTCCCGCTTTCGCCGATGACGCTGCCGCCCCGGCGGGCGGGACGGCCGATCCCGCAATCATCGTAACGGCAACGCCGTTCCGCCACACGCAGGACGAGACGCCTTCAATCCCGGCCAGGGTGGATGCGGACCAGATCCGCCAGGCCGGCGGCGCCAGCATCGCCGATGCGTTGCAGACCGTCCCCGGCGTTTCCGCCTCAGGCTTCGCTGCGGGCGCTTCGCGTCCGATCATCCGGGGCATGGACTCCAACCGCGTGCGCCTGCTGGAGGACGGGACCAGCATTTCCGATGTTTCGGACATCGGCCCGGACCACGGCACGCCGATCGATCCGCTCTCCGCGCGCAGCATCGAAGTGGTGCGCGGCGCGGCCACGCTGCGCTATGGCAGCCAGGCGATCGGCGGCGTCATCAACACGCTGAACAACCGCGTGCCGATGAGCCTGCCCTCCGATCCGCTCAACGCGGAGCTGACGGGCAGCTATGGCAGCGTCAACAACGCGGCGGAAGTGGCAGGGCTGGTCGATGCCAGGGCCGGCAACCTCGCGCTCCATGCCGATGGGTACTACCGGCACACCGACGATTACGACACGCCGCTGGGCCAGCAGGCCAACTCGTTCTTCCACGGCTGGGGCGGATCGGTCGGTGGTTCCTATTTCCTCAAGGACGGCGGCAGCCATGTCGGCCTCGCGGTAACGCACTACGATGCGCAGTATGGCATTCCCAGCGACACGACCTACATCGACATGCGCCAGACCAAGGTGATCACGCGCGACGTGTTCGATCTGGGCACCGGCCTGTTCAAGTCGCTCAACATCGACGGCAGCTACGGCAATTACCAGCACCAGGAGAAGAACCCCGACGGTTCGGTGAACACCACGTTCAAGAACAAGGAATACAACCTGCGCAGCGAACTGCTGCTTAACCGCCTGGGGCCGATCAGCAACACGGCGCTGGGTTTCGAATACCAGCACCGCAACTTCTCGGCGATCGGGCAGGACAGCTCCTACCTCTCCCCCGCCACGTCGGAGAATTTCGCCGGCTATCTGTTCACCGAGGTCGAACTCGCAAAACGCCTGCATCTGGAAGCCAGCGGCCGCGTGGAAAACGTCCACATCACCGGCACGCCGAACACCGACCAGTTCACCACGCGCAGCTACACGCCGGTCAGCGGCGCGCTGGGCGTGCTGTTCACCGCCACCGACGGGGTGAAGCTGGGGGCCACGTTCTCCAGCACCGGCCGCGCCCCGGCGCTGACCGAACTGTTCGCGCGCGGCGGGCACGACGGGCCGCAGACCTACGAAACCGGCGATCCCAACCTCCGGATCGAACGCGCCAACGCGCTGGAACTCAGCCTGCGTGTCAACAAGGGGCCGTTCCACCTGGACGGCAGCCTCTACAGCACATGGTTCCGCAACTACATCTATGGCGATCTCACCGGGCGGACTTGCGACGACGACGGCAACTGCGTGGTTGGCGATGGCAACGACCTGCGCGAGGTGTTCTATCGCCAGCAAGGGGCGCATTTTAGGGGGATCGAGGCAGAAGCCACGTATGACCTGCTCAAAAGCGGCAAGGGCGTGCTGACGGCGCGCATGCTGGGCGACTACACCCGCGCCACGCTGGACGACGGCAACAACGTGCCGCGCATCGCGCCCTACCGGATCGGCGGCGGCTTCGACTGGACCAGCCCCCGCTTCGATGCTGGGATGCTGCTGATCCACTACGGGCGCCAGAACGATTACGGCGCGTTCGACACCCCCACGGATGGCTACAACGCGCTCAGCGCGCATGTCACCGCGCGGCCATTCAAGGCGCATCTCGGCGTCGAGTTCTCGATCGTCGGCCAGAACCTGACCAACGACGTCCAGCGCTACGCCACCGCCTTCAACAAGGATCTGGTGGTCATGCCCGGCCGGTCCGTCCGCCTCGTCGCCCGGATCGCCACGTTCTGACGCGGAGCGCGGGTTGGTCCAAGGCGGACCGGCCCGCGCTTCACCTCCGGCTAAGGCCCGCTTGCGGGCGTATCAGATGGTTCGGGCATGGGGACGATGCCGATCCGAGCAGACTGGAACGAACCCAGCCATAGCTCGCGCCCCACGATCGCCGCGGCGGACAGACCGTTGAAGTTCGGCTGCGGGCGGCCATAGGCGACCGTCGCGATGCGGCGATGCGTCCGGTCCACTTCCCCCACCACCCAGCCGCGATGGCACAGCATCGGATCGGCCACGCCATCCACCACCTTGCGCAAGCCGCCGCACGCCGGCTCGTCCAGCTGCATGCCCGCAAGCAGCAGGCGGCCGCCCGTCCAGTGAATGTTGTCGGGCATGAAGTCGGGCGCCTCGATGCGCGCCAGCGGCACCCGCGTATCAGAGCGGTCGAACATCACCACCGCATGCCAGCCGAACGCGACGACATAGAAGTGCCGCTGGTCGGGATCGACCTCCAGCCCGTTGTTGCCCGGCAGTTCCGTGCCCGCCAGTTGCGCGAAGGCGGAATCGCCGGGGCGCCATTGCCACACCGCGCCGGTCGGCCGGCCTTCGACGAAATCGGCGATCGTGGTGCCCGGCCGCGTCAGCACGGTTACCAGCACGGTCCCGTCCGCGAACGCGGCCACGCTGTTGCCGACCTGCCCCCGCGGCATCGGCAGGCAACCGCGCCAGGTCAGGCGCGGCTTAGCGCCATCGGTGGCGACATCGAACGCCTCGATCGTTTCGCGCCCACCGTGATTGACCACCAGCAGCCGCCAGCGATCCCTTCCCGCCGCGCGCAACGACAATCCGCGCGCGTTGAACAGCGCGGGGTCCAATGGGCCGGGGCATTGCGCGAAATCCTGCCGGTCCGCCGCGATCTGCGCCGGCTCCCCGGTGAACCAGCGCGCCAGGGTGCGGTTGCGCGTATCGACCAGCTTCAGCCCGGCGCCGGGTGCGAAGCCGCTGGCGACCAGCCACGGCGTGCCGGGAATGGCCAGCACGTCCTCGGGCTTCTGCGCGTCGCAGACATAGGCCAGGTCGCTGTCGGGCGCGCATCTCTCGCCCCCCTGCCCCCGCGCGGCGGGCGCGGCCAGGGCCAGAAACAACGGCAGCAGGCGCAGCGCGCGCATGGTCAGTCGCGCGGACGGGCGCCGGCGGGCTGCGCTCCCGCGCCCGACAACAGCGCCATGTCGGCATAGTGCGGCCATGCCACCAGGCGCGAAGGCGCGCCAAGCCAGACGAGGCGCGGCTTCGCCGGATCGAAAGCCGGCCATGTCCCTACGCCCGCGCTCGCCGGCACGCCGGTACGCGCAAAGGCCAGCAAGGCGCCGGCCATCTCGTCCTCCAGCGCCTTGTCCGCCGGCTCCCACGCCCGCGTCATCCGGAACAGGTTGAGCGAATCGCGGGTGCGCAGCCAGTACGGCACGTCGCCGGTGTGGTAGGCGCCGACGGTGGCGGGATCGTGATCGCTGAAGGCGATGCCACTCGCATAAGGGTGGCGGCGCGCAAACAGGTAGGCATAGGCCGGCTGCGTGCCATACCGCCGCTGCGCCGTGGCCCAGTCGGCCATCTGCCGGCCCACCGTGGCATCGCGCGCGATGTCGGCCGCCGCGCGCGCCGGATCGGGATCGGCATAGGCCTTGAGTATCGCCTCGGCCTGCGCCGGGAACCGCGCCCGCACAGCGGCTTCGAGTTCCGCGCGGCTGTGAATCGGCCCGAAGGGCTGGAAGCTTTCGTCGCGCGTATAGCCGATCAGCACAGGCACATCGTTCTGGCGGCGGCCGGCGAAAACCTCCTCGGCCGTGCCCGTCACGACATGCCCGTCGCGCACGATGGCCGAACGCAGCGTAGCGGCGGCCGCGATGCGATCCCCCGGCAGCGCCCGCATCTGCGCGAGCGACGCCGCGCCTAGTTCCTTCTGAAGCGCGAGGCCTTGCTTCTCCGCCGCTTTCAGTGGCGCCGGGCCAATCATCCCGCCGAACGGGCTGCCGCTCATCGCCACGGCACGCGCGAACAGACCACGTGCCAGCGGGCTCATCTGCAGCAGCGAAACCGACATCGCCCCGGCCGACTGGCCAGCGATCGTCACGTTATCCGGATCGCCGCCGAACCGCGCGATATTGCGCCGGACCCATTGCAGCGCGGCGATCTGGTCCATCAGGCCATAGTTGCCCGATCCCTGGTAGCCCGATTCCGCCGTCAGTCCGGGATGGGCCAGGAAGCCCAGCGCGCCGACGCGATAGGCCACGTTCACGCGCACCACGCCGTCTTTTGCCAGCGGCTCGCCCGAATAGTTCGCCATCGCGGCAGAGCCGATATTGAACGCGCCGCCATAGACCCACACCACTACGGGTGCCTTGCGGGCATCCTTGGGCGCCCAGACGTTGAGGTAGAGACAGTCCTCGCTTGTCGCCTCGTTGCCGAAATAGTGGTTTTGCAGCGAACCCCGCAGCGGCTGGAGGCATTCCGGCGCGAAACGGTCGGCGTGATAGACACCGGTCCAGGGCACGACGGGCTGCGGCGGCTTCCAGCGCAGATCGCGCAGCGGCGGCGCGGCGAACGGCACGCCCAGCCAGGCCGAAACGCCCGAGGGCAGCGTGGTGCCCTCGATCAGGCCCCCATCGACGGCGACCGGATCGGCCAGCGCCGGGCTGGCCCCGGCCAGCAGCAGCGCCGCCAGCAGCCGGCGTATCACTTCCCGCCCGCCTGCTGTCCCGCTTGCCGGGGCACGCCCAGCTTCGCGTGGAAGAAATCGAACGTGGCGTTGATCGCCTGCAACGAAGCCTTGCGCGTTTCTTCCGGCGTCTTGCCGATGAAGCTGTGATCGACGCCCGGGATGTAGATCGCCTGCACGGGAACGCCGGCCGCCTTCAGTTTCGCCTCGCCCTCGCGCGATTGGGCGACCGGCACGGTCTTGTCTTCCTCGCCATGGATCAGCAGGAACGGAGGAGCCTTGGCGTCGATGTAGGTCACCGGACTGACCGCGCGCAACTTGTCCTCGGTGCAAGGCCCGTCGCAACCCAGCAGCCTCGCGCCCGCCGAATTGCCATCGGGCGCGGCCGTCATTCCCGCGAAATCATAGACGCCGTACCAGGTGACCGCAGCGCGGGCGCAGGTGTCGTTGGCCGCTGCGGGATCGAGCTTGGTATTGCCGCAGGCCAGCGCGGTCAGCGCGGTGAGGTGACCGCCCGCCGAACCGCCCCAGATGCCGACGCGCGCGGGATCGATGCGGTATTCCGCCGCATGGGCCTTCAGGAAGCGCAGCGCCGCGTTGGCGTCCTGCAATTGCGCGGGGAACTTGGCTTCGCCCGCCAGGCGGTATTCGAGGCTGGCCACGGTAAAGCCTTCCGCCGCCAGCGCCGCCAGCACTTTCGGCCAGTCCGAAAACGCGCCGGAATGCCGCGTGTGCCCGGCCACCCAGCCGCCGCCGTGGATATAGAGAACCAGCGGATGCGGTCCCGGCGTTGCCGGCACGTAGATGTCGACGATCTGCGGCCGGTAGCCGGTCAACTGCTGGTAGGTGACGTCCCGGTAGGCCTTCACGCCGCCCGGAAACGCCACCGGCACTTGCGGAAACCGGTCCGCCAGCACCGGCTGCGCGGCGGTGGGAAACGTTCGCTCCGCCGCCTGTGCGGCAGGCATGGCGGCGATCAGCGCGATCGCGCCCAACAAGGCCTTTGCAGCCATCACTCTCTCCCTTGTTATCGGTCTTCAGGATCAGTCGAGAAATTCGGGTTTGTAACGGGCCTGCGCGGCCAGGCGGATCGGCGCGTTGACCGCGCCGTATCCGGCGTATCCCCGCCGCTCGACCACTTCGAAAAACACGCGGCGCGCAAAGGCGCGGCTGTAGAACTGGAAATACTCGGTCTCGGCCCCGCTCTCGTCGGGCGCGCGATCGTAGAGGATGTCGAGCGCGGCCATGCGCTCGATCAGCGCGGGATCGAGATCCCAGCGCGCTTCGAGATCGTCGTAGTAGTTGCGCGGGATTTCGAGCCGGGGCAGCCCGGCGGCCAGCGCCGCTTCCGCCACCCCAAAGACATCGTCCGTGCCGAAGGCGATATGCTGCACGCCAGCGCCGAAGTAGTTCTGGATGAAGCGCGAGGACAGCGACTGGCTCGCAAGCGAGCCGTTGAGCGTAAAGCGGACGGAACGGTCCGCGCTTTCGACCGCCTGGCTCTGGATCAATCCCATGGGGTCGGCGATTTCGAGCTGGGGCGTCTTCGAGACGTCGAGCAGCGCGACGTAGAACAGCAGCCAGCTCAGGAATTCCTCGTACTGCATGGTCTGCGCGATGTGATCGACGCGCGCGAGATGCTCCCGGCGTTCGGGGGCCTCTATCGGATGGGGGAATTCGTGCGCCCACATCGCATCGCGCGTGGCGGCATCGACGAAGTAGATCAGGCTGCCGCCCACGCCGCGCACGCTGGGGATCGGCCATTCGTCGGGCGCGATCGCCTGCTCGAACCGGGGCACGCGCAGGAAATCCGCGCGCGCGAGCGCGGCCGGCACGTCCTCTACCGCCAGCCCGATCGCGCAGACCGAAGCGCCGTGAACAACGTCGAAACTGTGGGCGAGACCTTCCGGCTCGCAATTGACCACGATGTTGACCGGTCCTTGCGTCCAGCGCGTCACGTCCTTGCTGCGATGCCGCGCGGTGGGCCGGAAGCCCAGCGGGCGGAGCATCGCGGACAGCGTTTCGGCTTCCTCGTGGCTCGCCGCGAACTCGATGAATTCGACGCCCGATGTCCCCGCGCGCGGCGGCAACGCGGCCGCGGCCGCCGACGGCTTGGCGATGCCCCCTTCCAGCAGGCGCAGCGAACGATAGCCGTCCAGCGCCACGCCGCTCGCCGATCCGGCGCGAAAGCGGTCGTTGAAGATTTCGAGGCTCCAGTAGCCTTCGTACCCGATCCGGCGAATCGCCGCCGCCCAGTCATCGAGCGGGAAATCCCCCTGCCCTGGCATCGAACGGAAATGGCGGCTCCAGCTGAGGTAATCCATGTCCAGCATCGGCGCGTCCGCCACCTGCACGATGAACAGCTTGTCGGGGCGGATATCGCCTATGCTGCTCGATGGAATCCGGCGCGAAAGCGAATGGAAGGAATCGAGCACCAACCCCAGGGCGGGATGATCGGCATCGCGCACGATGCCCCACGCCTCGCGGTGATCGTTGACGTGGCGACCCCACGCCAACGCCTCGTACCCCAGGCGCAACCCGCGCCGGGCGGCGCGCTCGGCCGCTTCGGTCAGATCGGCGATTGTCCGTTCGCGATCGCCGTCAGCCAGAGGGGAGCAACTGGAGCAGACCAGCAGCAGGTCGGTCTCCAGTTCCTGCATCACGTCGAACTTGCGCTCCAGCCGGTCGAACGCACGCGCGCGCTGCGGCGGCGGCAACCCGTCGAGATCGCGGAACGGCTGGAACATCGTGCAGGCCAGCCCCAGATCGCGCATCATCGCGGCGATCTCCCGCGCGGAAAGATGCGTCGAAAGGAGGTCGTTCTCGAAGATCTCGGCGCCGTCGTACCCCGCGCCGGCAATCGCCTGCAGCTTGGCATCCAGCGTCCCGCTGATCGAGACGGTCGCGATCGAGGTCCGGAAAGGCGCGTTTTTCGAAAGTGCAGTTTTCATGGCGTCCTGCCCGCAAATCCCGTCCCGGACGTCAGCATCATCCGGCTGATCGGCAGAGCGGTATCACGGAGCCGTCCTTGACAAAAGCAAAAATGTTAGGGACTAGTTCGTTACATTAATGCGCAATGCTTCATATGTCCGCAGCCAACAGGCATGCGGGCTTGTGCAATGAGGGACGGGTGCGGCAAAGGATGGCAACGGGCGGGATCGCAACCGCTTCCGCCGCGGGCGGAGGCAGAATCGTCCGTGCCCTTGCCGAGGAGTGCCCCTTGTCCGACGTCGAGACCGCCGCCAAGCCGGAAAAACCCGCCCGCCGCTCGCGCGCGGAAACACGAGAGCAGGCGATCAACCAGATCGTCGATATCGCCACGCAGGAATTCGTCGAAAAGGGGCTGGCGGGCGCGCGCATCGACGAGATCGCCGGCAAATCGACCAAGCGCAAGATCTACTACTATTTCGAAGGCAAGGACGAGCTGTACCGCGCCGTGCTGGAACGCGCCTATCGCCGGGTGCGCGCCAGCGAAAGCAATGTCGATATCGAGCGGGGCACGGCGGTCGAGGCCTTGCGCCGGCTGATCGAGCACGACGTGCATTACCATTCGCAGCATCAGGAACTGGTGCGGCTGGTGATGAACGAGAACATCCACCGCGCCGAGCATCTGCGGCAGATCGAAGGGCTGCCGCAGGGCAACCACAGCGTGATCGACATCCTGGCGCGGATCATCGCCCGCGGCGAAGCGGAAGGCAGCTTCCGCCCGGGCATCGACCCGGTCGAGCTGCACATGAACATGACCGCGCTGAGTTTCTACAACGTCTCCAACCAGTTCACTTTCGCGCATAACTTCGGCGTGGACATGACCAGTCCCGAAGCCGTGGCGCGCAGGGCCACGCAGGTTGCGGACATCATCATCGCCTGGGTGACGCACAAGGACTGAACCGGGCTAAGCGCTCCGCGCCGCGCCCGCTTCCCGTCCTCTTTCACCCGGTACGAATTTGGGAGAGAGAGGATATGGCTGCCCCCATCAATGAAGGCGCTGGTCCGGGGCCGGCGCAGTGGACGCGCTCGGGCCTTGCCGTGGTGGCTCTGTGCTTTGCCATCAACATGGCCGATGGCGTCGATGTGACGATCCTGTCGTTCATCGCGCCCCGGCTCCAGTCCGACTGGGGCATCGGATCGGACACGATGGGCAACCTGTTCAGCGCCGGGCTGATCGGCATGGCGATCGGCGGCATGGGCATCGCGCCGCTGGCCGACCGCATGGGCCGCCGCCGGATCATCCTGGCCGCGCTGGCGCTGATGTCGATGGGGATGATCGCCAGCGGCTTCGCCACGGGCGTTTCCATGCTGTTCGCGATGCGCCTGATTGTCGGCATGGGCATCGGCACGGTGCTGGCGGCGATGGCGGCCCTCGCCGCGGAAAGCGCGCCCGAAGCGCAGCGCAACCTTGCGGTGGGCATCGTGCAGGCCGGCTATCCCTTTGCGGCGGTGTTCACCGGGCTGATCGTGGCGCGGCTGCTGCCGGTCACGGGCTGGCACGCGCTGCTTATCGTGGCGGGCGCTATCACCGTGATCCTGTTTCCCGCCGCCGCCCTGATCCTGCCGCGTGGCCCTGCCGGCGCGGGCGGAAAGGCCTCCGGGGAAGCAGGCCGCGTGGGCACGTTGTTCGCGCCGGCCTTCCGCAAGCGCACGATCGCCCTGTGGAGTGCGGTGTTCTTCGGGCTGATGGTGCTCTATTTCATCGTCAGCTGGATCACCAAACTGTCGATCCAGGCAGGCCTTTCCGAAACGAACGGCATCTATGCCGGCGCGCTTTACAATTTCGGCGCCTTTGTCGGCACTACCGCGATGAGCCTGCTGGCCGTGCGGGTGCCGCTCGGCAAGCTGGTCCCGACCATGCTGATCGGCGCGGCGGGCGCAATGCTGCTGTTCGGTTCCGTGACGATGCCGGTTGCTGAAACGCTGGGTGTGGCCTTCCTCATCGGCGTGCTGCTGCAGGGTGGATACAACGGCGTCTGGCCGCTGGCCGCCTCGGTCTATCCCGCAAGAATGCGCGCGACGGGCGTCGGCTGGGCGATCGGCATCGGCCGCGCTGGCGCTGTCATCGGCCCAATGATGGGCGGCTATCTGATGGCGGCCAAGGCCAGCCTGCCCTTGCTTTTCGCCAGCTACTGCGTCCCCCTCCTGCTCTGCGCGCTGGCCTCCGCGACCGTCGATCGTCTCTCCCGCAATGTTTCTGAATAATTTGACAGGAACTAGTTCGTAACATAAATGAAAAGACGAGGCAGGCGAATCCAAGCCTGCCCAGGGAGGATTGACCATGCGTTTGAAAGGCACCCGTCTTGTCTTGTCCGCGTCCGTCCTGTCGGTGGCCGTGGCGCTCGCCTGCCCCGTTCAGGCCCAGGAGGCGCCCCAGTCCGCCGATCAGCAGAGCGCGGACGGCAACGATCCATCGACCAAGGAAATCATCGTCACCGGCTCGCTGATCCAGCGGCCCAACAACACCGCGGTCAGCCCGATCGTGTCGGTGGGCGAGCAGGCGATCAAGGAAAGCGGCAACGTCAACCTGCAGGACGCGTTGAACCAGTTCCCCAGCTTTACCACGGCCGGTAATTCCAGCACCGGCGGCCAGGGCACCGGCGGCCGCGCCTCGATCAACCTGCACGGCCTCGGTTCGAACCGCAATCTCGTGTTGCTGGACGGCAAGCGCCTGCCGCTGTCCGATATCAACGGCACTGTCGATACCAACATCGTCCCGGAATCGATCATCGGCGGCGTGGACGTCATTACCGGCGGCGCTTCGGCGGTCTATGGTTCGGACGCGATGTCGGGCGTGGTCAACTTCAAGACGATCCGCGCCTTCGACGGCGTGAAGATGGACGTCCAGAACTCGATCAGCGAACGGGGCGATGCCCACAAGTTCAACGGCTCGGTCGCTTTCGGCTCCTCGTTCGCGCAGGACCGCGGGCATGTCATCGCCGCATTCAGCTATACCAAGCAGGACCCGGTCAACGGCAGCAGCCGGTCGTTCTTCTACGACAAGACGCCGTCCTCGTTCATCGGCACCGGCACGTTCGTGCCCAGCGCCACCAACGCGCCGAACGCGGCTGTCGTGCAGTCGGTTTTCGCCGGATATGGCGTGACCAGCGGGTTGCCGGCGAACTACCAGCTCCAGAATATGGGCTTCAACAACAACCGCACCCTGTTCTTCCAGACCGGCGGCGCCAATTACCAGGGCCCGACCAACGGCATGGGCTATCTGCTCGTTGGCGGCAACGTGCGCATGCCGGTGGGCCAGCAGATCGATTTCCAGAACGGCCTGCAGCGCAAGACCGCTTTCGTCAAAGCGGACTATGACCTGACCCCGTCGCTGACCGCCTATGGCCAGTTCCTGTTCGTCGATCTCAACGTCCACACCGCCAGCGGCGGTAGCCTCACGCAGTTCGGCACGCTGACCACGGTTCCGCTCACCAATCCTTTCATTCCGAACGATCTGCGCACGATCCTCGCCTCGCGCCCCAACGCCACCGCGCCGTTCACCTGGAACGGGCGCTATGTCGGCGTCCCCTACAAGTCCTGGGACGAAGACTACCAGGTCCAGCAATACCTGGCCGGCCTGAAGGGCGATATCGCGCCGGGCTGGAGCTTCGACGTGTTCGCGTCCTACGACCAGTCGGTCCACCAGCAGACGCTGCACAACGCCGTACTCAAGAGCCGTGTCCAGACCCTGCTCAACGCGGCCGACGGCGGCAATTCGCTGTGCGCCGGCGGCTTCAACCCGTTCGGGGATGCCAACGCCCGTTCGCTGTCTCCCGCCTGCGCCGCCTATATCACCAAGGATGCGTTCAGCCGCGAAAAGCTGGGGCAGACGCAAGTGCAGGCGCAGGTCAACGGCAAGCTGTTCGACCTTGGCGCCGGCCCCGCGCAGATCGCCCTCGTCGCCGATTACCGCAAGAACACCTATTCGTTCGTGCCCGACAGCGACCTGCGGACCCAGAACATCGAGGCCGTGATCGCTTCGCTGCCCGCATCGGGCCGCATTTCCGTGAAGGAATTCGCGGCGCAGATCGACGTGCCCCTGCTTGCCGACAAGCCGTTCTTCAAGGAATTCGGCATCGGCGGCGCGGTGCGCGTGTCCGATTACTCGGTCACCGGGTCGGTCACCAGCTTCGAGGCCGACGCCCGCTGGCGCCCGGTCGACGCAGTGCTGTTCCGCGGCAGCTTCCAGCGCGCCGTGCGCGCGCCCAACATCGGCGAACTGTTCTCCCCGCAGCAGGGCAGCCAGCTGGTGATCGGTACCCCGCCGGGCGCGCTGGGCGATCCCTGCGACTACCGCTCAACCGCCCGCACCGGCGCAAACGGAACCAGCGTCGCCAACCTCTGCGTCGCGCAGGGCGTGCCGCAGGCCGCGATTTCCAGCTACACCTTCCCCACCACCGCGACCGGACAGCTCGTTTCCGGCAACACCAAGCTGACGCCCGAACGCGCCAACACCTTCAACGTGGGCTTCGTGTTCAATTCACCGGCGCAGAGCGGCCCGCTCGCGGACTTCTCGCTGTCGGTCGACTACTACAACATCAGCATCAAGAACGTGATCTCGACCGTGCCCGGCCTGACCGTGCTGTCGAAGTGCTACAACCTCGATGGTTCCAATTCCGGCTATTCGGTCAACAACCTCTACTGCCAGCTGATCCAGCGGGATTCGACCGGCCAGATCGTCAACGTCGCCACGCCCTATCTCAATCTGGGCTCGCTCAAGACCGACGGTGTGGAAGTGCAGGCGAACTGGGGCGTCCCCGCGCCGTTCCTGGGCCAGACCGGCAAGCTCTACATCAATTCGGCGGTGGGCTGGCTGCACAGCTACAAGGTGCAGTTGCTCCCGGGCGGACCTTTCCTGAACTATACCGGCATCAGCAACGGTGCCGCCGCCCCCAGCTCGGTGCCCCCGCGCGCCACGCCCGAATGGAAGGCGCTGACCACGTTCGGCTACCGTTCCGACCGGGTCGGCATGGGCCTGCGCTGGCGCTTCCAGAGCAGCATGGCGGACACCACCTCCGTCCTCACGCCATCGGCGGCGCAGGTGGGCGTGGGCGCCTACAACCTGTGGGATCTGTTCGGCACTGTGAAGGTCGGAAAGAACTTCGAGTTGCGCGGCGGCGTGAACAACCTGTTCGACAAGGGCCTGCCCTATGTCGCCAGCTCGCAGAACGGCACGGACGTCGCGCTCTATGATGCGATCGGGCGTTCCTTCTACATAGGCGCGAAAGTCAGTTTCTGATCCACCCTCTCCCGGCGCCGCTCCCTCGTGGCGCCGGGCCTTTTTGCGAAAGGCAGCAATGATCCGTTCCGGGCTTCTGGGCCGCGCCATCATGGCCTCCCGCTCTCCCTGGCTTCATGAGCAGGAGGCGAAGGCGCTTGGGCTGGATCTGACTTACGAACTGTTCGATTTCACCGAACGGGGCCTGGACGATGCCGATCTTCCCGCGATCGTGGCGCGCCTGCGCGACGAAGGCTTTGCGGGCTTCAACGTGACCTATCCATTCAAGCAGGCGATCATCCCGCTGCTCGACGAACTTTCCGAAAGCGCGGCGATGGTCGGCGCGGTCAATACCGTAGCGGTGCACGACGGCCGGCTGATCGGGCACAATACCGACATGCCGGGCTTTCGCGACAGCCTGCTGGCCGGCCTGCCCGATGCGCGGCTGAACCATGTGATCCAGCTCGGCGCCGGTGGCGCTGGCGCGGCCGTGGCCAACGCGCTGCTCTCGCTGGGGGTGGAGCAGCTCGAACTGGTCGACGTCGATACCGCACGCGCCACCGCGCTGGCACAGGAACTGACGCAGCGATTTCCGTCCGCTCAGGCTTTCGCCACATCGCTCGCCGGCCTGGACACCGCCAGCGCGGATGGCATCGTCAACGCCACGCCGATCGGCATGGCGGCGCGGCCGGGCATGCCGATCCCTCCGGACGCCCTCGCCTCGCGTCACTGGGTTGCCGATATCATTTACTTTCCGCCGGAAACCGAGCTGCTTCGGGTCGCACGAAGCAAGGGATGCCGCGCCATCAACGGTATCGGCATGGTCGTGGGTCAGGCCGCGCTGGCGCTGGAGATTATCACGGGCCATCAGCCCGACACCGCGCGGATGCAACACAGCCTGACCTGACCTGCCTGCGGTGGCTCGCCATGGGCCGGCCGCACGGAGGACAACCCATTGTCGCCTGTTTGGCGGCGGGTGATGCCGCGCGACCGAAAAAACTGCCGCCGGCACCATCAGCTTCCTGACATCACCGGGAGCCCTCCATACGGGAACGCCCGTCCGACGGCCCCACAAGCGCGCGCAGGCCTTCTGCGCGGCCCCTCCCCGGCACGTGGCAGCACACCGCTGTATGAGGCTCACGCTGGCGCTGACGCGCCCTTCTTGCGCCAGGCCGTCCCGGCGTTCGCCTCCCTCGCATCCCGCTCCGCCCCTTCCCTCTTGGCATTCGTGCAACAGGCGTTACAATCTTACATTGTGAGAAATGGAACACCACAGATCAGCTCGCTCAGGCGGACATTGGCAACGCTCGACGCCGTGTTGTTGGGGGGTGCGGACCGGCCAATCACGGAGATCGCGCGTGAACTCGCCATTCCGCCGGCGACGGCGCATCGCCAGGTCGTGACGCTAGCGGCGGAAGGCTATCTCGCGCGGAGCGAAGGCGGCGGCTATGTTGCCGGCCCTCGCCTGCTGCGGTTGCTGCGCCATCTGGAAGAGAATCGGGCTGTCGATGCCATTCTTTCCGGCGCTATACAGCCTCACCGTTGAAACCGGGCGTGCGGGACCGGCGAGGCTTGTGTAAGAGCGGCCAAAGCGTCGGCTATGGTTTGTCTGGGCTGTCCCGTGGCGGTCTATTCCCCTCCCCCTCCCCTCTCCGTCGGACGCGTCGCGGCGGAATCGCTACATGATGTGTGAGGTGGCAGGCCGTGTGTTGGGTGGGCCGAAACGGATGGTGTTCCGGTGTCGCTTATAGGACGCGCATTCTCCAGCATCCAATTCAGCATGAAATTTCCCAAGGCGTTAGATACGGTTAAATGCCTTTAGAGGAGTTAAGGCTTAGAACCCCCTTCCGACTCGTTGATTCAGCGCGAGTCGCACGATGAGCGCGTTCCCGATGTGCCGCTTATCCGTTCCCGAAGGATCGATCTTGCGTTCCCGAAGGATCGTCCTGGCGTTCCCGAAGGATCGAAATCTGCCGATCTGGCGTTCCTGATAGGTCGATGATGGCCTGCCGCATGATTTTTGACGTGCGGGTTTGAATCAATTCCAGCGAATGAGCCCGGATCGAGGTTCAAAATCGCGAAGATGCCTTCAGCGCTCGTGATGGAACGTGCCGCCTGTCATCGCCGGCCCGACACTTCAGGAACGGACGACGGCAAGAGCACTGGCGCACTGCAGCGCGTTACAAGGAAAAGGCTGGGCATCGTATCGACGCAGCGGCGCGTGGGGGCCGATCGCGAACGGTGAGAGACGCTGTGGGCCGAAGAGATGGAGGAACCCCTCCCCTCCCCTTCCCCCGTTGCCCTTTCGCGGGATGGAGAGGGCGGGGACCGATCGGAAAGGCCATCGCGGAGCTGCGCGCGGCCTGGAATTCAGCGCAGGCTGTTCCGGTTCTTGGCGTGATGGCGCTTGACCCAGCCGATGAAGGCGCGCTGCCAGTTGGCGGGCGTACGTTCCGGGTCCGCATCGACCCAGCGTTCGAACTCCGCATGCAGGGCGTAGAGGTCCCAGCCGGGGCAGGTTTCGCGTAGATACTCCGCGGTTTCACCGGTGACGAAGCCCCGGGTCGAGGCGCTGGTCAAACCGGCGAGGGCAGTCCGGACGAGCGCGCCGGCGTCGACCGTCATGTCGATGTCGACGGTCGGAGCGGTGGGAGCCGGGTCTATCGGTGCCGGAGCAGCCCGGACAGTTGGGGAAGGGGGCGGCGAAAGCGGAGCAGGGGAGGGATGTTTCCCTGGGGAAACCGTCGCGGTTGCAGGATGGGATGGCGCGCGGCTGCCTCCATCCTTGCCATCGGTACGCGTGGCCCGCAGCAGCGGCTCGCCGTTTTTGCCGGGCTCGATGGTCAGCGTGTAGCCGGGCAGGGCGTTCTTTTCCGCCAGCTTGACGATCTCGAACTTGAAGCGGCGGTATTCGCCTTCGGCGCCGCTTTTCTCGAACAGCACCGGCATGGAAATGGCAAATCCATCGTCACCAGCGCCACCGGCGTGCTTGCGCGCCACCTTGTAAAGCCAGCGCTCGCGACCACCGGTAAGCTTGAAGTAGGCGCGATCAATCGACAGGACGCCGCCCTTCATCATCACGCCTTCCCAGAACCAGTTGGACAGCTCCAGGGCCATGCCGCGCGACCGTTCGGTCTTCTCGTCGACAAGCTGGGTCCATCCGTCGAGCCACGAAAAGGTCGCTTCGCGGCGGTTTTCCGCGCGTATGTTGGTCTTGATCGTGGTGGCGACGAGGCGGTCGAGCGCCTGGCCCAGCAATTCATAGGCGCGCCCCGTGGTGGGCCGGTCGATCGCGCGCAGCAGGTCGTAGGGCATGATATGCAGCTTGCGTGGCACATCGTTCACGCCGCGCCTGGCCATGTCGGCAAGCACGCTGGCGCAATAGATCAGGATGTCCGCATCCCAGATGGTCGCCATGCCGTAGTCCGGGTTGGCCGAGACATGCACCCACAGCTTTCCGTCGGGCGAGGTGTAGTCGATCGGCTTGAGGCGCTTCGACTTGGCGAGGCTGAAGAAAGGCCGCTCCATCATCTCGCGCTGATCGCGCAAGGGGAGGTCGGCAATGTAGGGAAGAAACAGGTCGAACTGGTCTGACTCGCCAGACTTGCGCGCCCGGCTCACGGGGAAAGTTTCCCCGGGGAAACCAGAGCGGCAGCGCGGCGCGCGCTCCTGCGATCAGGACGGGGCAGGGGCCATGCGCGGGCCAACAGGAAGCGATCGCACGTCCTCAAGCCTGTACGCCCTTGCCGTCCGCAGACAGTCTCTCCAGCACATCGCGGATGCCGTTCAGCAGATCTTCGATGTTCGATCCCGAACCCGCGTGCAGGCGCACCGTCGCGCCTTGCCGGTTGGATGACAGGACTGAAACCGCCGCGCGCTGCGTGCGGGGGTTGACCCATTCGGCAAGCGGTCCGGCGGGGCGTTTGTCGCCGATCGGCGCCGCGAGCAGCCGCTGAAGCACTTCCGCGGCGGGAAGCGTGGCGTCGCCCGCCTTGCGCCGGGCGTCCTGAAGCCGGGCAAGCGCCCTGGCTTCGCGGTGAATGGCTTGCGCCGCCCCGCGATCGTCCAGCGCCTGCGCCAGCGGGTACGCCGGCTTCAACTGCACGTCGGCCGGGGAGGCGAACGCGGCGACCACGTCGTCGGGCAGGGCAGCGACTTTGAGCATCTTGGAAAGCCAGCCCTTGGACAGCTTGAGCCGCTCGGCCATCCGCGTCTGGTGATTGCCGTAATGATCCTTGAGCGCCTGCGCGTAGTTGCGCGCGCGCTCGAGGTCCGAGACGTCCTTGCGTGCCCGGTTTTCCAGGTCGGCAAGGCGAAAGGCGGCCTCGTCGTCAAGCTGGGCGACCTGCGCGACGAACATCATGTCCGGGTAGGAATGACGGCGCAGCCAGGCGATCGACCAGTGGCGCCGCGTGCCGGCGATCACTTCGTAATCGTGCTCCGGGTCGCCTTCGACGCGCCTGACCACGGCAGGCACCTTCTGGCCGCCTTCCGCCACGATCGAATCGATCAGTTCGCGGCAGGATTCCTCGGTCAGATGCTCATAGGAGCGGGCGTTCCCCGGCCAGATCCGCACCCGTTCGGGATTGAGCAGCAGTTGCGTGACCTGCCGGACCTCGCCGCTGGCAACACGGGCGAGGGCGCTCTCGCGGCCCAGCAATGTGGTGCCGCGCAACCGTTCGTTGCGCGCCGGTTCCGCCTTCGCGGCCGCCGTGGCCGGCGTGCGGGATTCCATCATCGGAACAGAGTTTTCATCCGATTTTTCAATCGGTTCGTCATCTGCCAACAGCGCGGCGAGATAGTCTGACTGTTTACGCGCCATGGATCATCTCGCTGGATATCGGCGCGCTGCCGGGGAGGGGAGGAGCATCATGCGGCATTGAGGACGTCCTCTTCGCGCGCGGGGGCGACGCGGCCCCAGCCCTGCCGGACCAGTTGTTCGATCTGGCTCAGCGCCTCGTCGAGATTGGCCTTGCTGCGCTTGTGGGTCTTTGGCGTGCCGATCGGCTTTTCGAGTTCGTACACCGTCATCATCCGCATTGCCGCGTGGCTGATCTCGGCGGATTCGAGGATCGGCACCGGCAGCAGGGCAGGGCCGAAGGTCTGCTCCATGACCGTGCGGATCATCGCGTGGCTCGGATCGTTGCTGTCGAACTTCGAGCAGATCAGGCGGACGAAATTGTAGTCGACGGTGATGCCTGCGGAGACGAGCTGCGCGATCACCTGGTCCATCATCGACAGGAACTGGACCGTCGAGCAGAAGTCCGGCGTCGTCGCCGCCAAGGGTACGAGCAGCGCGTTGGCCGCCTGCATCACCGCCAGGCTGATGGTGCCCAGCGCCGGCGGCGGATCGAGGATCACCACGTCATAATCGCGCGCGAGGTCCATCAGGCCCGCCTTGAGCTTGCGAAAGCGCGCGGCGAGGACGGACTGACCATCGGCGCCGCCTGCGGCCAGTTCGTACTCGACATCGAACAGTTCGAGGTTCGACGGAATCAGGTCCACGTTGGGCCAGGGCGTGCGCTTCACGGCATAGAGCAGGTCGGCCTGGGTCGGATCGATCGAGAGGTACGGGTAGAGCGTTTCCTCGCGCGTGATGTTGAAGTGCGGGTTGAAGCCGAACAGCGTGGTGGTGGTTGCCTGGCTGTCGCAGTCCACCACCAGCACGCGGTAACCCTGGACGGCGAAGTAGTGGGCGAGGTGAGTGGTCACCGTGGACTTGCCCACGCCGCCCTTGAAGTTCTGCACCGCGATCACGGCGGGCACGTCGAGCGGCGCGCGATGCGGCGCGGCGCCCAGCACTTCGCGCATGTTGAGCAGCTCTTCGATCGTGTAGCCCACGCGACGGCCGTTCTCTCCGGCCGGGGGAGGGGGCAGGCGTCCGTCGTCCTCCGCCATCCGGATGCGGTTGGTGGAGCAGCCCAGAAGCTGCGCTGCCTCGGCAATGCCGAAGCGCAAGTTGAGCCCCTTGCGGCTTTCGGGCAGAAAGGCTTTGCGCCGCAGCCGTTCGATCATCTTTTCGCCGGCATCGGCAAGATCGCCGATCTGGGCTACGATTTCATTCATGGACTGCCCCGCGCGCGGATATGAAGCTTTGTCCAACATGCATGCACGAAAATGCTTCAACAAGCAACGGATGATGCATTGTGGGTTCAGGAAGGCGCGATTTGGTGTGGTCGGTCGCTCCGGTTCGCGGTTTCCGAGGCTATGTGTCGTCGCACTACGTCGAAATTTGCCCTCAGAGCCCCGCAGGAGCGCGAAATCCCCGCCCCCTACGCACCACTATCCCACGAGGCGTTTTGTGCCTCTAAGGGCCGTTTCTGGCGACGTTTATTAACTCTTTGTAAACTAATGCCTTTTTTCGGCGGCGGTCGTCGTATGGCAGACAAAAGATGCGCGTGATATAAGTCTTCAAGGCTCATATCGCGTTGATAATAAACCATATTATCATCGATTTGCGCATCGGGATTGCGATGGGATGCACGATTGTGCAGATCACCAATTCCGACGCGTTGGCGAATCGGGCGACGATTCCACGGAGGCGGCGATCGCCGCGGAATGCGCACCGTTCCCACGCCAGAAACGATTCGGGCGTCGTCGATCAGGGTGCCGATCCATTTCCCGGTGATGGGTCAGATGCCGCGCGCCGCGCCTGGCTGGTTGCGCATGTGCCAACCCAGGGCATCGATCTTGCCGAGGATGGCATCTGCCACGGGAGAGGGCTCCGCCAGTTCGTTCCATGCCCGATGGAAACACAGCAGCCAGCCCTCGATCTCGTCCGGTCCGATGGCCGCGACGAAGTGGCGCTGGCGTAAGCGGGGGTGGCCGTACTTGTCCGTGTAGAGCGGCGGGCCGCCCAGCCAGCCCGTAAGATACTCGAACAGTTTTTCTTCCGCCCGGGCCAGCGACGGCGGATGCACGTTCCGGCAGGCGGCGGCTTCGGGCAGGGTATCCATCAGCACATAGAAACGGGCGCAAAGCGCGCGCACGAACGGTTCGCCGCCCAGCGTCTCGTAGGGTGTGGCCCTTGCGGGCGCGGGGCTGTCCGTCATGCCGTGTCCTGTCAGTGTGCGACCGCGCATTCACGCGATGCCGCGCGGGAAATCAAGCGGCATTGAGGCGGCCTGTCTCCGCGCGCCGTGCGCGGAATGCGGCAAACCACGTGACGCAGATGTAACGTGCGCCGCACCCGCCCTGTTCGCTATGAGGGGCGGGCTTTCAGGGCAGTGGCCCGATCGGCGGTGCACATGGCTTCCATTCTCGTCATTGAAGATGATGCCGAAACGGCGCGCGAGATTGCGGACGAATTGCGCGTGCACGGTCATGCCGTCCACGCCGAGGCGGATGGGCAGAACGGCCTGGAGCGCGCCCTGCGCGAACCGTTCGATGCGATCACGCTGGACCGGATGCTGCCCGGCCTCGATGGTCTGGCCGTCGTGGCACGGCTGCGCGAAGCCGGCATCGTCACGCCGGTTCTGATGATCAGCGCGCTGGGTGATGTCGACGCGCGGATCGACGGGCTGCGCGCCGGGGGCGACGACTATCTGATCAAGCCCTTCGCGCCGGACGAGATGGCGATGCGGGTGGAAGTCCTGCTGCGTCGGCGCCGGCAACTGGAAACCGCTGCCGCCATGCTGCGGGGCGGACCGGTCGAGATGGACCTGATCCGGCGCGAGGTGCGCGTCGATGGCGATCCGGTGCGGTTGCTGCACATGGAGTTCCGGCTGCTGGAATTCCTGATGCGCAATGCCGGCGAGATCGTCACGCGGCAGATCATCTTCGAACGCGTGTGGGGGTACTATTTCGATCCGGGCGCGAACCTCATCAACGTGCATATCGCGCGGTTGCGCAAGAAGATCGACCGGCCAGGGCACGCGTCGCTGATCGCGACGGTGAAGGGGGAGGGATACCGCTTCGATGCCGGGTGACTGGCCGCATCTGCGCGACATTCGCAAGACCAGCACCTTCCGGCTGACGCTGGCACTGGGCGCGGCCGCGACCGTTGGCGTGCTTCTGCTGCTGCTGATCATCTACAGCCTGACCGAGCGTGAACTGAACGACCGCAGTGATCGCATCCTCCGCACGGAAATCGCGCGGCTGGCGGCCTTGCCGGAGGCGGACCTGCCGGGGGAAATCGATAAATCCTCGGCGACGAGTGTCAGCGGCCTCAACCACTTCGGCCTGCTCTCTCCGGGTGGACGCTGGCTGGCGGGGGACATGGGAGCAAGCCCGCCCTTGGTCATCGGGCATCCCTACGAGCGCGATGACGGGCCGGACGTGCGCGGGCCGTTGCGCATCCTGGCCGCGCGAACTCCGGGCGGAGCGCTGCTCATGGTCGGCCGCGATGTGCGGCCCATCGTCGATCTGCGCGGGCGGATGGTGGAAATTCTCGTCCTCAGCGGCCTGTTCGTGGCGCCCTTGCTGCTGGCGGCGGGGTTCGCTGTCAGTCTTGGGCCGCTCCGGCGCGTGGACCGGCTGCAGCGCGTGGCACTGGAGATCGGTTCCGGCCGGCTCGCGGCGCGAATGCCGATCGAGGGGCGGGGGGATGAACTCGACCTGTTTGCCGGAACCGTGAACCGGATGATCGGGGAGGTGGAGCGCACCGTCGACCAGGTGAAATCCGTCACCGACGCGATCGCGCACGATCTGCGCACGCCGCTTACCCGGGTGCGCAACCAGCTCTATCGCGCCAGCCACGATCCGGACATGGCGCCGGCCGATGTCGTGCGGATCGAGGCGGCCATGGCCGATCTCGATCTCGTTCTGGCGCGGTTCGCGGCGTTGCTGCGCATTTCCGAGCTGGAGGCGTCCGGCCGCCGCCAGGGTTTCGCGACGAGCCGCATCGATCGGCTGCTGGACGCGGTGGTCGAACTGTACGGCCCGCTTGCCGAGGAGCGCGATGTCGCGCTGCGATGGGACGGTGCGGAACCGGTGCGCCTGTACTGCGACGAGAAGCTGATCTTCGAGGCCGTCAGCAACCTTGTCGACAATGCGATCAAGTTCGCGCCGGAAGGGGGCCGCGTGTCGATCGGGCTGGCGCGGGACAACGGTTCCGTGGCGATCGAGGTGTGCGATAACGGTCCCGGTATTCCGGTGGACCAGATGCAGGCCGTGCTGCGGCGTTATGACCGGGGCGTGGCGTCCGCGGCTGTTCCAGGATCGGGGCTTGGCCTCAGCGTGGTGGCCGCGATCGTGCATCTGCACCACTTCGCGCTGGACCTTCTGCCGGCGGAACCGGGCCTGCGCGCGCGGATCGTCGCGCCTGTGGAAGCGCAACAGGCAAGGTGAAATTCATTTCACTGGCGCTCGGGCCGCGCCGGCGCGATTGAAGCGCCGGCCGGCGGCGCACGCAACGGGCGACCACGGCAAACTTTGGCGCTCGCGCAACCAGCCTCCCCCCTTCCGGCCCTGGTTGCGCGAGCGCGATTTGCGGAACTGCCATGCTGCAACTGGTCAAGCTTGCTTTGAGCAAGCCCTATACGTTCGTCGTCCTCGCCATCCTGATCGTGCTGTCCGGCTCGATCGCCTGGGTCCGGACACCCACCGACATTTTCCCCGACATCCGCATCCCGGTGATTGCGGCGGTATGGACCTATCGCGGCCTGCCGCCGGAGGACATGTCGGGCCGGGTCGTCTATTATTACGAGCGCCAGCTTTCCACGACGGTCAACGACATCGATCATATCGAAAGCCAGTCGCTCAACGGGATCGGCGTGGTGAAGATCTTCTTCCGTCCCGGCGTGGATATCCGCACGGCGACGGCGCAGGTCACGTCGGTGTCGCAGACGGTGCTCAAGCAGATGCCGCCGGGCATCACCCCGCCGCTGATCCTCAACTACAACGCCTCCACGGTGCCCATCCTGCAGATGGCGCTGTCGTCAAAAGGCTTGTCCGAACAGAAGATCTTCGATCTGGGACAGAACTTCATCCGTCCGTCGCTGGCATCGGTGCAGGGCGCGGCGATTCCTTCGCCCTATGGCGGGCGCGAACGCCAGATCCAGATCGATCTCGATCCCGCCGCGCTGGTCGCGCGCCACCTTTCCGCCACCGACGTCGGCCTGGCGCTGGCGGCGCAGAACCAGATCGTGCCCGCCGGGACCGCCAAGATCGGCCAGTACGAATACAATATCCGGCTGAACAACAGCCCGGAAGTGGTCGATCAGCTCAACAACCTGCCGATCCGCACGGTCGATGGCACCACGGTCTATATGCGCGACGTGGCGCATGTTCGCGATGGTTCGCCACCGCAGCGCAACGAGGTGCGCGTGGACGGCGGCCGCGCCGTGCTGATGACGATCCTCAAGTCCGGCTCCGCTTCCACCATCGCCATCGTCGATCAGGTCAAGGCGCTGTTGCCCAAGCTCAAGGAGACGCTTCCCGCCGATCTCAAGGTGCAGCTGCTGTCGGACCAGTCGCTGTTCGTGAAGGCGGCCGTGTCGGGCGTGGTGCGCGAAGGCGTGATCGCGGCGGGTCTTACCTCGCTGATGATCCTGCTTTTCCTCGGGTCCTGGCGATCGACGGTCATTATCGCGACATCCATCCCTCTCGCGATTCTGGCCGCGGTCGCCGGGTTGTCGGCGGCGGGCGAAACGCTCAACATCATGACGCTGGGCGGACTGGCGCTCGCCGTCGGCATCCTTGTCGATGACGCCACGGTCACCATCGAGAACATCAACTGGCATCTGGAACAGGGCAAGACCGTGCGCGCCGCGATCATGGACGGCGCGGAGCAGATCGTGCGCCCGGCCTTCGTGTCGCTGCTGTGCATCTGCATCGCCTTCGTGCCGATGTTCTTCCTGCCCGGCGTCGCTGGCTTCCTGTTCGCGCCGATGGCCAAGGCGGTGGTCTTCGCGATGATCGCCAGCTTCGTCCTGTCGCGCACGCTGGTGCCAACGATGAGCAACTACCTGCTGCGCGACCACGCCTCGCAGCACACGGCGGAGATCATGGCGAGCCACGACGCACTGGCGGGGCGCGCGCCGCGCGGCCATCCGTTGCGGCGTTTCCAGCAGGGATTCGAGCACCGGTTCGAGAAAGTGCGCGCCTATTACGTCTCGGTTCTGGTGTTCGCGCTGGAGCGGCGCAGGGTGTTCGTCCCGGCCTTCATGGCGGTGGTCCTGGCATCGCTGGCGCTGGTGCCGTTCCTGGGCCGCAATTTCTTTCCGAGCGTCGATTCCGGGCAGATCAGCCTGCACGTCCGCGCGCCCGTGGGCACGCGGCTGGAGGAAACGGCGGCGCTGTTCGACCATATCGAGGACGAGATCCGGCGCACCGTGCCGAAGGACGAACTGGTGTCGGTGGTGGACAACATCGGCCTGCCGGTGTCGGGCATCAACCGCGCCTATTCCAACACCGGCGGCGTCGGCCCGCAGGACGGCGATATCCTCATCACGCTGGGCGAAGGGCACCGGCCCACGGCGGGCTATGTCCGTGCCCTGCGCGAACGGTTGCCCCGGGTCTTCCCCGGATCGACGTTCTCGTTCCTGCCGGCCGACATCATCAGCCAGATCCTGAACTTCGGTTCGCCCGCGCCCATCGACGTGATGGTGACCGGGCCGAACGTGCGCGAGAACGAAGCCTATGCGCACGAACTGGTGGCGCGGATGCAGCATGTCGGTGGCATCGCCGACGTGCGTCTGCAACAGGCCAGCACCTATCCGGAACTGCGGTTCGACGTCGATCGCACTGCCGCCGACCGCGTCGGCGTGACCGAGAACGACGTGACGAAAAGCCTTTCCGTGAACCTTGCGGGCAGCTTCCAGGTGGCGCCCGCGTTCTGGCTCAACCCCCGGAACGGCGTGTCCTATCCCATCGTCGTCCAGACGCCGCAGTACCGGACGGACACCATTCCCGATCTCCAGAACATCCCGGTCAGCGGCGGCCGGCCCGGCGACGTGCAGCTTCTCGGCGCGCTGGGCACGATGCACCGCGAACCTTCGGCGGCCGTGATCTCGCACTATGCCGTTCAGCCGGCGTTCGACGTCTACGCGACGACGCAAGGCCGCGATCTGGGCGCCGTCGCCGGTGATGTGCAGAAGGTGCTGGACGCGACGAAGGCGGACCTGCCCAAGGGCGCGACGGTGAAGTTGCGCGGCCAGGTGGAAACGATGAACACCGCGTTCGTCGGCCTGGTCCTTGGCCTGCTGGGCGCGATCGCGCTGATCTACCTGCTGATCGTGGTGAACTTCCAGAGCTGGATCGATCCCACTGTGATCGTCTCGGCCCTGCCGGCGGCGCTGGCGGGCATCGCCTGGATGCTGTTCGCCACGCACACGCCGCTGTCGGTGCCGGCGCTGACCGGAGCGATCATGTGCATGGGCGTTGCCACCGCCAATTCGGTGCTGGTGGTGAGCTTTGCGCGCGAACGCCTTGCCGCCGTGGGCGACGCGGTGACCGCCGCCGTGGAAGCCGGATCGACACGTTTCCGCCCGGTGCTGATGACCGCGCTGGCCATGATCATCGGCATGGCGCCGATGGCGCTGGGGCTGGGCGAGGGCGGCGAGCAGAACGCGCCGCTTGGTCGCGCCGTGATCGGCGGCCTGATCTGCGCCACGATCGCGACGCTGGTGTTCGTGCCGGTCGTCTTCTCCATCGCGCATCGCAAGGACCGCCCCGCGCCCGATGCCGCACCCCATTCTTCCACGGGAGACCTTGTCCATGCAGAGTGAACGGCTTGCCGAAACGCCGGCCGCGTCCCCACGGGGGCTGAAAACCGCCGGGATCGTAGCCGGAGCGCTGGCGCTGGCCGTGGTGGCCGCCGGCATCATCAGCCGCACCAGCGACACCAGCCGCGCGCAGGCGTGGAGCGATGCGCGCTCGCTGCCCACGGTTCACCTCATCCCCGTGCGCGGCGCCGATGCGAACGGGCAGCTCGAACTGCCCGGCACGATGGCGGCGTGGAACACCGCGCACATCTTCGCGCGCGTGCCGGGCTACGTCCGGTCCTGGGATCGTGACATCGGCGCTGCGGTGGGGCTGGGGACGCCGCTGGGGCGGATCGATACGCCGGAACTGGATCAGCAGATCGTCGCGGCGCGGGCTTCCCTGGCGCGGGCGCGGGCCGGCGCCGGCCTTGCGCGTAGCACGGCGGCGCGCTGGAACGACCTGTTGACCGATCATTCGGTGTCGCAGCAGGAGGCGGACGAGAAGAACGGCAACCTGGCCGTGCAGGTGGCGACGGTACGCGGCGCCGAGGCCGATCTCGGCCGGCTTCTGGCGATGAAGGCCTATGCCACCATCCGCGCCCCGTTTGCCGGCGTGGTCACCGCCCGCAATGCCGACATCGGCGACCTTGTCGGTCCCGGCGCGTCCAGCCAGCAACCGATGTTCACGATCGCCGACATCAGCCGCATCCGCCTCTACGTCAGCGTGCCGCAGAATTACGCGGCGGCGATGAAGCCGGGCTTGCAGGCGCGGTTGACCGTTCCCGACTATCCGGGCCGCCAGTTCACCGCGCGCCTTGTCGGCACGTCGGACGCGATCAATCCGCAGACCGGGACCCTGCAGGTCCAGCTTGTTGCCGACAATCCGGGGCAGGTGCTGCGCGCGGGGGGCTATGCGCAGGTTTCGTTCGACCTGCCGGGCAGCACGGGAGCCGTGGCAATTCCTTCCAGCGCGCTGGTGTTCCGCGCCGCCGGCACCCAGGTCGCGACCGTGGGGGCGGATTCGAAAGTCCGCCTTGTTCGCGTCACGCTGGGGCGCGATCTCGGCAGCACGGTCGAGGTTCTTTCCGGCCTTTCTCCGGGCATGCGCATCGTCGACAACCCGCCGGATTCGATCGCCACGGGCGAAGCGGTCCATGTCGATGAGAGCCGCCATGGCTGACCGTCGCGCGCTGGCCGCGCTGCTAGGTCTGACCGCGCTTGCGGGTTGCTCGATGGCGCCGCCCTACCAGCCGCCCGCCGTGTCGGTGCCGGCGACGTATGCGGAGGCCGGCCCATGGGTGCCGGCCGCGCCCGGCGATGCGGCGCCGTCGCAAACCTGGTGGACCGCGTTCGGCGATGGCACGCTCGACGCGCTGGAAACGCGGCTTGCCACCGATAATCCATCGCTGGCGGTGGCGGTCGGCCGCTATGATCTGGCGCGGGCCTATCTCGCTGAAGTGCGCGCTGGCCTGTTCCCGCAGATCGGGGCGCAGGCGACGGTCACGCAGAACCGCCAGTCGGACAATCGCCCGCTGCGCGGACAGAAGCAGCCAGACCTCTATGCCGCCGATACGCTGGGCGCGCAGGTGAGCTACGAGGCCGACCTCTGGGGGCGGGTACGCAACAGCGTCGCGGCCGGCCGCGCCGATGCGGAGGCCAGTGCCGACGATCTGGCGGCCGTGCGGGTTTCGCTGCAAGCGCAGCTTGCGACGGACTACATCGCCCTGCGCGGTTACGATCGCGAGATCGATCTGCTGCAAAGGACGGTCGATGCTTATTCCCGCGCCGATGCCATGACGCGCCGGCGGTTCGCGGGTGGTATCGCCAACGGCATGGAAACCGGGCAATCGGCCACGCAGCTTGCCGAAGCGCAGGGCCAGCTGGCCGATCTGCGCAACGCCCGTGCGCTGACCGAACATGCCATAGCCGCGCTCGTCGGAACCACGCCGTCGGGCTTTTCGATCGCCGCCTCCTCCGCGCCGTTGCCCATGCCGGAGGTGCCGGTCAGCCTGCCATCGACGTTGCTGCAGCGCCGGCCGGATGTGGCGGCGGCCGAACGGCGGATGTTCGCCGCCAACCGCCGGATCGGCGTTGCCAAAGCGGCCTTCTTCCCTTCGCTTTTGCTGGGCGGGCAGGGGGGTGTCCAGAACACCGCGCTGGCGGGTCTGGTCAGCGCGCCCAACCTGTTCTGGTCGGTCGGCCCCAACGTCCTGCTGACGCTGTTCGATGGCGGTCGCAACCGGGCGCGCGTTGCCGAAGCAAGGGCCGGGTGGGAGCAGGCCACGGCGGATTATCGCCTGCGCGTGCTGGGCGCGATGCAGGATGTCGAGGACGGACTGTCGCGCCTGCATCACCTGGGAGACGAGGCTGCCGCCGAAGAGCGCGCGGCGCAACAGGCGGCGCAGGTCGAGCAGCTGGCAACGCGGCGGTACGAGAAGGGCGCGGTGAGCTACCTGGACGTGGTGACGGCCCAGACCACCGCGCTGCGGACGCAGCGGCAGGCGATCGAGATCGACACGCGCCGGCAGCAAGCGACCGTCGGTTTGTTCAAGGCCGTGGGCGGCGGCTGGGCCCGATCGTGGCGGTCGCGCAGGAATCTACCGAAGATTACCTAAAGTTAATTTTCCACACTGTTTCTGTAACGTGAATGCAAATTACTAAAGTTAGCTCCCGCGGTGTCGAAGGACTTGGGTGCAAGCGATCGTCGCAGCCCGTCCCTCACCCCAGGGAGGAATTCGGAAATGAAGTTCCATACGTCGCTGGCGGCCCTGCCGCTGGCGCTTCCGCTCGCGTTCGTGCCCGCCATGGCGCACGCCGCTGACGATGCGACACCCGCCGCCGCCGCGGCGGAAAGCCCCGACTCCGGCCGCGGGCTGGAGCAGATCGTCGTCACCGCGACCAAGCGCGAGACCAATCTGCAGAAGACCCCGATCGCCATTTCCGTGGTAACTCCCACGGTCATCCGCGATCGCCATGTGCAAAGCCTGATCGATCTGGCCGATGGCGCCATCCCGTCGCTGCGCGTTGCCACGTTCGAAGCGCGCCAGTCGGCGCTGACGGTCGGCATTCGCGGGATCGTGCCGTTCGACGCCAACCAGACCGCGCGCGACCAGGGCGTGGGCGTCTATCTCGACGGCGTCTATCTCGGTCGCCAGCAGGGCCTGAACGCCGCGCTGTTCGACGTGCAGCGCGTGGAAGTCCTGCGCGGACCGCAGGGCACGCTGTTCGGCCGCAACACCGAAGGCGGCGCGGTCAGCATCGTTACCGCGCAGCCCACCGGCGAGTTCGGCGGCCGGGTGCTGGCGGGCGTGGGCAATTACGGCAGCTACAACGGCGAACTGCACGTGAACCTGCCGGCATTCCACAACATCGCCTTCAAGCTGGACGGCGTGGTCCAGCATCAGGACCCGACCGTGAAGAACCCGCTGGCGGGGCAGGCGGGCTGGAACCAGTATCAGCGCGTCGGTGGCCGCGCCACGGCCCTGTGGAAGCCGTTCGACGGCTTCTCGGCCGAGTTTTCCTATGACCAGTCGCGCGACGAGAACACGCCGTTCTACAGCCAGTTGATCAACTACAACCCCAATGGCCTGCCGGTTGCCACGCTGGCGCAGATCCAGGCCAACGGCGGCAAGCTGCCCAAGGGCTTTATCGCGCCGCTTTCGCCGCTGGTGGTGGTGAGCGGCAACCAGCGCATGTCGGTTGCGGACATCGGCGTGCCGCAGCAGCCGAGCGTGGACAAGACCGACGGGTTCTCCGCCGTGCTCAAGTACAAGGTCAGCCCGGGCCTCGAGCTGCGCTCGATCACCGCATGGCGCGGCGTGACCACCAACCAGTGGGACAATTCCGGCGGCGCGCACCGCACGGTGTTTCTGCCGAACGCCACGTTCAGCCGCTACAGCCTTTCCGACCTGCACCAGCGCCAGTTCAGCCAGGAACTGCAGGCGGTGGGCAGCGTGGCGCGCTTCGACTATGTGGTCGGCCTCTACTATTTCACCGAAAACGCCCAGGAATCGGCGGCGACACCTGCGTCGAACACCTGGAACGCGGACGGCACCGGCTACATCATCAACAGCGAGATCGTGAACGGCGCGATCACCTCGTCGAACAACGGCTGGGCCTATGGCTCGCGCTTCATCCAGCGCGACAGCCATGCCACGGCCCGCAGCTATGCCGCCTTCGCGCAGGTCACCTGGTCGCCGATCGATCCGCTGCACATCACCGTCGGCGGTCGCTATACCAAGGACAAGCGCAACGGCGCGCTGACCACGGTTTCGGGCGTCGCCACGCCGTGGACGTTCCAGTTCGACAAGGACCGGTTCGATCCGATGGTCACGCTGGCCTATGACCTGTCGTCCGGCGTGAACGTCTATGCCAAGTATTCCACCGGCTACCGCGCCGGCGGCGCCAACGACCGGTCGAGCACGTTCGGCGCGTTCGGGCCGGAGAAGGTCAAGGCCTACGAACTCGGCGCGAAGATGGACTTCCTGGATCACAAGGTGCGCCTGAACCTTGCCGGCTACATCATGGATCGCACCGGCACGCAGATCGATTTCGACAACGTCGATACCTTGCAGTTCCTGGCCGATGGTTCGCCCAACCCGACCTACAATCTGCACACCGAAAACACCGCCAATGCGCCGGGAACCTCCAAGATCCGCGGCTTCGAAGCGGACCTGACGGTGCGTCCGGTCGAGAACATGACGCTGGGCGCGTCCTATGCCTATACCTACACCAACATCCCCGCCACGGCGAACCCGAACCCGGGGCCGACGTTCGGGCAGTTGACGCAGGTGTTCGTGGTGTACACGCCCCGGAACGCGGCTTCGGCCTACGCGGATTACGAAGTGCCGCTCAATGCCGCGGGCACCGCGCTGCGCTTCCACATCGATGCCAACTACGCGAGCAGCATGTACAGCTTCCAGTCCGAGAACGTGAAGACGGACGACAGCTTCATCGTCAACGGCCGGCTCGCGCTGGCGGACATCCCGATGAACGGCAACGGCCAGAAGCTGACGGTCGCCGCCTGGGCGCGCAACCTGTTCAACGAAACGCATATCTATCGCCGCTCGGGCGCGAACGATGCGGTGCTGGGCGATTACGGCAACTTCAACCCGCCGCGCACGTTCGGCGTGGAAGCCTCGATCACCTTCTGACGAGCTATCGAAGGGCGCGCAGGATCCTCACCCTGCGCAAAACTGGGGTGGGTGGCATGGCCATCCACCCCTTTTCTTCGATCAGGCCAGAGCCGCCTTCAGGCGCGCGCCGGCGCGGTCGATATAGGCCACGGCATCCGGCACGAACGCGAACATCGAGAAGAAGCCGTGAATCATGCCCGGCGCTTCCTCCGCCTCCACCGGCACGCCGGCGGCCGCCAGCCGTTCCGCATAGGCCACGCCTTCGTCGCGCAGCGGATCGTATTGCGCGGTGATGACCGTGGCGGACGGCAGCCCGGCAAGGTTTTCGGTGCGCAGCACGGTCGCGCCGTGGATATGCCCGTCGGCCTCGGTCCCCACATACTGGTTCCAGAACCAGCGCATCGCGGCGGTGGAGAGGAAATACTGCCCGCCGCCGTTGGCGGCATAGGACGGCAGCGAGAAATCGGCATCGGTGACGGGGTAGATCAGCAACTGGTGGCGCAGCGCCGGTCCGCCTTCGTCGCGCGCGCGGATCGCGACCGCCGCCGCCAGGTTGCCGCCGGCGCTGTCCCCCGCCACGGCGATCCGGGTGCCGTCCACCCCCAGATCGCTGGCATGGTCCCGCGCCCAGACGAGCGCATCGTAGCAATCGTCGAACGGGGCGGGGAAGGGGTGCTCGGGCGCCAGCCGGTAGCCGATGGAAAGCACCGCCGCGCCGCTGGCCCGCGCCAGCGCGCGGCAGGTTCCATCGTGCGTGTCGAGCGTGCCGATCACCCAGCCGCCGCCATGGTAGTAGAGCACCAGGGGCGGGTTCTCGCCCGAACCTTCGGGAACGTAGAGTCGCGCCGGTATCGTCCGCCCGGCAAGGTCCAGCGACAGGTCCTCGGCGATCGCCACGGCGGGCGGCGGCCCCATCTGCACCGGCCGTTGGTCGTTGATTTCGCGCAGCGCCCGTGCGGAGATCGCGGCGAAATCGACGGGGGGCATCTGCGCGAACATCGCGAGCAGAGCTTCGACTTGTGCATTCAACGCCATGAAACCACTCTCCCCTTCCGCATCTTCATTTCTGTCGGATCGCGCCAGCAATGGGTCCTGACCCTAGCGCGCGTTCATGCCTCCACGCGTACTTCGCGCACCAGATCGAGCACCTGTTGCGCGTGTTCCTTCCGGCAGATGAGCAGATCGGGCATGTAGGTATCGCGCTGGTTGTACACCAATGGGCTGCCATCGATGCGGCTGGCATGGAGGCCATGGGCCAGCG
Source organism: Novosphingobium sp. SCN 66-18 (assembly GCA_001725355.1). Taxonomy (GTDB): domain Bacteria; phylum Pseudomonadota; class Alphaproteobacteria; order Sphingomonadales; family Sphingomonadaceae; genus Novosphingobium. The sequence continues at coordinate 172,231 of MEGD01000001.1, forward strand.
CGACCGCCACCGGCGCGCAGGAATCCCACTCGTACTGCCCGCCCGAATGCAGGTAGATGTCCGCCTGCCCCCGGATCACGGCCATGGCCTTCGCCCCGGCCGAGCCCATCGGCACCATGTCCGCGCCGAGCCGTTCGGCCACGGCGGTCGCCTCCGGCGCGGGGCGCGTGCGGCTGACGACCATGCGCAGCCGCGCCGGCGCGGGGGGCAGGGGGATCGGCCGGTCGGAGCGCAGTATCACTCCGGCGCCGGGCAGCGCCACCGCGCCCAGCACGGGCGCACCGTCCACCGCCAGTCCGACATGGACCGCCCAGTCGGTCCGCGCCTCGCCATATTCGCGCGTGCCGTCGACGGGATCGACGATCCACACGCGCGCGGCGTCGAGCCGTTCGGGGCTGTCCTTCTCCTCTTCGGAGAGCAGCGCGTCGTCCGGGCGCTGTTCGCGCAGCGCGTGGCACAGGAACTGGTTGGCGGTTGCATCGCCCGCCTTGCCCAGAGCCTTGAGGCTCAGCATCCCGCTTTCGCGCACCGTGATCAGCAGCTTGCCCGCCACGTCGGCGAGGTGGGCGGCCAGTTCGGTGTCGTTCATATCACGGGGCTCCAGCTGCCGATCACGCGCTCGACGATGCGTTCGGCGGCATCTTCGGGTGTTTCGCGCGTGGTGTCGATGCGGATTTCCGGCCGTTCGGGGGCTTCATAGGGGCTGTCGATGCCGGTGAAGTTCTTGAGCTGGCCGGATCGCGCCTTCTTGTAGAGGCCTTTCACGTCGCGCCGCTCGGCTTCCTCCAGCGGAGTGTCGATGAACACCTCGATGAATTCGCCTTCGGGCAGCATCGCGCGCACCATCTCGCGTTCGGCGCGGAACGGGCTGATGAAGGCGGTCAGCACGATCAGGCCGGCGTCGGTCATCAGCTTGGCCACTTCGCCCACGCGGCGGATGTTCTCGATGCGGTCCGCCTCGGTGAAGCCGAGATCCTTGTTCAGCCCGTGGCGCACGTTGTCGCCATCGAGCAGGAACGTGTGCTTGCCCGATGCGTGGAGCTTCTTCTCCACGAGGTTGGCGATCGTGGACTTGCCCGAGCCGGACAGCCCGGTGAACCACAGCACCGCCGGGGTCTGGTGCTTGAGCGCGGCGTGGGCCTTGCGGGTCACGTCGAGCGCCTGCCAGTGGACGTTCTGCGCGCGGCGCAGGCTGAAGTTCAGCAGCCCCGCCGCCACGGTGGCGTTGGTGATCTTGTCGATCAGGATGAACCCGCCCAGCGCGCGGCTTTCGGCATAGGGTTCGAACACCACCGCGCGGTCGGTCGTCAGTTCGGCGACGCCGATGGCGTTGAGGTCCAGCGTCTTGGCGGCCAGCTGTTCCATGGTGTTGACGTTGACGGTGTATTTGGGCTGCTGCACCGTTGCCGAAACCGTCTGCGTGCCCAGCTTGAGCCAATAGGCGCGGCCGGGGATCAGGGCCTCGTCGGCCATCCACACGAACGTCGCCTCGAACTGGTCGGCGGCCTGCGGTGGATTGTCGGCGGCGGCAATGACGTCGCCGCGCGAACAGTCGATCTCGTCGGCGAAACACAGCGTGATCGACTGGCCGGCGACCGCTTCCTCCAGATCGCCATCGAGCGTGACGATGCGCGTGACGGTGCTGGTCTTGCCCGAAGGCAGCACACGCACCGCGTCACCCGGCTTCACCGAACCGGTCGCAATCTGGCCCGAGAAGCCCCGGAAATCGAGGTTGGGGCGGTTGACCCACTGCACCGGCAGACGGAACGGCTTGGTCTGGTCGATGGTGGCGTCGACTTCCACCGTCTCCAGGTGTTCCATCAGCGCCGGCCCCTGGTACCAGGGCGTGTTCGCCGAAAGCGCGGTGATGTTGTCGCCCTTGAAGCCGGAGATCGGGATCGGCACGAAGGTTTCGATGCCGATCGAGCGCGCGAAGGCGGTGTAGTCCTTGACGATGCCGTCGAACACGGCGTGGTCGTAATCGACAAGGTCCATCTTGTTCACCGCCAGCACGATGTGGCGGATGCCGATCAGGTGGGCGAGGTACGAGTGCCGCCGCGTCTGCGTCAGCACGCCCTTGCGCGCGTCGATCAGGATCACGGCGAGATCGGCGGTGGAGGCGCCCGTCACCATGTTGCGCGTGTACTGTTCGTGGCCGGGCGTGTCGGCAACGATGAACTTGCGCTTTTCGGTGGCGAAGAAGCGATAGGCTACGTCGATGGTGATGCCCTGTTCGCGTTCGGCGGCAAGGCCATCGACCAGCAGCGCGAAGTCGATCTCCTGCCCCTGCGTGCCCACGCGCTTGCTGTCGGCCTCCAGCGCGGCGAGCTGGTCCTCGAAGATCATCTTCGAATCGTAGAGCAGCCGGCCGATCAGCGTGGACTTGCCGTCATCCACCGAACCGCAGGTGATGAAGCGCAGCATCGTCTTGTTGCGATGCGTTTCGAGATAAGCGTCGATGTCCTCGGCGATGAGGGCATCGGTCTTGTAGATGACGTCTGCTTCGGACATCAGAAGTACCCCTGCTGCTTCTTCACTTCCATGCCCGCGCCGCCCGCGTCCTTGTCGATGGCGCGGCCCTGGCGCTCGCTGGTGGTGGTGAGCAGCGTTTCCTGGATCACCTGCGGCAGCGTGGCGGCACTGCTTTCGACCGCGCCGGTCAGCGGATAGCAGCCCAGCGTGCGGAAGCGGATCGAGCGCATCACCGGTTCCTCGCCGGGGCGCAGCGGGAAGCGATCGTCATCGACCATCAACAGCATGCCGTCGCGCTCCACGGTGGGGCGCTCGGCCGCGAAATAGAGCGGCACGATCGGCACGTCGTTCAGGTGGATGTACTGCCAGATGTCCAGCTCGGTCCAGTTGCTGATCGGGAAGACGCGGATCGATTCGCCCTTGTTCTTGCGGGCGTTGTAGGTGCTCCACAGCTCCGGGCGCTGGTTCTTGGGGTCCCAGCCGTGGCTGGCGGTGCGGAACGAGAAGATGCGCTCCTTGGCGCGGCTCTTCTCCTCGTCGCGCCGCGCGCCGCCGAAGGCCGCGTCGAAGCCCCACTTGTCGAGAGCCTGTTTTAGCCCCTCGGTCTTCCACATGTCGGTGTGGAGCGCGCCGTGATCGAACGGGTTGATGCCCCGTTCCATCGCTTCGGGATTGCGATAGACCAGCAGTTCCATGCCGCTTTCCGACGCCATCCGGTCCCGCAGCGCGTACATGTCGCGGAATTTCCACGTCGTATCGACATGCAGCAGCGGGAAGGGCGGTGGCGAGGGATAGAACGCCTTGCGCGCCAGATGCAGCATCACCGCGGAGTCCTTGCCCACCGAATAGAGCATGACCGGGCGTTCGGCCTCGGCCACGACTTCGCGCAGGATGTGGATCGCCTCGGCCTCGAGCCGTTCGAGATGGGTCAGCGAGGAACGGTGCAACGAACTGGACATGGATGACTCCGCGGGAGTGGCTGCCTGTCACATCGGCGTAACGGCTTGACCATGAAGCTCCCATATGGGAGCAAAAACAGATGGCTTTTCTTTCGCCCGATCAACGCGAGCTTTTCCTGCCCTTGATCGAGGGCATTCACGAGAGTCCGCCATGGGGCGCGTTCATGCGCAATCTGGTGGCGCGCACCTATGCCCGGCGGGCGTTCCTGATCGTGACTCTGGCCAACGCCATGCCGGCGCAGGAACCGACGGTGCTTCATGTCGCGGCGCCCCGCGCGGCGCAGGAGCCGCCGCTCGACTTCCGCCGGCTCGACGCGTTGCGATTGCATCCCTACGGCGCGCTGCGCCCCGGGCGGGTCTATGCGCTTGACGAAATGCTGGACTACGACCATCCCGCCCGGCTTGCCGAACAGCGCGCGGCGCTGCACGACATGGGCATCCGTTATGGCCGCTGGTTGCGCGTCTCGGCGGGCGGCGCGGCGGATGCCTGGTTGCTGCTGGTGCGCGAACGCGAGGATTTCAGCGCCGCCGCCGTTTCCGCGCTGACGGCGATCGCGCCGCACCTTGCCGCCGCCCTGCGCACGCTGGGCGCATTGATCGAGCAGCGGCTCCAGGCGGCGATGGCGCAGGCCGCGCTCGCGCGGCTGGGCGTGGGGCAACTGGCGTTCGATGCCAGCGCGCGGGTCATGGCCGCCGATCCCTGGGCGGAAGCCTTGCTGGCGTTCACCCCCGAACCGGGGCCGGCACCGGGCCGCCGGTTGCAGGTGCTTCCCGATGTCGCGCGGGCGCTCGATGCCGCCTGTGCCGCGCTGGCGGGCGGACCGGCGGGCGGAACGCGGGTGATCCGGCTCGACGAGCGCTCGGCGCTCGACGTCTTGCTCCGCAAGTCGGACCTTGCCCTGACGGAGCCCTGCGCCTTTCCGGCGGTGATCGGCACGTTGCGCCGCGAACACCGCGAAGCCGCGCGCGAAGCGGTCCGCACGCTGGCGGCGGTCCATGGCCTGTCGGATCGCGAAGCGGCGCTGGCGCACGCCATCAGCATGGGCGAAACGATCGTGGAGGCCGGGCGCCGCCTGCACCTGACCAGCGAGACCGCGCGGAACTATTCCAAGCGCATCTATGCCAAGACCGGGGCCGCCGGGCAGGCCGATCTGGTGCGGATGGTGCTGACCGGGCTGGCGCCTTTCGCCTGAGTCCGCGGCCCGGTTCAGTGAGGCCGTAACGCCACGCGTGCATGAAGCGCCGCGCGCGCGGCTTTCAGCGTCGCTGCCGCTTCCTCGCCTTCGCCCTGCGCGCGGGCGAGAGTCATGGCGCCGACCATTTCGGCGACCACCGAGGCGGCCAGCGCATCGGCTTCGGGCTTCGGACGCCCGTTGCTGACCAGCGCGCCGGCGATGGCATCGCGCATGGCGGAAATGCCGGCCTGGAAGCGGCGGCGTGCGGATTCGGGCATTCGCGGGGCCTCGCCCGCCAGCCAGGGCAGGGGACAGCCAAGATCGTGCCGGCGCATGGCGGCTTCCGACAGGTAGTGGTCAATCAGCCCGCCAAGGTCGGGCCGGTCGCCCAGGAAGCGTTCCAGCATGGCGCGGCTGTCTTCGAACATGCGATCGATGGCGTGGGCGACCAGATCATCGCGGTTCTCGAAATGGGCGTAGAACCCGCCATGCGTGAGGCCGGCGCGTTTCATCAGATTGGCGACGCTCAACCCTTCGGTGCCGCCGCTGCGCAGCGCGATGGCGGCTTCGTCGAGAATCCGGGCGCGCACTTTGGCCTTGTGGGCGCTCTTGTCAGCCATGGTGATCCACCTCCTGCTCGCCGGGGCCATAGCCGCCGCCCATCGCCCGTACCGCCGCCACCGAGGCGCGCGCAAGCGCTTCGCGATTCTGCGCAAGGCGGTCGGTCGCTTCCAGCAGATTGCGATCGGCATCCAGCACGTCGATCAGGGCCACGGTTCCCTGCGCATAGGCTTCGCGCGCCTGATCGCGCGCGCGGCGGAGCAGGGAGACCTGTCGTGCCAATTCGTCCTGTTCCCGCCGGCCTTCGGCCAGCGCGGCGACGGCATCCGCCACTTCGGCACTGGCGACCTGCGCGGCCTGCCGCCACAGCGCCAGCACCTCGCGCTCATGCCCGCGCGCGGCGGCGAGTTCCGCATCGAGCCGTCCGAAGTCGAACAAGCGCCAGCGCAGCGTCGCCCCGCCACTGGCCGCAACCGAATCCCCCGATCCGAACGAGGCGCCGCCGAGCGTCACCAGACCGACCAGACCGCCGAGCGAGAGGTGGGGATAGTATTCCGCCCGCGCCACGCGGATGCCGGCGCGGGCGGCGTCCACGCGCCGTTCGGCGGCGGCGAGGTCGGGCCGGCGACGCATCAGCGTAGCGGGATCGGCATCCAGCGCCGGATCGAGAGGGGCGGGGATGGCGGCCGTTTCGCGCAGGCGTTCCAGCCACGCCCGGTCGCTTCCGCCGGTCAGCACGCCCAGCCGGTCGATGTCGACTTCGATCGCCTGCCGCAGCGGCGGCAACGTGGCCAGCGTGGCGGCGTGGGCCGCTTCGGCGCGGTTGGCATCGAAATCGCTGGCCAGACCCTGGTTGGCCCGCTGGCGCACCAGCGCCGCCAGATCCCCGCGCAACCGCGCCTGTTGCTGCGCTAAGGCGAGCCGTTCCTGTAGCCCACGCAAGTGGAGATAGGCGTCTGCCGTCTCCGCGGCGATGGCCAGGTGCATGGCGTCCATCTCGGCCAGCGTGGCCGCCGCATTGGCCGCGGCCGCCTTGCGCCGGGCCGACAGTCCTCCGAACAGGTCGATCTCCCAGCGGGCTTCCACTCCGGCCTGATAGAGTTCGTAGTTCCGGGGCAAGCCCAGTTGCCGCGATGCCGCGCCGATCGGCGAATGGAGCGATTGCCGGTCGGCTTCGGCCGCGCCAGTGGCGTCGAGCGACGGCAACAGCGCCGCGCGGGCTCCCTTGGCCATGGCCCGCGCCTGATCGACGCGCGCGGCGGCGGCGACAAGGTCCAGATTGCCCGACAGCGCGCGGCGGACGGTTTCGTCGAGCTGCGGATCGTGGAACGCCTGCCACCAGGCACCGGTGGTGGGCTGGGCGTGGACCATCGCCGGCGTGGTGGTCACCAGGAGCAAGGCGAGCGCGGCTCGCCGCAGATTGCGGAAACGCATGAGACTTCTCCTTAATGCGCGGCATCGGCGGGAGGGGGCGTCGCGCCCGGCTCCTGCCGGCAGAACGGCACCAGCACCAGTGCCGCGATGAACATCCAGGCCATCACCCGGAACACGTCGTCGAACCCCAGCGCCAGCGCCTCGCGCCCGATCACGCGCGCCATCACGGCCTGCGCCATGTCCTGCGCGCGCGCGCCGTCGGGCGTCATCGTGGCAATCCGCTGCCCCAGGCTGGCCATGACATCGCTGGCCGGGCGCGCGTGATGACCCAGCGCTTCGGAAAGGCGTGCGGCGGCGATGCGCGTATCGTCCTGCAGCCAGCTGTTGACCACCGCGATGCCGATCGCGCCGCCAAGGTTGCGCATCAGGTTGAACAGGCCGGAGGCTGCGCCGAGATCCTGCGGCGGCACGCCCGAAAGTGCCATGTTTACCGAAGGAACGATGCACAGCATCAGGGCGAAGCCGCGCAGCATCTGCGGCACCAGCAACTCCGAAAAGCCCCACTGGCTGGTCATGCCCGACGTCAGCCAAAGGCTCAGCGCGAACAACGAGAGGCCCACGCTGATCATCCAGCGCATGTCGATGCGCTGCGACAGCGACGCGGCGACGACCGTCGACCCCAGTTGCGCCACGCCGACCACGAAGATCGTCTTGCCGATCTGCAAGGCGTCGTACCCGCGCACTTGCGCCAGATAGACCGGCACCAGCGAGATCGAGGCATACATGCCAAAGCCGATCACCAGGTTGAACAGGCAGGCGAAGGCGAAGATCGGCCGGCGGAACGGGCGCAGCGAAACCACCGGCATCGGCGAGAACAGCGCGCGCTCCACGAACAGCACCAGCCCCACCAGCGACAGCCAGGCGGCGATAGCGATCGTTTCATCCCCCAGCCAGTCGTGACGGGGGCCTTCCTCCAGCACGTATTCAAGGCCGGCGAGAAAGACCGCCATGGCCACGAAGTGCGCCCAGTCGATCTTGCGCAGCAGGCTGGCGTCGCCCTTGTCGATGCGCAGAAGCATGGCGCAGGCCGTGGCGATGGCCAGGCCCGGCAGGACATTGACGAAGAACAGCCAGCGCCAGTCCAGCGCATCGGTGATCAATCCGCCCGCCGAAGGGCCGAGCGCCGGCGCCAGGACGCTGACGGTGCCGAGGATGGCCGGGATCAGCGCGCGCTGCTTGCCCGAGAACAGTGTGAACCCGACCGCGAACACCAGCGGCACCATCGCGCCGCCGGTGAAGCCCTGCAGGGCGCGGAAGGCGATAATCGATCCGATCGACCACGACAGGCCGCACAGCAGGCTGGAAATCGTGAACATGGTGCACGAAGCCACGAACAGCCAGCGCGTCGACAGTGCGCGCGCGAGGAAGCCGGACAGGGGAATCATCACCAGTTCGGCCATCAGGTAGGCGGTCTGCACCCAGCTGATTTCATCCGCTCCGGCGGCGAGCCCGGCCGCCACCTCGCGCTGCGAGGCGGAGACGATCTGGATGTCGAACAGGGCGAGAAACTGCCCGAATGCCATCAATCCGAAGATCAGGAACTTGCGCGCCGTGGGCATGGCGGTGGGATCGTCCGACCAGTCCGTGCCGAAGCGCGCGAAAGACCATCTGGGCATGGCGGCAATTTTCCCTCTGGACGAATGATGATCAACATATATATTGCATTCATCATATCAACAAGAGTGCATTTCCATGCTTCAGCGCACATCGGAATCCCAGGTTGATGACGCGGTGGTGCCGGCACCCCGGCGCAGGGCGCCGCGCGCGGTGATCGCGGCAGGGGCGGCGCTTGTCGCGGCGGGGTTGGGCGCGGCCTGGATCCTGTCCGAGCCGGCCAGCCAGTCCACCGACGATGCCTATGTCGGTGCCGATGCGACCAGCGTGGCGCCCCGTATCAAGGGTTTCGTCAGCGCGGTGCTGGTCGAGGAGAACCAGGCAGTCCGCGCGGGCGTGCCGCTGCTGCGGATCGATCCCGAGGAATATGGCGCGCGCCGTGCGACGGCCGAAGCCGATCTTGCCGATGCGCGGGCGGCCGTGGCGGCGGCAAAGGCCGCGCTGGTCCGGCAGGGCACGGAAGAGGCGCTTGCCCGGGCGCAGGCCGGCGCTGCTGCGACGACGATCCGCGCGGCCCAGGCCAATGCCGGGCACGCCTCGGCCGATCAGCGGCGCTATGACGCGCTGCTGGCGACTGGCGCGGTGGCCGCCCGCGATGCGGAAAGCATCCGCACGGGCGCGGTTGCCGCACGGCAGGCGCTGGCCCGGTCCGAAGCCGATCTGGCGGTCGCGCGCCAGCAGGTGGCGGTGGTCGGCGCCCGGCGCGGCGATCTGCTGGCCGCGCTGGCGCAGGCACAGGCGGGCGAGGCCCGCGCCCGCGCGGCGCTGGATCTTGCCGGCCAGGACTTGCGCCACACCGAAGTGCGCGCGCCGATCGATGGCGTGGTGGCCAACCGGCAGTTGCGCGTGGGCGACTACGTCCAGCCCGGCACGCGCGCGCTGACGCTGGTGCCGATGCAGGCGCTCTATGTGACCGCCAACTTCAAGGAAACGCAGACGCGCCGGATGCATCCCGGCCAGCACGCCACCGTTCGCATCGATGCGCTGGGCGGCGCGAAGCTGAAGGGCACGGTGGAAAGCCTCGCGCCGGGATCCGCCTCGACGTTCGCGCTGTTGCCGTTCGAGCCCGGCACCGGCAATTTCACCAAGATCGTGCAGCGCGTGCCGGTGCGGATTCGGCTCGACCCCGGCCAGTCCGCGCTCGCCGCGCTGCGCCCCGGCCTTTCCGTTACCGCGAACGTCGAGCTCTCCAACTGAAGGAATCCCGCAATGACTGTCCCCCTCCATTCGACCGCCGTGATCACTGGCGCTTCAACCGGCATCGGCGCCGTCTATGCTGATCGGCTGGCCCGGCGCGGGCACGATCTGGTCCTCGTCGCGCGCGATGTTGCCCGTCTGAACGCGCTGGCGGAGCGTCTGCGCGCGGAAGCCGGCCGGTCCGTCGAAGTCCTGCCCGCCGATCTCACTGATCCCGCCGCCGTCGCGCGCGTGGCCGACCGGATCGCCACGGTTCCGAACCTTGGCCTGCTGGTCAACAACGCCGGCATGGCGCTCTCTGGCACGCTGATCACCAGCCCCGCCGATGAGGTGACGCGCCTGATCGCGCTCAACATCACCGCGCCCGCCCTGCTGGCCCGCGCCGCGGCGCTGCGCCTGACGCACGAGGGCGCCGGGGCGATCGTCAACATCGCGTCGGTCCTCGCGCTGGCGCCGGAGATGTTCGACGGTGCCTACAGCGGCAGCAAGGCGTTCATCCTGAACCTGTCGCAGGGGCTGTCCACCGAACTGGCGGGCAGCGGCGTGCATGTGCAGGCGGTGCTTCCGGGCGCGACGCGCACCGAGATCTGGGAGCGTTCGGGTAAGGACGTCGATGCCTTCCCGGCGGAAATGGTGATGGACGTCAACGACCTGGTCGATGCCGCGCTGGTCGGGCTGGATCGCGGCGAGAACGTGACGATCCCGCCGTTGGCAGACCTGGCCGGCTGGGAAGCGATGCAGGCCGCGCGCGTGGCGCTTGGCCCCCAGCTTTCCCGCAGCGAGGTCGCCGCCCGCTATCGCGCGGTTCTGGCCTGAACGGAACCGCGCCGAACCGGCGGACCAGCCGCCGGTTCGGGATGCGGCACAGGAAAATCATGGGCTGGCAAAAGTTTGCAGCAATGCTCTATGCCATTCCTGCGCGGGCGGAGCATGGTCCGCGAAAGGGAGGCTAACGAAGATGCACCGCACGATATTGGCGCTGGCCTGCGCCGTGGCCCTGATCCCCTCCGGTGCTACCGCGCATACTGTCGTTCGTGCCGGAAAGCTCATCGATGGAACCGGCGCTCCGCCCCGGGAGAATGTCTCGATCGTCGTGGACGGTGATCGCATTGTCGAAGTGCGCGAAGGCTTCGCACCGATCGCCCAGGGGGACACGCTGATCGATCTGTCGAACCGGACGGTGCTGCCGGGCCTGATCGACATGCACGTCCATATTACGGTCACCGGCTACAAGGGCGATCCCATTCGCCGTGCCGTCACGCAATCGGGTTACGATGTGCTGATCGATGGCGTGAACGATGCACGGGCCACGCTGCTTGCCGGCTTCACGTCGATCCGGTCTGTGGGAGACAACACTTACGCCGTCGTCGCGCTCAAGAAGGCGGTGGCGGACGGCAAGGTGCCCGGTCCGCGCATGTGGGTGGCGGGCGAGGCTCTCGGGCCGACCGGCGGACACAGCGATCCCGCGAACGGCCTGATCCCCGATATCGCCGAACTGCCGCACGCGCGCGATGCCGTGATCGACGGCCCGGACGAAGCGCGCAGCACGGTCCGCCGGCTGAAGCGCGAAGGCGCGGACCTGATCAAGATCATGCCTTCGGGCGGGGTCATGTCGATCGGCGACAATCCCTACCTGCAACTCATGGATGACGATGAGCTGAAAGTCGTTGTCGCCACCGCGCACGCGCTTGGCATGAAAGTCGCGGCCCATGCCCATGGCAAGCAGGCCATCGAACATGCCCTGGCGGCGGGCGTGGATTCCGTGGAGCACGGAACGTTCGCCGACGCGCAGACCTACAAGCTGTTCAAGCAGCACAACGCCTATCTCGTGCCGACGCTGCTCGTCGGAGAGCGGGTCTACGAGGTTGCAAAGACGCATCCCGAACAGCTCAACCCGTCCACTGCCGCCAAGGCGATCGCCATCGCCCCGGTCCTGCACGAAAATTTCCGCGCGGCTGCGGCGGTCGGCGTGAAGATTGCCATGGGTACCGATACGTTCGGGCTCTCGGCGCACGGCGAGAACGCGCAGGAACTGGTACTCATGACCTCGCTTGGCATGAAGCCGATGGACGCGATCCTCACGGCAACGCGCAACGCCGCGGACCTGCTGGGGGCGAGCGACGACGTGGGCGCGGTGACTAAGGGGCATTTTGCCGATCTTATCGCCGTCGAGGGCGATCCCTTGCAGGATATGGCCGCGCTACGGAACGTCGATTTCGTGATGAAGGGCGGCGCGATCGTGAAGGCCGGGGGCAAGCCCGTGGGCTGATGCAGCCGCGATGGTGAAGACGCTCAATTGCAGGGCGAACGCGCGGCCCTGGGTGTGAAGCCGAAGGTCCGCTTGAACGCGGTCGTGAAATTGCCGGGATGTTCGTAGCCTGCTTCCAGAGCGATCTCCGTGATCGACCGTTGGCTGGTCCGCAGCATGGCGAGCGCTTCGTCCATGCGCAGGCGCTGGCGATAGGCGGAGATCGTCATCCCGGTGACCTGCTTGAAGCATTCCATCATCTGCGTCTCGTTCCAGGCGACCGCGCGGCTGATCTGGCCGATGCCAAGGCTTGTGCCTTCCGTGCTGTGCAGCAGATCCCGGACCTGCTGCACCTTCCTGCGGTGATGCGGCTTGAGATCCGGGCCGGCGCTCCAGCCCGCGAGCTGCTGCAATCCCATGTAGAGCAGCTCGAGCGCCCTGGCTTCGAACATCAGGTCCGTCATCGGGCCGGGACGCAGATTCAGCATCTCTTCGGCGATGGACTGCATCGGCACGGGAAGGGGCGCGTCGCTGTGGCAGAACTGGGCGACCGAGCCGCGCATGTATTCGAGAATGGTCGAAGGCAGACCGTTTCGCCCCGGCAGAAAATCGCGCAGCAAGTCCCGCGTGCAGATCATGGTGATGGCCCGTGAACGGACTTTTGGCGGGGCGACTTCCTTCTTGATGCTGCCATCGGGCTGCACGAGGAAGGAAAAGCTTCCCGGATGGCATTCGGATTCGTCGTTCCCGCTGCTGATCGTGCTGCCCCCGCCGAGGTTGCAGTGCAGTTTCAGCAAGTCCCTGCTTTCATAGAAATAATCGCTTCGGTCCAGGTGGGAAACATCGGACAGGAACACCGAATAGCCCTGCCGCACCGTGACGCCGCGCAGCCAGCCCTGGGCTGTCGGCCCGGCTTCGTGGATCATTTCGGTATCCGCCAGCAATCCGGCGCCGCAATCCATGGCCCTGATCTTGCCCGGATCGACAACGGCAAGGATCGTGGGATCCAAAGGGTCTCGGTTTCGTGTGAGCAGATTGTCCAATAGCAGGTCCCGTTTGGTGAAGCCGGCGGGTTCGGTATGACCGCCAGTGCGATGAGCGGGCACGCCTCCTTGCGCGGTGGCATTTTTATCGCGCCTCATGGCCGAACGGTAGCCCCCGGCCCGGTGAAGCGGAACAAAGGTGCGCGGCTTTCCGGAAAACGCAAAGGAAATTCGGGTTCGAGGATAAGCGCCGCGTGTGCGCTTTCGTAAAGTATGGGGATCGGGTCCGCCGAAACATCGGTCCGGAACCAGCGTGGGGGAAAATCGATGATACATGAAAGCCATCGCCGGCTTCGGAGCCTGGCCCTGCTCGCCAGCGGAGCGGCAGCGGTCTGCCTGGCGACGCCGGTTGCGGCCCAGGCGGCCAGCGAAGCCAACGAGGATGTCGATCCGCAGGGCGGGATCATCGTCACGGCGCGCAAGACGGGTGAGCGCCTGCAGGATGTGCCGGTCACTGTGAACGCGGTTACTGCCGACCAGTTGCGGGACCGGGGTGCCGCCGATGTCAAGGACGTGCTGCGGAGCATTCCGGGGTTTTCCTATTCTGGCACCGAGCGCGGGCTTTCCAACTACAACATTCGCGGCATCAGTACCGTCGCGTCATCGCCCACGGTGGGCATTTACCTGGACGACATCTCGCTCGTTACCATTGCCACGTCGTTCAGCGGCGCCTTCGACCCCGTGTTTTTCGACATGGAACGGCTGGAAGTGCTGAAAGGGCCGCAGGGAACGCTCTATGGTGGCAATTCCATGGGCGGCGCGATCAAGTATGTCAGCGCACGGCCGAAGATCAACGAAACCGAAGTGAGCATCGCGGCCGGCGTGGCAGTGACCGAGCACGGCGGGCCTTCCTACAACGGCGAAGTGGTGGCCAACGTCCCTCTGGTGGCGGATACGCTGGCGCTGCGCGGCGGCTTCTTCTATCGCCGCGATGGCGGCTATGTCGACAACCAGCCCGGAAACCTGCGCAATTCGCATTATTCCAGCACCGCCTCGCCGGTTTACACGCCGCTGGTGCAGGACACGCTCAGCACGCGCAGCACCTCCAACCAGAACTACGGAGATACCTTTGCTGCCCGCCTTTCGCTGGAGTGGCAACCCGATCCGAGCTGGTCGATCCGGCCGCAGGTATTCTATCAGGACTATACGCTGGCTAACGCCGGGCAGTTGTTCATAGATCAGCCCGAACTGACATCCTCCTATCGCATCAAGCAGCCGACCTACGACAAGGCGGGCATCTACAGCCTGAACATCGACAAGGATCTGGGGCGCGCCAAGGTCACGTCGCTGACGGCCTATTTCGATCGCAAACTGAGTTTCGTCCGCGATTACAGCTATTTCATCGGCAATCTCGTGCCACCGCTGTTCCCCCTGACGGCGCGCAACGTCTCGGACAGCCGCACCAAGACCTTCAGCCAGGAGCTGCGCATCGCCTCCGACAACGGGCCGGGTACGCGCTTCAAGTGGCTGCTGGGGCTCTACTATTCCAATCAGGACGATCGTCTTGTCCAGGCCGTCAACCAGCCGGGAGCCGCCGCCTTCGTGGGCGCCGATCTCGTCTATTATGGCGACACCTTCACCAACACCAAGCAGTACGCCGCGTTCGGCGAAGTCACCTACACCGTGCTGGACGGCCTTGACCTCACCGCCGGTGTTCGCGGCTTCAAGATCGACCAGCGCGTCGATATTCTGGGCGACGGGCCGTTCAATGGCGGACTGACCGTGGTGAGCGGGCGCAAGAGCAGCGAAAGCGGCGTCAATCCGAAGTTCGGCATTTCCTACAAGGTCGCCCGCGACAACCTGCTCTATGCTTCGGCCGCGAAAGGCTTCCGCCCCGGCGGCCCCAACCGGTTCCAGATCAATCCCGTCCTGTGCGCGGCCGATCTGAATGCGCTGGGCCTGACGCGCGCGCCGGACAGCTTTTCGTCCGACAATCTGTGGACCTACGAGGTCGGCACCAAGAACACGTTCGGGAACGTCGTTACGTTCAACGCCGCCGCATTCTATTCCGACTGGAAGAAGATCCAGCAGCAGCTCAACCTGACGAGTTGCGGCTTCGCCTTTACCGGCAACGCGGGAACGGCTGAAGTGAAGGGCGCGGAAATCGAAGGTCAGGTCCGTCTTTCGCCCAGCTTCCAGATCGGCGGCAATGCCACCTATACCGATGCCACTATCAAGAACGCCGCGCCCGGAACGACGGCGCGGGATGGTGACATGGTGCAGGCCGTGCCGAAATGGATGGCAAGTGCCTACGCCGCTTTCGCGCACGATCTGTCCAACGGGTGGCGCCTGAACATGCGCGGCGAATACCAGTACCAGAGTCGCGCGCGCCGTTCGTTCGATCGGGTGCTCTCGATCGTCTATGCCAATGCTGTGGCGGGCACCACACCCAACGCGGCCGAGTTCCGGCAAGGCTTCGATGTGGTCAATCTGTCGGCCTCGCTCGGAAAGGGCGGGACGGAGGTGCGGCTCTATGCCAACAACCTGCTGGATGCGCGGCCGCTGATCGATCTCGACCTGACGGCCGGGTCCGACCGCGCGACGACGATCCGGCCCCGTACGGTTGGCGTCGAACTGCGGCAGCGCTTCTGAAGCCGCATCATCGCAGGGAACAGGGTGTGACTGAAATGCACGGGACAGCAAGGAACACGTGGTTCGGCAGCAAATGGCTCGGCAGGGGATGGCTGGGCATGTCCGCCGGGATCATTGCGGGGCTGGCGGGCTGGCACGCCTTGGCCGGCGCCCAGGCGCCCGATCCGCAGTGGGCGCTCGAAACCGCTTATCACTATCCCGAAGGGCAGATCGATGCCGCCAGCGTGGGCAAGCTGGGGGTAGCCTGGGAGTTCGACGGCTTCGTGGTGCGCGGGCGGACCAATCGCGGGGTCGAAGCCACGCCGGTCGTCGTCGATGGCGTGATGTACGCCACCGGGCCTTGGAGCGTGGTCTATGCGCTCGATGCGCGGACCGGTCGCCTTCTGTGGCAGTACGATCCCGATGTCGACGGATCGTTTGCCCGGCGCACCTGTTGCGACGCGGTCAATCGCGGCGTCGCCGTGGTCGATGGCACGGTCTATGTCGCCACGCTCGACGGCTATCTCGTGGCGCTCGACGCGAAGACCGGAAAGCCGCTGTGGAAGGCCGATACGATCACCGACCGGTCGCGCAGCTATGCCATCACCGGCGCGCCACGCGTGGCGGGCAATGTCGTGGTGATCGGCAATGGCGGCGGCGAGATGGGCGTGCGCGGCTATGCCAGCGCCTATGACCGCCGCACCGGCAAGCTGGCATGGCGCTTCTTCGTGGTGCCGGGCGATCCGCAGGCCGGGCCGGACGAAAGCCCTGACGTGACCGAGGCGCGCAAGACCTGGGACCCGCATTCGGCCTGGGACCTGGGTGGCGGCGGAACGCCGTGGGATTCGATCGTCTACGATCCGGACACCAACACCGTCTACGTCGGCACGGGCAACGGATCGCCCCACCCGCTGTGGTTGCGCAGCCCGGCGGGTGGTGACAACCTCTATCTGTCCTCGATCGTCGCGCTCGATGCGGATACCGGTCGCAAGAAGTGGCACTATCAGACCACGCCCGGCGATAGCTGGGACTACACCGCCACCCAGAACATGATCCTGGCTGATCTCGATATCGGCGGGAAGCGGCGCAAGGTCATCATGCAGGCGCCCAAGAACGGGTTCTTCTACGTGCTGGACCGCGTGACCGGCGAGCTGCTGTCGGCGGAGAAATACACCACGGTCACCTGGGCCGATCGCGTCGATCTCAAGACCGGGCGGCCGGTCATCTCCGATCAGTCGAACTTTTCGGAAATGGCCAAGCTGGTCTGGCCTTCGGAAGCCGGCGGACACAACTGGCCGCCGATGTCCTACAGCCCCGAAACGGGACTGGTCTATATTCCGGTCCTCGAAGCGCCGATGATCTTCTCAATGGCCCCCACGCCCTACCGCCCCTACAGCAACGTGCAGGGATCGGTCGGCGCTTTCCCGACCGTGGCGTCCTGGGGCGGAACGCAGGATGCCAGCGTGCTGGCGGGCCAGCCCGCGCCGCGCTTCGAACAGGGGCTGAAAGCCTGGGACCCGGTGAAGCAGAAGGTGGCCTGGACCTCTCGCGTCATGCCGTTCTGGAGCGGCGGGACAATGACCACTAGCAACGGCCTGGTCATGCAGGGGTCGGCCGATGGTTATCTCAACATCTATGACGGGCGCAGTGGCACGCTGCTGCACCGGATCAATATCGGCACCGGTATTCTGGCTTCGCCGATGAGCTACACGATCGATGGCATTCAGTATGTCGCGGTCGCGGCCGGGTTCGGTGGCGCGATGAATCGGTCATTTTTGCCGGGATGGGCGGCGATGGACCGGGTCAACGCGCCGCGCCTCCTGGTCTTCCGGATCGGAGGTGACCAGCCCATGCTGCCGCCGCGCGTTGCGGCAACGCCGCTTGTGCCGGCTCCCGCAAGGTTCCGGGGTGGCGAGGAGCAGGTCAGGCGTGGGCAGCAGCTTTTCGCGCACAATTGCCTGCGCTGCCACGCTTCGGCAGACAGCCCTGGCGGCTACCCGGATCTCTGGAAGATGGCGCCCGAAACGCACGAGGTGTTCGAGCAGATCGTGCTGGGCGGCGCCTATTCTTACGCGGGCATGGCCTCGTTCGCCGATGTGCTGAGCAAGGACGATGCAACGGCGATCCATGCCTATTTAGCCGCGCCGGTGAAGAAGGACGAAGCCGGCGCCAAGACCATGCATTGATCGGGGCATTGAGCGGGGAATAAAGGATGCGGATTCTCTTTGGTGCGCTGGCGGCCATGGCCGGATGCTTGTTCTGCACGGGCATACCGGCGGCGGCGCAGACGGTGCGGCCCATGGTGGCGCTGCAGGATGCGATCCGCATGGCGGCTTCGGCTGCCAGCAAGGCCAGCGCCATGCAGCGCGCGGTGTCCATCGTGGTGGTCAACCGCGAAGGGCGCGTGATCCTGGCTCAGCGGATGGACGGGGCTTCGTTCGTGAGCCTCAAGGTCGCGGAAGGAAAGGCGATTACTGCGGCAGCGGTTGGTGTGCCGACGCGGATGCTGGAACAGCAGGTCGATGGCGGGAAGCCCGCTTCCTTGTCGGTTCCCGACGTGGTGATGGTCACCGGAGGTCTGCCGATCGCATCGGCTTCCGCGGTTATCGGCGGGATCGGCGTGAGTGGCGGCGCGCCCGATGAAGACGAGACCATCGCGCAGGCGGGGCTGAGCGGAGGTTCGAAAGCGGATTGAGCATGGCCGGTGCCTTCGCAGGGAAGATTACCGCAGTGGATTGATCCGGCCGAGCGCACCGTTCGCCCAGCCAAGGATATCCTCGCCGCCGTTGTCGAACAGGTCATAGACCTCGCCCACCAGCAGATCATGCGTTCCATAGGGCACGCGCTCGCGAATGGCGCAGAAGATGTTCGCGGGCGCCCCTTCGATGAACCAGACCGGGCCATGCTGACGCCAGTCGTCCTGCGCGAAGCGTTCCTCGCGCGCCGCCGCACCGGCGAACGGCGCCATGTGCGCGTCATGGGCGTCATGCAGCAGGTTGATGCAGAAACGCCCCGCGCGGATCATGGCGTCATGGCTCGATCCCGACCGGTTGACGCAGATGGCCATGGCGCAGGGATCGAGGCACACCGGCATGATCGCGGACATGGCGAGGCCGACGGGTGCGTTCGTTGCGGGATCGAAGCTGGTGACGATGCCCACCGGCGCGGGCATGTGCCGCAGCACGCGCTTGAGCCGGCTGTCTATGGTCGTTGTCACGCTGGTTGCCATCGATTGCCTGCCTGCTCCCGGGATGCGAAACTGCGCCGGTCTTATCGCATCGCGCCACGCGGGTTATATGCGATCTGCGCAGGAATCGTCCGTCTTCATGCGCAGGAACCGTTCGGGTCATGCCCCGAACAGACTGGCGGCAGCGGCGGGAGAGGAGGGGAAATAGAAGTGCATGTAGCTGGCGTGCAGCGATCCCCGCCGGAACAGGGCCTCTCCGGTTCGTCCGTTTGGGTTCGTGGCGCGGGTAACAGGCGATAACGGGGTTTCCAGCCGGGAATAGTGGAACGTGTGGCCGCGCAGGCTCCCGGTGGGCAGCGCCATGTCCTGCAACCCCAGCGCGGCAAGGCGCGCCTGCATCGTTGCCCGGCCCGGCATCAGGCCCAGCATCGGCGCGTGCGCGCCTTTGCCGTCGTCCAGTGCCTCCAGGCAATAGAGCATGCCCCCGCATTCGGCGAGCACCGCCTTTCCCGCCGCATGGTGCGCGCGGATGGCATCGCGCATGGCGTGGTTGCCGGCCAGCCGGTCGAGGTGGAGTTCCGGGTAGCCGCCGGGCAGCCACAGCGCGTCGCATGGGGGCAGCGCGGCATCGGCGAGCGGCGAGAAGAACGCCAGCGTCGCGCCCATCGCGCGCAGGCAATCGAGGTTGGCGGGATAGAGGAAACCGAACGCGGCATCCCGCGCGACGGCGATCCGCAGCCCGGCGAGATCGCGTTGCGCGGGGGATGGAGCGTCCTGCCTGGCAAAATCCACCAGCGCCGGCAGCTAGCAGGCTTCGTCGGGCAGCGCGGCCGCCGCCCGGTCGATGCGCCCGTCGAGATCGGCGATCTCGTCCGCCTGCACCAGTCCGAGATGGCGTTCGGGAAAGGCGATCCCGGCCTCGCGGGGCAGGGCGCCCAGCCATTGCACGCCGCCGCGCAGGCTGTGGCCGAGCATGGCCGCGTGGCGCTCTCCCGCAACGCGGTTGGCCAGCGCCGCGATCACGCGCACGTCATCGCGGTAGGTGGCCAGCCCATGGACCAGCGCGCCGAAGCTCTGCGCCATGGCGCTGCCGTCCACCACCGCCAGCACGGGCAGGCCGAAGCGGGCGGCCAGATCGGCGGTGGACGGATCGCCGTCGAACAGGCCCATCACGCCTTCGACGAGGATGAGATCGGCCTCGCGCGCGGCATCGGCCAGCAGGCGGCGGCATCCGGCTTCGCCCACCATGAACAGGTCGAGCTGATAGACCGGCGCGCCGCTTGCCCGTTCGAGGATCATCGGATCGAGGAAGTCCGGGCCGCACTTGAACACCCGAACCCTGCGCCCGGCCTGGCGGTGACGGCGGGCCAGCGCCGCCGTCACCAGCGTCTTGCCCTGTCCGGATGCCGGCGCGCTGACCAGCAGGGCCGGGCACCGCGCCGCCTTCACCGGTCGATCCCTTCCTGCGCGCGCACGCCGTCGCGGAAGGCGTGCTTCACGTCGCGGATCGCGCTGACGGTGTCGGCGGCGGCGATCAGCGCCTCGTCGGCCGCGCGGCCGGTGATGACGACGTGCTGCATCGCAGGCCGTGCTTCCAGCGCGGGCATGATCTCGTCGAGCGCGAGATAGCGATAGGTGACGAGGTAGGTGAGCTCGTCCAGCACCACGAGGCTGATCGCCGGATCGGCCAGTGCGGCCTTCGCCTTTTCCCAGCCGGCGCGCGCGGTTGCGATATCGCGCTGGCGGTCCTGCGTTTCCCAGGTGAAGCCTTCGCCGCACTTTTCCCAGATCACGTCCGGATGGCGCGAGAAGAAGGCGCGCTCGCCCACGTTCTCGGCCCCCTTGATGAACTGGAACACGGCCGCCTTGCGACCGTATCCCAGCGTGCGCGCGACCATGCCGAAGGCGCTGGAGGACTTGCCCTTGCCGTTGCCCGTCAGCACCAGCAGCAGACCCTTGTCGCGCGTGGCGGCGGCGATTTTGGCGTCGACCACCGCCTTGTGCCGGCGAGTGCGCTCGCGGTGCGCGCTGTCGTCGGTTCCGCTCACCGGCGCTCGCTTTCACGCAGCTCGGGCCGGATCAGAGACAGCAGCGAGAAGGCGGCGGCGGCCAGGCCGCTCCAGCCCAGCGTGGCCCACAGCGTCGGCGGGAAATAGCGCCCGATGCGCGGCAGGAAGCCGGCGAGCGTGGGATCGGCGAAGCGGCCGCCGAGGAAGTAGAAGCCGCCGCTGGAAAGCAGTTCGGACGCGAAGGTGGCGCAGATCAGCAGCACGGCCATGATCGGCAGGGCGGCAAGGTTCGCGCCCAGCCGGGCTCGCGCGTACCGTCCGGCCAGCCACATCACGCCATAGGCGGGCACCAGCATCCAGTAGGCGGGCGTGAAGCAGAAGCTCGACTGGCCGAACCAGCCGATCACCACCACGTCGATGGCATAGCCCAGCAGGAACAGCGCGCCGAACGCGACCGCGCGGCGGACGAAGAAGCCCAGCACGAAGAAACTGGCCAGGCCGGTATCGGGCAGGTGGATGACCTGGCTAAGCGAATGGCTGCGCGTGACGAGCATGACGAGGGCGAGAAGCCCGAAGACGGAGAGTTCGAATCGGGTATTGCGGACCATGAGGGGTCTCCTGAACGGGTTGGATTTCGCGTTGTGGCCGCGCACGCGACCATCGGCTGCGGCGCGGGGGCCTTGCGATGCGCGGGCGGGCGCGGAACCGAAAGTTCGGAGCCGGGGCGCACGCCTGCTGCGGGTGTCGTGGATGTCAGACGCAGTTCATCACAGGCCCCCTTCGGCAACAAACGCACATATGTCGTCCGCCAAGGGAGAAGCCCTCGTCCGCCCGGTGCATCCCGCCCGCGCGAAGGAACGACGATAGCGGGCCGGTTTCCTGACTTCCCGGATCATCGCGCCTGTCGCCGCCTTCTCAGGGCCGGAACCCCAATGGCGTTATGGCGATGCGCTCACCGGTCACAGTTGCGGGAGCAGTGCCGGATTCGGCGGATTTCCGCCGGCCGGACTTCCCGATTAAGCCCTTTCGGGCACCCGTTACGGAGCCGGTGATAAGCGAACCGGCGCGCCGCCGCAAGCATTCGCGCTTGCGGCATCGCCGGCGCGAAGCTATCCGCCGCTCTGCGACAGGTTCCCCGAAAGGGGATCAAAAGGGAACGGGGTGCGAAACCCCGGCTGCCCCTGCAACTGTAAGCGGCGAGCCGACCGGCCATCACGCCATTGGGACTTCACCGTCCTGAGAAGGCGGCCGGACCAGCATTGACCCGCGAGCCAGGAGACCTGCCTGACGCGGTCGTTCTTCGTTCGGGCAGGGTGCACCGGACGTTCGAGGTTCCCGCGCCAAAGGCGGGACGATCCCTCGCGCAACGACAGCCACTGCCTGCCGGGAAGACCGTGCGGGAAGCGTCGTCTCGTGCCCTCCGGCGATCTCGCCGGGGCGTCGCGCGGCGGGCGTTTTCCATGCGGTCCGAACGGCAGGTCATCGCCGTTCGTATCCAGGGAACCGCACCATGCGCCTGACCCGTTGTTCCGTTGTTTCCGTCCTCTCGCTCTCGCTGGGCCTTCCCGTGGTCGCCCATGCCGCCCCTTACCCCGACGATCCGGCGTCCGATGCGGCGCCCGACACCTCCATCGTCGTCACCGCGCTGCGCACGCCGGTCGCGCAGGATCGCGTCTCGTCCACCGTCACCGTGCTGGACGAGGCGGCCATCCGGCAGGTGCAGCCGCTGGCCCTTACCGATGTCCTGGTCCGCACGCCCGGCATCAGCCTTTCGCGCAACGGCGGCTATGGCACCGCCACGTCGCTGCGCATCCGCGGCGCGGACGCCGGCCAGTCGGTCATGGTGATCGACGGGGTGCGCCTGTCCGATCCGTCCGCCACGTCCGGCGGTTATGCCTTTTCCAACCTGTTCGTCGATGACATCGAACGCATCGAGATCCTGCGCGGCCCGCAATCGATCCTGTGGGGCAGCGACGCGATCGGCGGTGTCATCAACGTGACCACGCGCCGCGCGGAAAAGCCGCTGGAAGGCAGCCTGGCGGTGGAGGCGGGCACGCACAAGACAGTGAACGCGCAGGCGGGCGTAGGCGGCACGGGCACGCTGATCGACTGGCGGTTGTCCGCCTCGACCTTCTCCACCGACGGCATTTCGGCACGCAGCAATGGCACCGAGCCGGACGGATACCGCCGCACCTCGGCCAGTGGCACGGCCACGTTCAAGCTGGCGCCCAACCTGTCGCTGGACCTGCGCGGCTACTGGGCCGACGCGCGCAACGATTTTGACGGCACCTCGGGCGACTCGCTCGTCTATGGCCTGACGAAGGAATGGTCGGGCTATGCCGGGCTCAATCTCGCGCTGCTCGACGGCCGCTTCACCAACCGGCTGGCGGCGATGCAGACCGAGACCGACCGCGAGAACTACGATCCCGCCCGCGCGATCCGTCCGCTGAACTTCGACGCCCACGGCCGCGTCCGCCGCTTCGAATACCAGGGGTCGTTCCGCTTTTCCGACGCGGTGCAGGCCGTGTTCGGCGCCGAACGCGAGGAACAGCGCATGACCACGGCTTCGCCCGGCAACAACACCGCGCCCTATGCGCTGGTGCCGCAGCGCGCTTCGACCGACAGCCTCTATGGCGAGTTGCGCGCGACGCCTCTCGCCGGGCTGACGCTCAACGGCGGCGTGCGCTACGATCACCAGTCGCGGTTCGGAGGGAACACGGTGTTCAGCGCCGGCGGCGTCTATACGCCCAACGCGGGCAAGACGGTGCTGCGCGCCAGCTATGACGAAGGGTTCAAGGCCCCGTCGCTCTACCAGCTGTTCAGCCTCTACGGTAACGCGGATCTCAAGCCCGAAAAGGCGAAGGGCTGGTCGGTCGGCTTCGAGCAGGCGCTGGGCAGCGTGCTGCGCGGCTCCGCGACATGGTTCGAGCGCGACACCGACAACCTGATCGACTTCGCCTATTGCCCCACCAGCGGCCCGCTGCCTGCATCCTGCTATGTGCCCGGCACGACCACAACGCGCTTCGGCTACTACGCCAACGTCCGCAAGGCGCACGCGCGGGGCATTGAGCTGAGCGGTGATGCCCGGATCGGCGTGCTGTTCGCGCAGGGCAACTACAGCTGGATTGCGGCGCAGGACCGGTCGCCCGGCGGCGCCGACTTCGGCCGCCAGCTTGCCCGCGTGCCGCGCCATCTCGCCAACGTCGAGGGTGGGATCGATCTTCCGCAGGGGGTGAAGGCCAGCGTGGCCGCGCGCTATGCCGGCGCGACGTTCGACCGCGCGGGCAGCCGCACGACCTTGCCCGATTACTGGCTGGTCGACCTGCGGGTGCAGTGGCGCGTGGCCGGCGGGCTGACGGTCCATGGCCGCATCGAGAACCTGGCCGACCGGCATTACGAGACGGCCAGCGGCTACGGCAGCCTGGGCCGAACGGTCTATATCGGCCTGCGGAGCCGGTTCTGATGCTGCGCGCGGTTGCAAACGGGCCGGCGGTGGTGGTCTGCTCCACCTGCCGCCTGTCCGCCGACCGGCGCGAGGACGAAGGCGGGCGGCGCGGTGGCGCGCTGCTCGCCGAAGCCTTGCGGCAGGCGCAGGCGCAGGAACCGGACCTTGCCGGCGTGGCGGTGCAGGAAATGGCCTGCCTGTTCGCCTGCCAGCGCCATTGCACGGTCCATATCCGCGCGCCCGGCCGGATCGGCTATGTGCTGGGCGGCTTCACGCCCGACAAGGCTTCGGCGCGCGCGATCCTGGGTTATGCCGCGCGCCACGCCGCGAGTGCGGAAGGCGTGGTGCCCTATGCCGAATGGCCGGAAGGCGTGAAGGGCCATTTCATCACCCGCACCCCGCCCGAAGGCTATGTCTGCCCATGATTGTCTGGCCATGATCCGCTTTGACGATCCGGCGGCGTTCGGGGCCGCGCTCGACGCCTTGCCGCAGCCCGACGATGCCGCGCTGGCCGCGGGGCGCGCGCGGCAGGCGGTGCTGACCAAGCCGGCGGGATCGCTGGGGCGGCTGGAGGAGATCGCGCTGTTCATGGCGGGCTGGCAGCGGCGCGAACGGCCGGCGCTCGACCGGGTGCGGGCAACGGTGTTTGCCGGCAACCACGGCGTCGCCGCACGCGGCGTCAGCGCCTTTCCCGTGGAGGTGACCGCACAGATGGTCGCGAATTTCCAGGCCGGCGGCGCAGCGATCAACGCGCTGGCGCGGGCGTGCGGCGCGGCGCTGTCCGTGGTCGCGCTCGATCTTGACCGCCCGACTGGCGACATCGCCAGCGCGGCGGCGATGAGCGAGGAGGAGTGCCTCGCCGCGCTCAACGCCGGGGCGCAAGGCGTGGCGGCGGACACCGATCTCCTGTTCGTGGGCGAAATGGGGATCGCCAACACCACGCCCGCCGCCGCGCTGTGCGCGCAAGCCTTCGGCGGCGCGGCGGCGGACTGGTGCGGGCACGGCAGCGGCATCGACGGCCCGGGCGTCGCGCGCAAGATCGCGGCGGTCGAAAGCGCGCTGGCGCTGCATGGCGAGCATTGCGTGACCCCGTTCGAGACGTTGCGCCGGCTTGGCGGGCGCGAGATCGCGGCCATGGCCGGCGCGATCCTTGCCGCCAGGTTGCTGCGCGTGCCGGTGCTGCTCGACGGGTTCATCTGCTGCGCGGCGATTGCCCCGCTGGTCGCCGCCCGGCCCACGTTTACCGACCATTGCCTTGCCGCGCATTGCTCGGCCGAACAGGCGCATGCGCGGTTGCTCGGGCACTTCGGGCTGGAGCCGTTGCTGCGGCTTGGCATGCGGCTGGGCGAGGGATCGGGCGCGGCGGTGGCGGTTCCGCTGGTGCGCGCTGCCCTTGCCGCGCACAACGGCATGGCGACTTTTGCCGAAGCAGCGGTGGCGCAGGCCTTATGAAAGCCGTGGCGCTTCATCTCCTGCGGCACGGTCCGCCACTGCGGCCCGGCCTGTTGCTGGGGCGCACCGACGATGCGGCGCGCGATCCCGGCTGTGCAAGGTTGCTCGCGCCGGCCATGGCGCTGGACGTCGCGGGGATCGTTACGTCCGATCTTCGGCGCGCGCGGGCTTCGGCGGAAGCGCTCGCGCTGGCGCGCGGCTTGCCGCTGGCGGTCGATCCGCGCTGGCGCGAACTCGATTTCGGGGATTGGGATGGCCGTGCCCCTGAAGACCTCGCGCAGGCCGATCTCGCGCGGTTCTGGGACGATCCCGATGCCTGGCCTCCACCGGGCGGAGAGCGCTGGTCGGCGCTGTGCCATCGGGTAGGGCAGGCGATCTGCGCGCTCGATCGCGCGACGCTGGTCGTGACCCACGCCGGCGCGATGCGCGCGGCGGTCTCGGTCCTGACCGGGCTGGATCACCGCGCCGTCTGGGCGTTCGACGTGCCTTATGGCGCTTTGCTCTCGTTCAGGGTCTGGCCGGGAGAGAAACCGGCGGGGCAGATTACGGGCCTGCAGGCCGGGGGCGGGGCGTGAAGCCGCTGCTGCTCGCCCTGCAATTCCTGACGCGCTTGCCGCTTCCAATGATCCCGGCGGACGAGGCGGACTTCGGCCGGGCGATCCGCTGGTTTCCCGTCGCCGGACTGGTCGTTGGCGGTGCGGTCGCTGTCGCGGCATGGGTGGGCCTGCACCGGGACGCATGGTTGGCTGCGCTGCTGGCGCTGGCGGCGTGGACCGCGATCACCGGCGCGCTGCACCTCGACGGGCTGGGCGACGTCGCGGACGCCGCCGGGGCGGCGCACCGCGATCCGGCGCGCGTCTCCGCCGTGCTGACCGATCCGCACATCGGCAGCTTCGGCGTGGTCGCCATCGTGCTGCAAGTGCTGGCCAAGCTGGTGTTGCTCCACCTTGTCGTGCGGGTGTCGGTGCCGCCCGCGCTGCTGCTGGTGCCGGTCCTGGCGCGGTTGGGGCCGATCGCGTGGGCGATCGCCCTG
Source organism: Novosphingobium sp. SCN 66-18 (assembly GCA_001725355.1). Classification (GTDB taxonomy): domain Bacteria; phylum Pseudomonadota; class Alphaproteobacteria; order Sphingomonadales; family Sphingomonadaceae; genus Novosphingobium. The sequence continues at coordinate 198,631 of MEGD01000001.1, forward strand.
CCACCCTTGCACGCGGGGATGGGCACGCTGTTCCGGGCGGGCGCGGCCGGATCGGTTCTCGCGGTCTGGCTGCTGTGCCTGGCCGTGTGCGCTTTCCTGACGAACCCGGCGCTCCTGCTGGCGCTCGGTCTGGTGCCACTGTGGGCGCGGTGGCTGCGCGCGCGGATCGGCGGCCTTTCGGGCGACGGGCACGGCGCCGGGATCGAGCTGCTCGAAACGGCCGGGCTGCTCGTGCTGGCGGTGACCGGATGACGGGGGCTTTCACCCATCACGGCGGGCGGCTGGCGGACGCCAGCGCGCGGTTCGGCGGCGCGCCGGAGGACTGGCTCGACCTTTCGACCGGGATCAATCCCGTGCCGTGGCAGCCCCCGCCGGCGCTGGCGATCGACTGGCGCGGGCTTCCCCAAGCGCAGGCGCTCGCCCTGCTGGAAGCTCGGGCGGCCGGGCATTTCGGCGTCCAGCCCGACCTCTGCATGGCCCTGCCCGGCAGCGAGGTGGCGCTGCGCCTGCTGGCCCGGCTGCTGGACCTGCCGGGTCGCTATCCGCCGCTTGCCTATGGCACCTATCGCGATGCCTTTGCGCGGGGTGAGGCCCTGGCGCCGCGCGCAGACCTGCCATCCCACGCCACCGCCATCGTCCTCGGCAATCCCAACAACCCCGATGGCACGGTGCTGTCGCCCGCGCGGGCGCTGGCCCTGCTGGCGCATCAGGAGGCGCACGGCGGCTGGCTGATCGTGGACGAAGCCTTCGCGGACGGCGCGCCGGACGCCAGCCTCGCCGCGCTGGTCGCGCCGCACCGGCGGCTGATCGTGCTGCGATCGTTCGGGAAGTTCTTCGGGCTTGCGGGGATGCGGCTGGGCTTCGTGATCGCGCCGGAGGGCGTCCTGGCGGCGCTGCGCCATCTGCTGGGCGATTGGCCGGTTCATGCCGCCGCGCTGGCGTTTGGCACGGCGGCTTATGGTGATCGGGCCTGGATCGCGCAGACCCGGCAGGCGTTGCCCGTGCGGGCCGCCGCGCTCGATAGCGTGCTGCGCCGCCATGGCCTTGCCCCGGAGGGCGCCTGCCCGCTGTTCCGGCTGGTGCGGACGCCGGAGGCCGGGCGATTGTTCGCCGCGCTGGCCCGCCACCGCATCCTGACCCGGCCTTTCGCGGACCATCCCGGCCTCTTGCGCCTTGGCCTGCCGGCCGATGACGCGGGGCTGGCGCGGCTCGATGCGACGCTGGCGCAGGGGCGGGCCGATGGCTGAGCCTGTCGCGCTGGCCGCGCTGGCGCTCGACGCCGGGCTGGGCTGGCCGGCCCGGCTCCACGCGCGGACCGGGCATCCCGTCGGCGCGTTCGCGCGGCTTGTTTCGGGGTGCGAGCGCTGCTGGAACCGGCGCGGGTATGGCGACTTTGCCCGGCGCGTTCTGGGCACGGCCACGGTCGCGCTGCTGATCGCGTTTGCGGCGCTCGGGGCGCTGACGGTGGAGTGCGCGATCCGCTGGGGCGTGGGGCCGCTGGCCTGGCCGGTGCTCGCGCTGGCCGCCTGGCCCGCGCTGGCGCAGCGCAGCCTCGACGACCATGTGCGCCCGGTGATCGCGGCGCTGGCGCGCGATGACCTGCCCGCCGCGCGCAAGGCCGTGGGCAGGATCGTGGGGCGCGATACCGCGGCGCTCGATCACGCCGGAATCGCCCGCGCCGCGATCGAGAGCCTGGCGGAAAGCTTCTGCGATGGCGTGGTCGCGCCGCTGTTCTGGCTGCTCGTGCTGGGGCTGCCGGGGGCGTGGGCCTACAAGGCGGTGAACACGGCGGACAGCCTGATCGGCCATCCCGAGCCACCGCTGCGCGCGTTCGGCTGGGCGGCGGCGCGCGGCGACGATCTGCTGAATCTGGCGCCCGCGCGCCTTTCCGCGCTGCTGCTGTGCCTGGCGGGCGGGGGCGGCTGGCGCACCGTGTGGCGCGATCATGCACGCCACGCCTCTCCCAACGCCGGCTGGCCCGAGGCGGCCATGGCGGGGGTGCTCGGCGTCCGGCTGGCCGGCCCCGCCTGTTATGATGGGCAGGTGCTGGACAAGCCGTGGATCGGTGCGGGAGGAGAGGCCGGTCTTGCCGCGCTGATCGCGGCGCGGCGTGTCTATGTCAGGGCCTGCGGGCTGGGATGGCTGATAGCAGGAGGAATGGCATGGCTGGCCTGATGGTGCAGGGGACGGGTTCCGATGTGGGCAAATCGGTGCTGGTCGCGGGGCTGTGCCGCGCGCTGGCCAACCGGGGCATCCGTGTCCTGCCGTTCAAGCCGCAGAACATGTCGAACAACGCGGCGGTCACGGTCGATGGCGGCGAGATTGGCCGGGCGCAGGCGTTGCAGGCGCTGGCCGCGCGTGCCGCGCCGCACACCGACATGAATCCCGTGCTGCTGAAGCCGCAGGCGGATCGCACGTCGCAACTCGTGGTGCATGGCCGGGTGCGCGGCACGCTGGGATCGGCCGATTTCCGCGAAGGACGGCGCAGCCTGCTGCCCGAAGTGCTCGAAAGCTGGCATCGCCTGCGCGCGCGCTGCGATCTGGTGGTCGTCGAAGGCGCCGGCTCGCCGGCCGAGATCAACCTGCGCGATGGCGATATCGCCAACATGGGCTTCGCGCGCGCGGCGAATGTGCCGGTGGTGCTGGTGGGCGATATCGACCGGGGCGGGGTGATCGCGTCGCTGGTGGGAACGCGCGCGGTGCTCGATCCGGCAGATGCGGCGATGATCCGGGGCTTCATCGTCAACAAGTTCCGGGGCGATCCCGCGCTGTTCGCCGATGGTTACGAGGCGATCGGCCGGTTGACGGGCTGGCCGGGCTTCGGGCTGGTGCCCTGGATTGCGGCCACCGCCCGGCTGCCCAGCGAGGATGCGGTGGTGCTCGACCGCGCGGCCCCGGCCACGCCGGGGCGCAAGCTGGTCGCCTGCCCGATCCTGCCGCGCATCGCCAACTTCGATGATCTCGATCCCTTGCGGCAGGAGCCGGAGGTGGAGGTAGCGATGGTTCCGCCCGGCACGCCGATCCCCGCCCATGCCGGGATGATCGTGCTGCCCGGATCGAAAGCGACGATCGCCGACATGGCCTTCCTGCGCGCGCAGGGCTGGGACATCGACATCCTTGCCCATCACCGGCGCGGCGGCGCGGTGCTGGGGATCTGCGGCGGATACCAGATGCTTGGTCGCCGGATCGCCGATCCGCTGGGGATCGAAGGCGATCCGCGCGCCATCGCCGGGCTTGGCCTGCTGGACGTGGAGACCGTGCTTACGCCGGAAAAGGCGCTGCGGCGCGTGCGGGGCGTGGCGCTCGGCGCGGCGTTCGAGGGCTACGAGATGCACATGGGCGAAACGACAGGGCCGGGCACGGCACATCGGTTCGCCTGTCTGGACGGCACGCGCGCGGATGGTGCGATCCACGCCGACGGGCGTGTGTTCGGCACCTATTGCCATGGATTGTTCGCCGCACCCGGCCTGCGCGCGGCCGTGCTGGCGCGGATCGGTGCGCGCTCGAACGGCGCGGACCACGATCATGCGGTCGATGCCGCGCTCGACGAACTGGCGGGCGAGCTGGAGCGGCATCTCGATATCGATGGCTTGCTGGCGCTCGCGCGGGCGGGCCTTGCATGACCAGCCTGCTCGTTCTCGGCGGCGCGCGTTCGGGCAAGAGCCGCTATGCCCAGCAGCGCGTGGAAGCGTGCGCGGGCCGGCTGGCCTATATCGCCACGGCGCAGGCGTTCGATGCCGAGATGGCCGACCGGATCGCGCGCCACCGCGCCGATCGCGATGCGCGCTGGCACACCATCGAGGCACCGCTCGACCTTGCCGCCGCCCTTGCGCGAGCCGGCGAGGCGCACGCCGCGATCCTTGTGGATTGCCTGACGCTGTGGATATCCAACCTGCTCCTGGCGGATCGCGATGTGCAGCGCGAAGGCATGGCGCTGGCCGAAGCCGTCGCTGCCTGCCCGGTGCCGGTGGCGCTCGTCGCCAACGAGGTGGGGCTGGGGATCGTGCCGGACAACGCGCTGGCGCGCCGTTTCCGTGATGAGGCGGGGTGGCTCAACCAGCGGCTCGCGGGGATGGCGGACGAGGTCGTGTTCGTCGCGGCCGGCCTGCCGATGGTTCTGAAGGGCGCGGGCGCGGTTGTATCCGGGGTATGAACCACGGGCGTCGGCCTTCCGCCTTCACCCAGCCCGGCGCGCCTGCTCGATCAGTGCGGCGGCTTCGTTGAGAAGATCGCGGCTGGCGCTGACGGCCCGTTCCGCATCGCCGGCGGCAATCGCGTTGGCGATGACCCGGTGGGCGTCGCTGTCCGCGGTCGCCACGCCCTTTTGCCGGTTGGTCAGCCGGATGCTGAAGCGCAGCGCTGTCTCGACGAGATCCCGGCACTGGATCATGAAGCGGTTGCCGCTGGCGAGCAGGATGGCGACATGGAAATCGATGTCGGCCTGGAGAGCGTCCTCCTGGCTCATCCCGCGCGTGGTCATGCGCTCTGCCGCCTTGCCGATGCGCGCGATCGCTGCCGGATCGTTGCGACGGATCGCCAGCGATGCGGCCTGCGGCTCGATGGCGCAGCGGAAGGCGGTGAACTCCGCCAGCAGATCGAGCGAAAGGCCCCGGCTGAGCAGCCAGCGCAGCACATCGGGATCGAGGAAATTCCAGTCGCGCTCGGGTGCGACGCTCGTGCCGAGTCGGGGCCGGGACGCGATCAGCCCCTTGGCCGTCAGCATCTTGACGGCTTCGCGGGTAACGCTGCGGCTGGCTTTGAACTGTTCCGAGATGTCCGCTTCAATGGGCAGAGGGCGATCCGCGTATTCGCCGGCAACGATCGCCCGCCCAAGCGTTTCGACAATGCGGGCGGTAACCTTGCCGCCGTTTTCGAAGGACGTCATGGGCTGCTCCCGTCCCGATTGCGGATCGGGATCGCCGCTGTATTAATATGATAAATAGTGATAGAGCCGCCGCACCGCAGGATCAAGCCGGTGCGTCGATCGGGAACAGGAGAAAACCCCAGCCATGGCAGTCGTAACGCTTGCCGATGCCTTGCCGCTGTTTGCGGTATTGCGCGGCCTTGAGCCGGAAAGAGCGCAGGCCGTCGGGGAAGCGCTGGTCGAGGCCGGCTTCGGCATCCTTGAGGTGACGATGAATTCGCCGGACCCGTTCGCCAGCATCGCCAGCCTTGTCCGTTCGCTCGGCGATCGCGCGCTGATCGGCGCGGGCACCGTGACGCGCACCGAGGAGGTGGACGAACTGGAAAGCCTGGGCGCGCGTCTGGTGGTATCGCCGCATTGCGATCCGGCGCTGGTCGGCCATGCCGCGGGCAAGGGCATGACCGTGCTGCCGGGCGTGTTCACGCCCACCGAAATGATGGCGGCGCTGAAAGCGGGGGCCACGGGCATCAAGATATTCCCGGCGGAAGCCATGCCGCCGGCCGGTGTCCGCGCCGTCCGGGCGGTGTTGCCGCCGCACGTGCCGATCTTCGTGGTCGGCGGGATCACCGCGGCCAACATGGCCGATTATCTCCGGGCGGGCGCCACCGGCTTCGGCATGGGAGGATCACTGTTCCGGCCCGGCAAGCCGCTGGACGCCATCGCCAGCGATGCGCGGGCCATCGTTTCCGCGTTCCACGCGGCGAAGGCGCGGCGCTAACGGATCCCGACCCTAGCGGCGGACATCCCCGCCACCGGCAAGGATGCTCTCGATGTCTGCTTCGCTGGCGCGCAGGAAGTCCCCGGATACGGCGTGCGCCCACTGCGAGCAGCCCGTCGCGAACGTGACGGCGCGATCGGGCGCCATGCCGCGCGCCAGACCGTGTACGATGCCGGCGGCAAAGGCATCGCCCGTGCCGATCCGGTCGACGATGGCCGCCAGCGCAACGGGCGCGGTGCGGGCCACGCCCGCCCGGCTGGCGAGCAGGCCGGTCAGGCGCTGGTTGTCGCTGGAGGACACTTCGCGGTGCGTCGCCGCGACGTGGGTCAGGGCGGGGGCGAGCGCGAACATGGCCTGCGCCGCGTTCTGGAAGGCCGTGGCGGGATCGGGATCGGCGAAAGTACGATCCAGCATCAGGCCGATCACGCGCGGGTCGGCAAGCAGGACGTCGGCGGCCAGCGACAGTTCGCGCAGGATGCGTTTCGCCTGATCTTCCCGACCCTGCCACAGGCTTGGCCGGAAATTGCAGTCGAACACGATGCGCACGCCCCGTTCGCGCGCCGTGGCCATAGCCGACCGCAACGCCGCCAGCGGGCCTTCGCCCAGCGCCGCGGTGATGCCGCCCACGAACAGCCAGTCCGCGCCGTTCAGGAGAGCGGGCCAGTCGAACAGATCGGGGGAGAGGTCGGCGAATGCCGAATGCGCGCGGTCGTAGAGAATTTCCGCAGGCCGGGCCATGGCGCCGGGCGAAAGGAAATAGAGCCCCATCCGGCCGGACGTGAACGGGGTGCCGGCCAGGTTCACGCCGAATGCCCGAATAGCGTCCCGCGCTGCCCGGCCCAGGCGGTTGTCGGGCAGCAGGGTGACGAGGTCCGCATCGTGCCCGAACCCAGCCAACGCTACCGCGACGTTGGCTTCCGCGCCGCAGAACGTGGCGTCGAGCGTGCCTTCCTGCCCCAGCAGCGCCGGCGGCCGGGCGGCCAGGCGCAGCAGCATTTCGCCAAAACAGATGATCCTGGACACCCGGCACCTCTCCATCGCGCTCGTCGATTAATTATATGACAAATAACGATGGAACAAGCGGCGCGTGTAACGCGGTTCAGGACGCCCGTTCCAGCGCCATCGCCAGCGGCAGGGTGCGCAGCCGCTTGCCACTGGCGGCGAACACGGCATTGGCCAGCGCCGGCGCCACCACGGCGCAGGGCGGTTCGCCCATGCCGCCGGGGTCGGCGCCGCTGTCGACGATATGCGTGGCGATGGCGGGGGCCTCGTTCAGGCGCAGGATGCGGTAGTCGTGGTAATTGGACTGTTCGACGCGCCCGCCCTTGATCGTCACTTCGCCATGGAGTGCGGCGGAAAGGCCGAAGATGACGCCGCTTTCCACTTGCGCGGCCACGCCCAGCGGGTTGATCGCCAGCCCGCAATCGACCGCCACGGTCGCCCGGGGCACGGTGATCGCGCCGTCGGCAACGCGCGCCTCCAACACCAGCGCGATGATCGTGCCCCACAGCTGCAGCACGGCGATCCCGCGTCCCTGGCCGGCAGGGAGCGGCGTGCCCCAGCCTGCCTCGCGTCCGGCCCGCTCGAGCACGGCGCGGATGCGCGGGTCGGTGACGAGCGAGAGGCGGTAGGCCAGTGGGTCTTGCCCTGCGGCATGTGCCAGTTCGTCGATGAAGCTTTCCACCACGAAGGCCGAGCGCAGCCCGCCCACGCCGCGCCACCAGCTTGTAGGCACCGCGCTTTCCGCCTGCTGGAACGTCACGCGGTGGGCGTCGAGCGCGTAGGGGATGGCGACCGCGCCCTCGATCGCATCGGCATCCACGCCGTTGAAGCCCTGGCCCAGCAGCCGCGCCATGATCGAGGAGCCGGCGATCCGGTGCTCCCAGCCGATCGGCCTGCCGCCGGCATCCAGCGCGGCCGTGATCTGGTCGGCATAGGCGGGGCGATACATGTCGTGCTTCATGTCCTCCTCGCGCGACCACATCAGCTTGACCGGGTAGGGCACCTGGCGCGCCAGTTCGACCGCGCGCACCACCATGTCGGTCTCCAGCCGCCGGCCGAAGCCGCCGCCCATCTGGCAGTTGTGGAACGTGACCTTGTCCGCCGGCAGGCCCAGCGCCTTGGCGGCATCGTCGCGCGCCTGCGCGGGCACTTGCGATCCCGCCCAGATCGTGCAGCCTTCGGGCGTGACGTGCGCGGTGCAGCTGCCCGGCTCCATCGGCGCATGGGCCAGGAAGGGCTGGCGATAGGTAGCGCTGAACGGACGCGCCGCCTTTACCTTGGCGGCGGCGAGATCGCCGGTGGACTTGGCCTCGAACCCCGGCTTCGCCAGTGCCTCGTCCAGCCCGGCGAGGATATGCGCATGGTCGGCCGGCGCCTTGGGCGCGGTCCATTGCGGGTTGGCGGCGATATAGCCCTGCATCGCCGCCCAGTAGTTCTCGGCCACCACGAACAGCACGTCGGCGCCCTTGACGAGTTGCACCACGCCCGGCGTGGCGCGCGCGGCCTTTTCGTCGAACGCGGCGAGCGTGCCGCCGAACATCGGACATTGCGCCAGCATCGCCACTTTCATGCCGGGCAGGCGCACGTCGATGCCATAGACGGTTTCGCCAGTGACCTTGGCCAGGCTGTCGAGCCGCCGGGTGGGCTTGCCGATGACCCGCAGCGCGCTGCCCGGGCGGAGCGGCGCATCCTTGGGCAGCGGCGCGGCGCTGGCGGCGGCCAGCAGATCGCCAACGGGCAGGCGGCGGCCGCCCTTGGTCTCGATCACCATGCCGCCGGCCAGGTCGCAGCGTTCGGGCGCGATGCCCCATTGCCGCGCCGCCGCGCCGACCAGCGCGGCGCGGGCGTTGGCGGCGGCCTGCCGCAGCGGCTTGTAGAGTTCCCGGACCGAGCTGGAGCCGCCGGTGCCCTGGTCGATCGGCGCGAATCGCGCGCTGTCGCCTTCGGGGATGGTCACGACCACTTGCGTGGGCGCCAGCCCCAGTTCCTCCGCCACCAGCATGGCGAGCGTGGTGAACACGCCTTGTCCCATCTCGGTCTTGGGCAGGGCAAGCGCGGCGCCCTCCGCCGTCACCGAGAGAAAGGCGTTGGCGGACAGCGCGGAGGCCTTCGCGCCGGAGGCCCGGCCCAGCGGCACCACCAGCGCAAGGCCAAGCGCGGCCGATCCGCGCAGCACGCCCCGGCGCGAAAGCCCCCCAGCCACGCCGCCGCTCATGCCTTGCCTCCCGCCGCCGCCAGTTTCACCGCTTTGCGGATGCGCGGGTAGGTGCCGCAGCGGCAGAGGTTGCCGCTCATCCCCGCCTCGATCGCATCGTCGTCGGGCGCGGGGTTGGCCTTGAGCAGCGCGGCGGCGGCGATCAGCTGGCCGGGCTGGCAATAGCCGCACTGGACCACGTCGGCTTCGACCCAGGCATCCTGCAGGCGCTTGCCCAGCGGGTCGTCGCGCAGGCCCTCGATCGTGGTGACCGGCTGGCCGATGAACGCGCGCGCCGGGGCTTGGCAACTGAAGAAGCGTTCGCCGCCCATCAGCACGCTGCACGCGCCGCACAGCCCCGCGCCGCAGCCGAACTTTGTGCCGGTCAGCCCGATCACGTCGCGCAGCACCCACAGCAGCGGCATGTCGATGGCGCTGGCGTCCACCGTCACTTGCTTGCCGTTGACCGTCAGCGAATAACTCATGCCCTTGTCCCCATCTGGCGCCTCTCTTGGCGTCCGGGCCGCACTATGCGGCGAGCCGTTGGCCAAGCAAAATCCTTATATGCGCAACCGGCACTGGCCGCCGCTTGACTTTGCCGGGCGGTCTGGCCGATTGGTCCCTTCATCGTTGAGATTTCGAGGGGAGTAGGGGAGCCAATGCGACGCGGCTGGTCCCTGACACTGCAAAAGCGGATCCGGCCGGCCGGGTCGACGCCGCTTTACATGCAGCTGGCCCACGCGCTGATTCACGAGATCGAACGGGGACGGCTCCAGCCGGGATCGCCGCTTCCCAGCAGCCGGGAACTGGCCAACGAACTGGGCTTCAACCGCAAGACGGTGGTGACCGCCTACGAGGAGCTTGTCGCGCAAGGCTGGCTGGAAACGGCGGACCGCAAGGGGACCACGGTCGCGACCAGCCTGCCGCGCGGACGACCGGAAACCCGCGAAAGCAGCCCTCCGATCGGGCGTCAGCCGATCTATCGCTTCGTGCCGCCGCCGTCGCGGCCGATTGCCGTTCCGCCCGGACGGCTCATCAAGCTCGATGAGGGCAGCCCCGACGGCAGCCTGTTTCCGCCCGAGGCGCTGGCGCGCGCCTTCCGCACCGCCGCGCTCTATGCCGCGCGGCGGCAGCAACTGGGCTATCGCGATCCCTGCGGCAGCGAGCGGCTGCGCTCGGGCCTGGCCGCGATGCTGCGCGAGGAGCGCGGCCTTGTCGTCAGCGAAGAGAACGTCTGCGTCACGCGCGGCAGCCAGATGGGCATTGCGCTGGCGGCGCGGCTGCTGGCCCGCCCCGGCGCGGTCGCGCTGGCCGAGGCGCTGACTTACGAACCGGCGGTCGCCGCTTTCCAGGCCGCCGGCGTGCCCGTGCTGCCGGTCGCGCTGGACGAAGAGGGGATCGATGTCGGTGCGGTGGAAAGGGCGTGCCGCAACGGGCAGGTCTGCGCGGTGTTCGTCACCCCGCATCACCAGTTTCCGTCCACGGTCTCGCTCGCCCCTGAACGGCGCCTGCGCCTGGTCGAGCTGGCCCGGCAGTTCGGCTTCGCGATCATCGAGGACGATTACGACCACGAATTCCGCTTCGGATCACAGCCGCTGCTGCCGATGGCTGCTTATGCGCCGGACGTGGTGATCTACGTCGGTTCGCTGTCCAAGCTGCTGCTGCCGGCGCTCCGGGTCGGCTATATCGTCGCGCCCGCGCCGGTGATCGCCGCCGCCGCCCACCAGGTTTCGATCAGTGACGGCATGGGCAACAGCCTGACCGAGGACGCTATCGCCCTGTTGCTGGAAGAGGGCGAGGTGCGCCGCCACGCGCGCAAGGCGACGCGCGTCTATGGCGCGCGGCGCGATGCGCTGGCGCAGGCGGTGCGCGATGCGCTGGGCGATTTCGTCAGCGCGCGGCTGCCGGCGGGTGGCTTGGCGATGTGGCTGGAATTCCTCGATCTCGATGCCCTGGCCCGGATCGAGGCCGGCGCGCCCGCCGCCGGCATCACCTTCGCCGCGTCCGCTTCCTATCGGCTGGCCCCCGATGCCCCGCACGGCCTGCGCCTGGGGTTCGCGAGCTACCCCAGCGAACGGACGGTGGAGGCCGTCCGCATACTGGGGCATCTGGGCCACAGTTGATCCGCCCGCGAAGCTGGTCCCCTTGCTTTTGCCGATCTGGCGCTTTTTCAGGGCCAATCGCTTGGTGACAACGTCGCCATGGACTTTCCTTCCGGAACCAACGGCGATCTTGCCGATCTTGTGGCCGCCTATCCGCTGGCCTGGCTGACCAACAACGGGCCGGCCGGCTTTTTCGCCACGCCGCTGCCGCTGATCGCCGAAACCGGGCCGGATGGCGCCGTGGTCGCGCTGATCGGCCACTGTTCGCGCCGCAACGCGCAAGTCGCCGCGCTGCGGGCCGATCCGCGCGCGCAGATCCTGTTCATGGGGCCGCAGGGCTATGTCTCGCCGGCGCTGGTGTCGCGCCCGCACTGGGCGCCGACGTGGAACTTCGCCGTCGCTACCTTCGAGGTGACGGTCGCATTCGGGGAAGACAGCGAGACCCTGCCGGCGGTCCGCCTGCTGACGGAGCATGCGGAAGCATCGCAGGGCAGGCCATGGCAGGTGGAGGACGCTGGCGAGCGCTTGCCAAATTTGCTATCAAGAATCATTAGCTTTCGGGCAACGGTTCACGCTACGGACGCGCGATTCAAGCTCGGTCAGGAAGAAGACGTCGACGTGCTGAGGGAAATCCTGGCGGCCTATCCCGATCCGGTGATGGCCGGCTGGATGCGGCGGCTCAACGCGGACCGCCTGGATACGGACGATGCGGAAGCGATCATCGGGGAGACGGGATAGCCGAAACGGGCGATCCATGACATTCAGAGGGGAATAGACATGAGGACCACACTGCACCTTGCCTGCCTTGCCGGCGTTTCCATGCTGGCCATGGCGGCCGCACCGGCGCTGGCCGCCGAAGATGCCGCCGACGACGGGCTGGGCACGATCGTCGTGACCGCGACCAAGCGCGCCATCGCGCTCGACCAGACGCCGATCGCCGCCAGTGCGGTTTCGGGCAAGGATCTGGCCGCCGCCAACGCGCAAAGCCTGTCGGACTACATCACCCGCCTGCCTGGCGTGGTGTTCAACGATTACCAGCCCGGCGTTTCCGAAGTGATCATCCGTGGCATCTCGGCCACGACCTACCACGAACAGGGCCAGACCACGGTCGGCTACTACCTCAACGAAGTGCCGCTGGTCGAACCCGGCTTCCCGATCGGCATTCCCGACGTGGACACCTTCGATCTCAACCGCGTGGAAGTGCTGCGCGGCCCGCAAGGCACGCTGTTCGGTTCGTCCACGCTGGGCGGCCTGGTCAACTACGTGGTCAACACGGCCGATACGAGCAAGATCGATGCCGCCGCATCGGGCCTGATCGGTTCGACCAAGAATTCGCACGGCGAAGTGAACTACGCAGCCAAGGCGATGGTCAACGTGCCGCTGATCGCCGACAAGCTGGCGGTGCGCCTGGTTGCGCTGCAGCGCTTCGACGCGGGCTATCTCGACAATCCCGGCACCGGCGTTCGCGGCAGCAACGATTTCCGCACGCGGGGCCTGCGCGGCTCGATCGTCCTGACGCCGACCAGCGCGACCAAGATCAGCTATCTCTCGTCATGGCAGGACACCTATCTCGAGGACCAGACCTACCTCGACCTTGATCATCCCTACATCCGCAATACCGCGCGGGCCGAACCGCAGAAGACGCGCTTCTGGATGAACTCGCTGCGGCTGGATCAGGATCTGGGCGGCGCGGAACTCACCGCCATCGGCTCCATCGTCGAAAAGCACAATTTCACCCAGTTCTCGTACCCCTATTTCTACGTGACCGGGGTGACGACGGGGGCGGGCGCGGCCTATTCGGCGGGCAATGCCAACGCCAACATCAAGACCGCCGAGGTCCGCCTGGCCTCGAAGGGCGATGGGCCGTTCCGCTACCTGATCGGCGCCAGCTACATGGCGGCCAAGAAGTTCAGCTACGACCAGATCTTCCAGAACGGCGCGGCGGCCTACATCAACGCCAACCCGGCGCTGTTTGGCGGCTATTCGGGCAGCGTGCTGACGCCGGGCGACCGGCTCTATGGCTATGCGGCAGATACCTACAACGAGGACATCGGCCTGTTCGGCGAAGTGAGCTACGCGATCCGTCCAAGCATCGAGATCACGTTCGGCGGCCGCTATTTCTGGAACAAGTACAACGCCACCGTCACCAACCAGGCAGGCGCGCTGGGCGGCTATCCGGGCGGCTACAGCCCGGTCGACGCCACGGGCCGGGTGTCCAACAAGGAAAACGGCTTCACCCCCAAGGTAACCATCACCGCCCGTCCGACCAAGGACTTCCTGGCCTACGCCACCTATTCGGAAGGCTATCGCGTCGGCGGCATCAACCCCAACGCCGGCCTGCTGCCGACGATTCCGGTCAAGTACGACAGCGACCGCGTGAAGAACTACGAAGCGGGCGTGAAATTCCACGCGTTCGACGGGAAGCTCTATGTTGAAGCCACCGTCTTCAACATCGACTGGAAGGGCATCCAGGCCCGCCTGTTCGGCCCGGCGCCGTCGTACTATTCCTATGTCTCGAACGCGGGCAGCGCCAACGTGGTCGGTGGCGAACTGGCGGCCACCTGGCAGATCGCCAAGGTTGCGAGCTTCAGCACCAGCGTAACGCGCCAGGATGCGAGCCTCACCGCGTTCCTGCCCGATACGTTCGCGGTCGGCGGCGGCTATGCCTCGGGATCGACCCTGCCGGGTTCGTCGAAGTGGTCGGTGGCGAACAACCTCAAGTTCGATTTCGAGGACGTGGCGTTCAAGCCTTCGTTCGAAGTGGCGCATCGTTACCTGTCGTCGGCGCCCGTGGCGTTCGGCAACACGGCAACGCGCGGCAACTTCAACATCATCGACCTGCGCGCCGGGGTGACGCTGATGGACAAGGTGCGCGTGCTGGTCTTCGCCAACAACGTGTTCGACAAGTTCGGCATCCTCAACGCGCCGTTCACGTCGCAGGCGACCCCGGCGGGATCGATCGTGCGTCCGCGCACGGTGGGCCTGCGGCTCGACTGGTCGCTGTAATGCGCCGCGTTGCCGTCTTTCTCGCGGCAACGCTGGCTCTCGTGGCCGGGCCTCTTCGCGCCGAAGAGGCCCGGTCGCTTGCCTATCAGGCGACCGAGGTGACCTGGGCGCAGCCGGCGCTGTCGCCGGACGGCGCGTGGCTGTGGTTCGATCTGCTGGGCGACATCTACCGTATGCCGGCCGCTGGTGGCGATGCGCAGCCGGTGCTCGCCGGGCCTGCCTTCGAACGCAACCCGGTGCCTTCGCCCGACGGGCGCTGGATCGCCTTCATTTCCGACCGGTCGGGCGTCACCAACCTGTGGATCGCGCGCAGCGACGGCAGCGATGCGAGGCAACTGACGCACGATAACGCGCTCGTCCTGATGACCTCGCCGGCATGGGCGCCGGACGGGAAAAGCGTCTACGTCAGCCGCGCCGTCCACGCGGTGCTGGCGTTCGAACTGTGGCGCGTTCCCGTCGATGGCAGTCCGCCCGCGCTGCTCGTGGCGGCCCAGCCCGGCGGCAACGAAGGGTGGGACGAGCGTATCAACGCCATGGGCGCGGCTCCTTCGCCCGACGGGAAGGCGGTGTGGTACGCGACCAAGCTGGGCCACACCTGGACCGAAAAGGACCCGCCCACCTGGTCCATCGCGCGGCGCGATCTGGCCTCCGGCGCGGTCGAGACGGTGGTCCCCGGCGGGATGCATCCGGTGCTCTCGCCCGATGGGCGGTCGCTCGCCTATGCCGCGCGGCGCGATGGCGGCGAAACCGGGCTGCGCCTGCGCAACCTCGATACCGGCGAGGACCGCTGGATCGCCTGGCCGATCGATCACGATGGGCAGGAAGGCGGCTACTACTACGATCTAACTCCGGGCTACCGCTTCACGCCCGACGGCAAGGCCATCGTGCTCGCGCGCAATGGCGGCTTCATGCGGCTCGATCTTGTCACCGGAAAGCAGCAGGCGATCCCGTTCCGCGCGCCGGTGCGGCTGGCGCTGGCGCCGCAAAGCCGCGTGCGCCAGCAGGTTGAGGATGGCAGCGAGGTCCGGACGCATCTGGCCGAAGGCGCCGCGCTGTCGCCGGACGGCCGGCGGATCGCCTTCACCGCGCTGGGCGCGCTGTACATCGCCGATGCGCAAGGCACCGCCGCACCGCGCAAGCTGTTCGATGGCAACGCCTTCCAGCCAGCCTGGTCGCCGGACGGGCGCACGCTGGCCTTCACGCGCTGGACCGCCGAGCAGGGCGGCGGCATCTGGACGGTCGATGCGGCCGGCGGCGCGCCGCGTGCCGCCGGCCCGCCCCGTTCTGCCGGACCGCAGGGCGCCTACTGGTCCGAACCGCTGTGGGATCGCGATGGCAAAAGCCTGATCGCGCTGCGCGCCGCGCAATTCGATCGCCTTCACGCGCCGGACGAGCTGGCCCCGGCGTGGCTGGTCGATGTGGTGCGCCTTTCCCCCGCTGGCGCCGCGACGGTCATCGGCCATGGCGCGGGTCTGCGTTCGCTTCAGCGGACGGCGGACGGGCGTCTGTTCGTCCAGGCCGATGGCGCGCTCAAGGAAGTGATGGCCGACGGCACGCTGCTGGCGCGCGCGACGGTCGTCGCCCGCGCGATGGGGCAATACGTCAAGGAGCCGCGCCCGGTCGAGGAACTGCGCCTGTCGCCCGATGGCCGGTCGCTGGCGGCGCGCACCGCGTTCGAGCTGCACCTTCTGCCGATGCCGGCCGACGCCAGGCCGGTGAACCTGATGGAAACCGTCCCGGGCCACCGCCAGATTACCCGGATCGGCGCCGATACGATGCGCTGGGAAGGCGATGGCCTGTCGTGGACGGTCGGGCCGTTCTGGCGTCACGCCGCCTCGGCCGGCACGCTGGCGGCTGCCGACCCCGAAGCTGCGGCAGCCTCGCGCGATCTGTCGGTCCGCGTGCCGCGTGCCCTGCCGGCGCAGGCGCAACTGCTGCGCGGCGCTACCGTGCTGACGATGGACCATGGGAAGGTCGTCACCGATGCCGACCTGCTGATAACCGGTGACCGCATCGCCGCGATCGGCCCGCGTGGGTCCATCGCCGTTCCGGCCGGCGCGCGGATACGCGAGCTGGGCGGCAAGTTCGTCATGCCCGGCCTGATCGACGCGCACGCCCATTTCTTCCCGATCCCGCGCGGGGTGCACGACGGCACGCACTGGGAATTCCCCACGCTGCTCGCCTATGGCGTCACCGCGGTGCTGGAAGTGCAGCCGTTCACGCCGGACATCTTTGCTTATGCCGACCGGATGGACGCGGGGCTTTCCACGGGGCCGCGCCTGTTCAGCACCGGCCCCGGCGTGTTCGTGAACAGCGCCATCACCGCACAGGCCGTGGCCGAACAGGTGTTGACGCGCTATCGCGACGCCTATCGCACGCGCAATATCAAGAGCTACATGGTCGGCGACCGGGCCGCGCGGCAATATATGGCGGCTGCATCGCGCAAGCTGGGCATGATGCCCACCACCGAAGGCGCGGCCGATTTCGTGCTGGAGCTGACCCACGCCATCGATGGCTTTTCCGGCAACGAGCATAACCTGCCCGTCACGCCCATCCACGATGACGTGATCCGCCTCTTCGCCGCCAGCGGCATTGCCTACACGCCGACGCTGACCGTGCTTTACGGCGGCGCGCCGATGCTGTTCGCCGATATCCAGAACGATCGCCCGCAGGACGATCCGCGCCTGCGCCGGTTCACCCCGCCGTTCGTGCTGGCCGCCAAGCTGCGCGACCGGCACTGGACGCTGCCCGAATGGCAGACGTGGCGGCGCTTTGCCGAAGACGCGATGCGGTTGCGCCGCGCCGGCACGCTGGTCGGCGTGGGCAGTCATGGCGAGATGCAGGGCATCGGCGTCCATTGGGAAATGGCCGCGTTCGTGGCCGGCGGCGCCACGCCGCAAGAAGCGCTGGAAATGGCCACGATCGACAACGCCACGATCATCGGCCGGCCAGATGATCTGGGCAGCGTGACGCCCGGCAAGCTCGCCGACCTCGTGGTGCTCGATGCCGATCCCCGCGCCGACATCGCCAATGCCCGGCGCATCGCGCTGGTGCTGCGCGGCGGCATCGCGTTCGACGGCACCACGCTGGCGCGCGACGGCGAAAGCCCGGTCGTGCCGTGGTGGCGCGAAGAGTCATCCGGGGTGGCCCCGCAATGAAGCCGGCGACGCTGCGCGCCTGGAGCAAGGTGCATACCTGGTCGAGCCTGATCTGCACGCTGTTCATGCTGATCCTGGCGTTGACCGGCCTGCCGCTGGTGTTCCACGACGAGATCGATGGCATTGGCAAGCCGGAACGGATCGAACGCTGGAACGATGCCGAACTGGTCACGCTCGACCGCGCGATCACCGCTGCGCTGGCGCTGGAGCCGGGCTCCGTGCCGATCTACCTCAGCTTCGACGAGGATCGCCCGGTGGTGAACCTTACCAGCGGTCCGGTCGGCGATGCGCCAGAAACCGCCATGCGCTTCCACCCGATCGACCGGCGCACCGCCACCCCGCCGCAAGGTGACGTGCCCGGCGGCGGGGTGATGGACGTGGTGCTCGATCTGCACAAGGACCTGCTGCTGGGCACGGTGGGCGAATACTTCATCGGCGCGATCGGCCTGTGCTTCGTGCTGGCGCTCGTTTCGGGCATCGTCCTCTACGCCCCGTTCGCGCGCAAGGCGGGCTTCGCCAGCGTGCGCAAGGCCAAGACGGCGCGCACGCGCTGGCTCGACTGGCACAACCTGATCGGTGGCGTCACGCTCGCCTGGGCGCTGGTCGTGGGGCTGACCGGCACGATCAACACCCTGGCCGATCCGATCACCGCGTGGTGGCGCGCCGATGCGCTGGCCCATCTGGTGCGCGACCATGCCGGGCCGATCGCCCCCTATCGCCCCGGCATTGCCGACGAGGCGCTGCGCAACGCGCAGGCGGCCGTGCCGGGGATGCGCGTGCAGTTCATCGCCTTTCCCGGCGCGGCCTTCAGCAGCCGCGATCATCTGGCCGTCTATCTGCAGGGCGCGACGCCGCTGACCGCCAAGCTGCTGACCCCGGTCATGGTCGATGCGCGCACCGGCAAGGTCGATGGCGTGGCGCCGATGCCCTGGTACATGAAGGCGCTGCTGCTCGCGCAGCCGCTGCACTTTGGCGATTATGGCGGCATGGCGATGAAGCTGCTGTGGGCGGTTCTCGACCTCGTGAGCATCGTCGTGCTGGGCAGCGGCCTCTATCTGTGGCTGCGCAAGCCGCGCGCCGCGCGCCGGGGCCGCGCGGCATGAGACGACACCCGCTGGTGCCGATCGCGGCGATCGCCGTCGTCAGTTTCGCCGGGCTCGTTATCGGCCTCACCGGCGATGGCTGGGAAGATGCCCTCGCCGCGCTGGGCCTTGCCCTGTCCGTGGCGCCGATCGGCGTCGCGCTGCTGCGCCGCTGAGGCGCCGGCATCGTTCGTCATTGCGACGGGCGAAGCCCGCGGCAATCCAGAGCGGCGCGCACGGCCCTGGATTGCTTCGCTGCGCTCGCAATGACGAAGCGGGGCAGAGTCGTTCCGCTCTACCCGAAGCGCTGCGTGCCGCCCACCACGGTGCGCAGGACCTTGGTCTGGGGAATCGTTTCCGGGTCGATCCGGAACAGGTCGCGGTCGAACACCGCGAAATCGGCCTGCATTCCGGGCATGATCGCGCCGCGCTGCCGTTCCACCCGGCCCGCGTAGGCCGCTTCGCGGGTATAGCCCCGCAGTGCCTGGGCCATCGTGATGCGCTGTTCGGGATACCAGCCGTGCGGGTTGAGCCCGTCGATCGTCTCGCGCGTCACCGCCGCGTAGATGCCGGTCAGCGGATCGAGCGGAGCCACCGGCCAGTCCGAACCGAAGCAGACATGCGCGCCCGAGCGCACCATGGACCCGACCGCGAAGCTGGTGCGCAGCCGTTCGGGTCCGACGCGCCGCACCGCCCAGCGTCCGTCGTCGATCGCGTGGTAGGGCTGCATCGAGGCGATCACGCCCTGTTTGGCGAACCGCCCGATCGCTTCCTCGCGCAAGTGCTGCGCATGTTCGACGCGGAAGCGCCGGTCGCGCGCGCCGTTGGCTGTGGTAACCGCCGCCATCGTGTCCAGCACGATGTCGTTCGCCTCGTCGCCGATGGCGTGGGCGGTCACCTGCAGCCCGGCCTTGTCCGCGCCGGTCATCCAGGCCTTCAGATCCTTGGGATCGGTCACCATGATGCCGTGCGCGTGCGGTTCGTCGAGATAGGGCAGATACATCAGCGCGGTGCGCGAACCGAGCGAGCCGTCGAACACCACCTTGCACCCGCCCCAGCGCACCCAGTCATCGCCGCGCCCTTCCTGCGCGACGATGGCGGCCTGCCGTTCCCAGTCCTTCAGCGGGGTGAAGTTGTAGAAGCGCATCCCCGTTTCGCCTTGCGCGCGCAGGCGGCGGGTGTTCTCGAATGTGGACCAGTCGAGTTCGGGCACGTGGACTTCGGTCACGCCCTTGCTCAGGCCCAGCGCGATACCCTGCCGCAGGGCGGCGTCCAGCCGGGCCTCGCTCGGCTTCGCGATCGCGCGCAGGACGAGATCCTTGGCGGCGTCCTTGACGATGCCGGTCGGCTCCCCGTTCTCGTCGCGCAGGATCACGCCGCCCGGCACGTCGGCCGTGTTGCGATCGATCCCCGCCAGCTTCAGCGCCAGCGAATTGCACAGGATCATGTGGAGGTCATAGCGGATCACCGCCACGGGCGTATCGGGCGTCACCGCGTCGATCCACTGGCGCGTGGGCATCTTGCCGCCCCAGCGGTCCTGATCCCAGTTGCCGCCTTCCAGCCATTCGCCCTTGGGCAGCGCGCGCGCGGCCTGCGCGATCCGCTGCACGAATGCGTCGGGCGTCGCCGCATCGCGCAGCGAGGGCTGCGACAGCGCCATCGACCCGATGGTGAAATGGGTATGGCAATCGATCAGCCCCGGTGTCACGAACGCGCCTTGCAGGTCGATGACCTGCGTGCGCGGGCTGGACGCGGCGCGCACCGCATCCTTGCCGATGGCGACGATATGCCCGCCGGCCACGCCGATGGCGTCGGTGCGCACGTCCGGCCCCGTTCCCGTCCACACCGCCGCATTGACGTAGGCCACTTCCACCCCGCCGCGCGTGGCGGCCCAGACCCGCGCCGGCACGGCCGCCGCGACGATGGCGTTGAGCGAACCCGATACGAACGCGCGGCGCGTGACCATGATGGTGCCTTCCTGCTTTTTGCAACGATCATGGCATCTTCAGCGCGAAACGTCATGCTTCGGCGTCCAGCTACGGAATTGTCCGGGGGCCAGCGTCAGCCGCAGTGCCGCTCGCAAAGTTCGCACAAGGCATGGATGATCCCGCGCACCACGGGATCGCGCAGGCTGTAGAAGCGGGTCTGCGCGGCGCCCCGGGTGCTGACCGCACCTTCGTCCCGCAGCAGCGCCAGATGTTGCGAGACCGAGGATTGCGACAGGCCCGACAGATCGACCAGTTCGTTGACCGAAACCTCGCCCTCATCCATCCGGCACAGCATCAGCAGGCGCTCCGGATGGCTCATCAGCTTCAGCCGTGCCGCCATCGCGTTGGCGTTGGATTTGAGGTCCGAACGATCGGCCGGCGTCATGATGGAGACTCCGCCAGAGGATGGCCGTCATCGCGCAGGACGATGTAGATCGCGGGAATCACGAGGACGGTGAGCAGGGTCGAGGAGGCCAGCCCGAACAGCAGCGAGATGGCGAGGCCCTGGAAGATCGGATCGGTCAGGATCACCGAAGCGCCGATCATGGCCGCGGCCGCCGTCAGCACGATCGGCTTGAAGCGGATCATCCCGGCCTCCAGCAAGGTCTGGCGCAGGCTCTTGCCCGGTGATCGGGTGTGCCGGATGAAATCGACGAGCAGGATCGAATTGCGCACGATGATGCCGGCCAGCGCAATGAAGCCGATCATCGACGTGGCGGTGAACGGCGCCCGGAACAGCAGGTGGCCAAGCACGATGCCGACCAGAGTCAGCGGGATCGGGGTCAGGATGACCAGCGGGATCGTGAAGCTGCGGAACTGGCCCACGACCAGCACGTAGATGCCCAGCAGCGCGACCATGAACGCCCCGCCCATGTCGCGGAAGGTCACCCAGGTGATTTCCCATTCGCCGTCCCACAGCAGCGACGGCCTGCTTTCGTCCTCGGGCTGGCCGTGCAGGATGACTTCGGGCCTGGTCAGGCCGTGCGCCTTCCAGTCGAAGCTGTCGATGGCGTCGTCAACCGCCAGCATGCCGTAGATCGGCGCTTCGTAGCGCCCGGCGAGTTCGGCCGTGACCATCGTTGCCCCGCGCCCGTCGCGCCGGAATATCGCCTGTTCGCCCGGCACCATCTTCGCGGTGACCAGTTCACCCAGCGCGATCAACTGCCCGGTCGGTGTCGTCGCGACGGGGGTTGCCGCCAGTGCCGACGACCATGACCGTTGCGATTGATCGAGCGAGAGCTCGATGGGCAAGGGATCGTGATCGGCCGCGCGGGGAGCGTAGCCGACGACCTGCGTCCCCAGCAGTGCCCCGATGCTGTCAAAGAGCTGGCGTTCGGACAGGCCATAGTGATCGAGCTTCGCGCGGTCAGGGATCAGTTTCAGCGTGGGCCGGGGCGCGCCGAAGCTGTTGTCGACATCGACGATATAGGGCACCGACCGGAAGATCGCCTCCACCTGCTTCGCCGTCTTTTGCCGCGTTGCCTCGTCGGGGCCGTAGATTTCGGCGAGCAAGGTGGCGAGCACCGGCGGCCCCGGCGGCGTTTCGACCACCTTGAGCGATCCGCCCGCCGGCAGGGGAATGGCCCGGAGCTTCTCGCGCAGCGCCACCGCGATCTCGTGGCTTGAGCGCGAGCGGTCGCCCTTGGGCAGAAGCGTGACCATCAGGTCGCCCATTTCGGGCTGGTTGCGCAGGAAGTAGTGCCGCACCAGCCCGTTGAAGTTGAACGGCGCGGACGTGCCGGCATAGGCTTCCATCGACACGACTTCGGGCACGCCGCGCGCCACGGCCGCCGCCTGTTCCAGCACGCGCGACGTCATTTCCAGGCTGGTGCCTTCGGGCAGGTCGGCAACGAGCTGGACCTCGCTCTTGTTGTCGAAGGGCAGCAGCTTCACGGTCACGGCCTTGAAGTAGAACATCGAGCAGGCGACGAGGGTGGCCACGCCCACGCCGATCAGGAAGCGCTTGGCGCTTTGCGGCGTGGCGATGACGCGGGCGGCATAACGCTTGTAGAGCGCGCCCAGCTTGCCCCCGTGTTCGTCCCCGTGCCCCTGCGACAGCGTCTGGCGCGCGAAGCGGATCATCAGCCAGGGCGCGATGATGACGGCGACGAAGAACGAGAAGATCATCGCGGCGGAGGCGTTGATCGGGATCGGCGCCATGTACGGCCCCATCAGGCCCGACACGAACAGCATCGGCAAAAGCGCGGCAACGACGGTCAGCGTGGCGATGACCGTCGGGTTGCCGACTTCGGCGACCGCCTCGACCGCGGCGGTGATGCGGTCGCGGCCGTCGTGCATGCCCCAGTGCCGGGCGATGTTCTCGATCATGACGATCGCGTCGTCGACCAGAATGCCGATCGAGAAGATCAGGGCGAACAGGCTGACGCGGTTGATCGTGAAGCCCATCACGTTCGAGGCGAACATGGTCAGCATGATCGTCGTGGGGATGACGATCGCCGTCACGCCGGCTTCGCGCCACCCGATCGCGAAGCCGATCAGGATGACGATCGATACCGTGGCCAGGGCGAGGTGGAAGATCAGCTCGTTGGCCTTTTCGTTGGCGGTTTCGCCGTAATTGCGCGTGACGGCTACATCGACGCCAGCCGGGATCAGCGTGCCCTTGAGCGTATCGATGCGTTGCACCACCTGTTCGGACACGGTCACCGCGTTGGCGCCCGCCCGCTTGGCGACGGCAAGGCTGACGGCGGGGGCCATCGACCAGACGCCTTTCCCGTCCTTGGTGTCGGCCCTGGCCCAGCGCCAGGAACGGGCCTGGTCCTGCGTCGGCGTCTGTTCCACGCGCGCCACGTCGCCCAGCAGGACCGGGGCGCCTGTCGCCGAGCGGACGGTCAGCGCGGAAAGCTCCTGCGCATCGCGGAGCGTCTGCCCCGCCACGACCAGCGCGGCCGATCCGCCTTCGCGCACAGTGCCCGCGGGGAAGGCGCGGTTCGCCTGCGAAACGGCTTCGATCAGGTTGCCCAGAGGCACGCGGTAGAGCGCCAGCCTGGCCGGATCGGGGATCACGCGCAGCGCCATGCGCTGCCCGCCGGTGATGAAGGTAAGGCCGACGTCATCGACCTTGGCGACCTCGGTCCTGAGCTTGCCGGCCAGTTCGGCCAGCGCCTGATCGTCCCATTGGCCGGCGGCGCCGGGCTTCGGCGTCAGGGTCAGCACCACGATGGGCACGTCGTTGATCCCGCGCACCGTCACTTGCGGCGCGGGAATGCCCACGGGAATGCGATCCTTGTTGGCCTCGATCTTCTCGTTGATGCGGATCGCGGCATCTTCGGGATTGGAGCCGACAAGGAAGCGCGCCGTGACCATCACGCCGTTGTCCTGCGCCTGGGTATAGACGTGCTCCACGCCGTCCACGCTCTTGACGATCGTTTCCAGCGGCTTGGCCACCAGTTCCACCGCCTGCGAGGCCGATAGCCCCGGCGCCTGGACCATGATGTCGACCATCGGCACCTTGATCTGCGGCTCCTCTTCGCGCGGGATCGTGATCGTGGCGATGAGGCCGACGATGATCGCGGCAAGCAGGAACAGGGGGGTGAGCGGCGACTGGATCGTGGCGCGCGTCAGCCTGCCGGAAATGCCCAGGTTCATTAGCGGTCGGCTCCCTTGCCCGTGTCCGCAACGATGGTGTCGCCCGGATTGGCGCCAGAGAGGATTTCGACCCTGTCCGCCTGTTCGACGGGCGCGGTCTGGACGGGAACCTGGGTTGCGCTGCCGTCCTTCGCCAGAACG
Source organism: Novosphingobium sp. SCN 66-18 (assembly GCA_001725355.1). Classification (GTDB taxonomy): domain Bacteria; phylum Pseudomonadota; class Alphaproteobacteria; order Sphingomonadales; family Sphingomonadaceae; genus Novosphingobium. The sequence goes on from MEGD01000001.1 coordinate 222,552, forward strand.
GTCAGGTAATCGATGCCATAGCGTGTGGTGACGAAACGGGCCGGGACGACCAGCGCCTTGCGCGTCCCGATCTCGACGCGCGCCGCCACGCGCCGCCCGATCAGGCTGTTGTCGATGCCCGGCATGTCGACGTCGGCCATCACCTTGCCGGCGTTGACCGAGGGATAGACCTTGATCACCCGGCCTTCGCCCATGCCCGCCGCGGACACCCGCGATCCGGCATGGGCCTTGCCGGCGAGCGATTCGGGCATTTCGAGCCGGACGATCGTCGGCCCGGCGGTGATCACCGCGATGACCATGCCGGGGGCAACCGGCGCGCCGGCGGGCACGTCGGCGCGCAGCACCCGGCCAGCGGTCGGCGCGACGACCGTGCCTTGCCCCGCCACCGCGCCCACGGCGGCCTGCTGCGCTTGCGCGGCGCGGACCTGCGCCTGCGCGGCGCTGGCTGCGGCTTGCGCCTGATCGAGCCGGGCCTTGGCATAGACGCCGTTGTCGTGAAGGAACTTTACGCGCTGGAGGTCTGCCGCGGCCTGCGCCGCCTGTGCCTGCGCGGCCGCTGCCTGCGCGCCATAGGCGCCGGCCTGGAACCCTAGCTGGCTATCGACGATCCGGCCGATCGCCTGCCCTTTCGCGACCGTGTCCCCCGCCTTGACCGTCAGCGTGCTCAGGATGCCGGGGATGCGCGCCATCACCTGCGCCTGGTCGACCGTGGCGATTTCGGCGCTGACGTCCTGCCATGCCGTGGTGTCCTGCATGGCAAGCGTGAGGCGAGGGCCGGCGGGGGCCTTCGCCGTCTGCGTGGTTTCGCCGCTGTCGGCGCAGCCGGCGAGAGGCAGCCCGAACGCCGTCGCCATGCCGATGGCGGCGAAAGCAAACAGATGTCCCCGCATGTCCCTGTTCGTTCCGAAACCGAAAACCATGGCGTGCGCCTTCCTCCAGCGGGCTGCGCGCGGCGTTGGGCGACAGCCTCAATACATTATCACTTGCTCATATCCTAAATACCTTATATAAGTCAAGAACGATACATAGCGCGCCTGGAGTGATCCGGTCGATCGGGGTGAGCGCCGCGAGGGTTCCAGGCCCGCCGCCAGCTTACGGGAGAATGAGCAATGTCGTTGCCGCAGATTATCGTTCTGGGTGCCGGACTTGGGGGCACCATCGCCGCCTACGAAATCCGCGATGCCGTGAAGGGCAAGGCGCAGGTCATGGTGGTCAATGACCAGGACGACTACTGGTTCGTGCCGTCGAACCCGTGGGTTGCGGTGCGGTGGCGCGAACCGGACGCGATCAAGGTGCATCTGCCGCCGATCATGGCCAAGAAAGGCATCGGGTTCACCGCCGTCGGGGCGCGGCGCGTCCACCCTGCCGAGAACCGCGTCGAGCTGAACGACGGAACCTCGCTGCTTTACGACTATCTGGTTATCGCGACCGGTCCCGAACTGGCGTTCGATGAAATCGAGGGCCTCGGCCCCGATGGTTTCACCCAGTCGGTCTGCCGCACCGACCACGCGGCACACGCGGCCGACGCCTTCGACCGCTTCTGCGAAAACCCCCGGCCGATCGTGGTCGGCGCGGCGCAAGGCGCTTCCTGCTATGGCCCGGCTTACGAATTCGCCCTCATCCTCGATACCGAACTGCGCCGCCGCAAGATCCGCGATCAGGTGCCGATGACCTACGTCAGCCCGGAACCCTATGTCGGCCATCTCGGGCTCGATGGGGTGGGCGACACCAAGACGCTGCTGGAGAGCGAACTGCGCGATCGGCACATCAAGTGGATCACCAGCGCCCGCATCACTAAGGTGGAAGAGGGCACGATGCATGTGGAAGAGGTGGCGGACGACGGGTCGGTGAGGTCCGTCCATGCGCTGCCTTTCGGCTATTCGATGATCCTGCCGGCCTTTCGTGGCGTCGCCGCCGTGCAGGGGATCGAGGGGCTGACCAATCCGCGCGGCTTCATCCTTGCCGACAAGCACCAGCGCAATCCCACATTCCGCAACGTCTATTCGCTGGGCGTATGCGTGGCAATTCCACCGGTCGGCCCTACGCCGGTGCCGGTGGGAGTGCCCAAGACCGGGTTCATGATCGAATCGATGGTCACCGCGATCGCGCGGAACCTGGCGCTCGAACTGGCTGGTAAGGAGCCGGTCGAGGAAGCGACCTGGAACGCCGTGTGCCTTGCCGACTTCGGCGATGGCGGGGTTGCCTTCGTCGCCCAGCCGCAGATTCCGCCGCGCAATCTCAACTGGTCGTCAAGCGGGAAGTGGGTGCACCTCGCCAAGATCGGGTTCGAGAAATACTTCCTGCACAAGGTCCGTCGCGGCACCAGCGAGCCGTTCTACGAAAAGCTGGCCATGCACGCGCTCGGCATCCGCAAGCTGCGTTTCAAATAAGGGAGAGGTGCGATGACGCTTGATTCAGCGGTTTTCCGTTTCGCCGGAGTGGTCGTGCTCGCCAGTCTTGCCCTGGCCCATTGGGTTCACCCCGGGTTCCTCTGGCTGACGGCCTTTGCCGGCGCGAACATGTTTCAGGCCAGCTTCACCGGCTTTTGCCCTGCGGCCATGATCTTCAAGAAGCTGGGGATCAGGCCCGGCAGCTCCTTCAACTGACGCAGGTGTGACATGCCCCGCCTGATGCCGCCCAGGTTGCTCCCGGCCCTGTCGTTGCCGCTGTCCTGCCTGCTCTCCTGCGCCCTAGCCGTTCCCCCAGCCATGGCGCAGGACCTCGCCGCCGCCATCGCCGATGCCCTCGCCAACGCACCCGTGCTGGCCGAGGCCAATGCGGGCGAGGCGGCGGCGAAAGCCCGGCTGGATCGGGCGCGGGCGGAAAGCAACCCGCTCCTGCGGGTCGAAGGGTCCTATGGCGCCGGCCGGATCGACAACGGCGGCTTTTTCGGGATCACGGCGGACAATGTGAATCCGCTGGCCCTGCAGGCCACGGCGGAACTGCCGCTCTATGCGGGTGGGCGGGTGTCGTCCGCCATCGATCAGGCGCGTGGCGGCGCGGCGATGGCGCACTTCGGCGCCGAACAGGCGCGGTTGCAGACCATCGTCACGGCTGTCGGCACCTATACCGAGGTGCTGACGGCGCGAAAGCTCGAGGCGCGCTATGGCCAGCTTGTCGAGGAACTGACGGAAACCGAACGCCAGGCGGGCCTGCGCTTCCGGGCGGGTGAAATCGCGAGTTCGGACCTCGCCCAGGCGCGAGCCCGGAAGGCCGAAGCCGATGCGGGTTTCGCGCAGGCGCATGGCCGTCGGACGTCGGCGGAAGCGACCTACCAGCGCCTTACCGGGAAGCCGGCGGGCGATCTGGCGCCGCTTGCCGAGCCGCCCGCCGTGCCGCCGACGCTCGACGAAGCCATGGACATGGCCCGCGCGTCCAATCCCGCGCTCCGCCAGGCCCAGGCGGGCGTCGATGTCGCGCGGGCCGGCACCCGTTCGGCGCGGGCCGAGGGCATGCCGACGGTGGGCGCCTTTGCCGAAGCCGGGCATGTGCGCGACCAGTTCTTCCCCGGCTACAAGGCCGATACGGTCGCCGTGGGCATCAGGGGCCGCTGGACGCTGTGGGCGGGTGGGCGCGTATCTTCGCAGGTCCGTGCCGCCGATGCCGATCTCGATGCCAGCGAGGCCCGGTTGCGTCAGGCCGAACAAGGGCTTGCGGGCATGGTAATCGATGCGTGGCAGGGTCTTGCGACCGCGCGGCGCATGACGGAGGCTTCCCGGCTGCGCCGCGATGCGGCCACGGAAGCGCTGCGCGGGACGCAACTGGAAGCGCGCGTGGGGGCGAAGCCGCCACTGGCCGTGCTTGACGCCGAACGCGAGGCGATCGAGGCCGAAGCCGCCCTGCTGCAGGCGGAAGGCATGCAGACCGTGGCGGCATGGCGGCTCAACGCGCTGACCGGGAATATCGCGCCATAACCGGCCAGCGGAGCGCGGCCTTCGGGATAGGGCCGGCGGCATCCGAGGAATGCCGCCGGCTTCCGGACATCAGGGCACGATGACGTAGTCGGGATTGGCGACGGCGAACACGGCGTCGCGGTCTGCGGCGGGCGGGTAGATCCACACGCGGTTGATCTCCTGCTTGATCGCCTTGGCCGCCTCGCGCGTGATCCGCACCTGCCGGTCCCAGCCTTCGGTGTAGAGCGCGCCCCAGTCGCCCAGGTCGATACAGGTCACGTACTTGGGCTGGCTATAGGGATGCAGCGGCAGACCGACCAGTTCGGCGGCGGCGTTGTGCCCCGCCACGCGCCCCAGGCTCAGCGCGTGCTGGCACGACATCGGGGCGACATTGCCGTCATCGTCCGTGCCGGCGTGCACCGTATCGCCCGTCACGAACACGCCCGGCGCGGCGGGCGCACGCAGATAGGCATCGCCGACGACGCGGCCGATCGCGTCATGTTCGCCGGGGATCTGCGCCGCCAGCGGACTGGCGCGCATGCCCGCGGTCCAGACGACGGTATTGGTCGCGATCCGTTCGCCGGAAGAGAGGACCACGGCGTCCGCCTCGATCGCGGTGACCCGCACGCCCGTCCGCGTTTCGACGCCGGTGAAGGCCAGCGCTTCGGCGAGATGGGGCTGCGCCTCGTCCCCCAGCGATCCGCCGGGGCGATCCGCCGTGTCGATCAGGATGACGCGGAAGTTTGCCTTGTCCCCCAGCGCGGCGCGCAGCCGGATCGGCATTTCCGTCGCCGCCTCGAAGCCGGTCAGCCCGCCGCCGGCGACGACGACGGTATTGCGCGCCTCCGTCTCGGGCTCGCCGGGCAGTGCCTTCAGCTGCACGTCCAGTGCGCGGGCGGTGGCGAACTGGTCGGTGTCGAACGCATGGCGGTCAAGGCCGGGGACATCCGGGCGGAACAGCTGGCTGCCGGCGGCGAGAACGAAGCGGTCATAGGCGATCGTTTCGCGCTCCCCGTCGCTCCGTGCCACGGTGACAGTGCGACTGTTGACATCGATGGTCTCGACGCGGCCGGCAAGGTGCCGTGCGCCCACGGCGGCGAGCAGCGCGCCGACATCGGGATTCATGTTGTCGAGCACGGCTTCGTAAAGGCGCGGGCGAATGACGAGCGCGGGGGCGGGCGAGATGACGATCACCTCCACGTCCTGCTGCCTGCCGGCAAGCGCGATGGCGCGGCTGGCGGAAAGGGCTGCCCAGACACCGGCAAATCCGGTTCCGGCAATCACGATCTTCTGGGTCATGGCATTTCTCCTTCTGTTGCTTTTTGCCGGGCGCGCTTCATCGTCCCGCGACGCCGCAGAGGGATGGCGTGCAGGCGCTTTCCCGGCGCGGCCCGGCAAGGGGGGCCGAGAAAAGACGTTCAGGTGGGGAGGGGGGCGGGCGCCGCGCGGGCGCGCCCGTTTAGTCCGGCACGTCGCGCGCCGGCCTGCCGCTCTTCGCGGTGCGGCCGGTCAGGCGTCCGTCGATCCAGGTGCTGACTTCGGAAAAGAATTCGGGTGGAGCCTTGCGGCCGAAGCGCCCGGCGATGGCGCCCAGCGTCTGCGCGGCCAGCGCATCGCGCATGGCCTTTTCCGCCTGCAGCATCACCGCGTGGATCGCGCAGACGCCGTCCAATGCCCAGCCGGGCGCATCGCCGCCGAACACGGCGCAGCGGCCGCGCACTTCCTGGCAGTCGAACAGCGGCTTGGCGCCCTCGATGGCGTCGACGATATCGAGGAAGGTGATCGCATCGGCCGGCCGCGCCAGCAGGTAGCCGCCGCGCACGCCCTCGCTGGCCTTCACGATCCCGGCCTTTTCCAGCTTCGGGAAGATCTTGGCGAGGAAGCTGGCGGAAACGCCCTGCAATTCGGCAAGATCGCGGCTGCTCATCGGCCGGTCTTCGTTGCCGACGAGCAGCAGCAGGCAATGGATGCCGTATTCGACGCTGGTGGTGATATGTGCCATGAACACGGACTTACCGAGTCCGCGTTCATGGGTCAAGCTAAAAACAGAGACTAATTTTGTCGTCTATATTTTACCGGCGTTCACGGCGCCAGATAGGCCTCCTTGCCGGCAATGATCGTGCGCAGCACCCGGGTCGCGTGAATCTGGTGCGGATCGATGGCGAAGATGTCGCGATCGATCACCACGAGATCGGCTTGCCGCCCCGCTTCGATCGTGCCGATCCGGTCGCCCAGGCCGATCTGGCGCGCGGCGTTGGCGGTCATCAGGCGCAGGGCTTCGGCCACGCTCACCTTCTGGCCGGGGGCGAGCGTTTCGCCGCCGCCGCCCGGCGCTTCGCGCGTCACCAGTGTCTCGATCGCCAGCCACGGCGACATCGACGGCACCACCGGCCAATCCGAACCGAGCACCACGCGGTCCCCGGCATCGATCGCGTCGCGGACCGGGGTGAAGCGGGCCATGCGTTCGGGGCCTACCGAGCGGATCACGTCGCGCACCGGCGGGCTGGGGAACCAGATGTAGGGCGAGAACTCGAAGGTAGCGGTCAAGGCGCGGGCGCGCTGGATATCGGCCGGCGTCACGAAATTGGCGTGGGCGATTTCGTGATGCGGGCCATAGGGGCCGTTGGCCTTGCGCGCCGCCGCCACGGCGTCGAGCGCGGCGCTGACCGAACCGTCGCCCGCCGCGTGGAGCTTCACGACCAGCCCTGCCGCATCGTAGCGCGCGACCTTTGCGTCGATCTCGCCCGGTGCATAGAGCAGCGAACCCTTTGCCCGGGCCGCATCGCCGAACGCCGCCGCGTCGGCATAGGGTTCCAGCATCGCGGCCGTGTGCGAATCCGTGGGCACGCCATCGAGGATCATCTTGACGCAGCCCATTTCCAGGCCCGGCCGGGCATAGAGATGGCGCTGGGTGATCAGTGCCTGGTCGCGGTCCCACATGCAGGCGCGCACGTGCTGCGCCAGCCCGCCCGCGTCGGCGAGCCGGGCATAGACGCGCGCGTTGGTGGTGGCGAGCAGCGCTTCCTCGTAGGCGGTAATGCCTTGCGCCAGCATCGCCTTGCTGGCTGTCCGCAGCGCTTCGACCCGATCGTCCTCGCTGGGGGCCGGAACCGTGTTGAGCAGGGCGATGGCCGCATTCTCGCGCAGCACGCCGGTCGGCTCGCCCTTGTTGTCGCGTTCGATCACCCCGCCCGCCGGGTTGGGCGTGGCGCGCGTGATGCCGGCGGCCTTGAGCGCGGCGGAATTGGCCCAAACGCTGTGCAGGCTGATGTCGTGGAGCACGACCGGCGTGGTCGGCGCGACCGCATCGAGCAGGCGCTTGTGGGGTGGCGTCCCGCCCATGGAGGAGGCGTCCCACTGGCCGCCCGTGATCCATTCGCCGGGGCGCGCCGCGGCCACGCAGTCCTTGACCGTGCGCGTGATCGTGGCGGCGTCGGCCCCTTGCGGAAAGCGGCAGTCGCGGGCCTGCAACCCGGCGTCGACCGCGTGGACATGCATGTCGATCAGGCCGGGCAAAACCGTCATGCCCTTGAGATCGACGATCCGTGTTTCGCCGGCGCGGTGCGCCTTGACCTCGCTTTCGCTCCCTACCGCTACGATCGTGCCCTGCGCGATGGCGATGTCGGTCTGCCAGCCGGCCGGCGTTGCGACATGGCCATGGGTGTAGATCACCTCGGCCGGAACCGGCGGTGCCGTGCCGATGGCGTCCTGGAACTGGGCCGAAGCCGGGCTGGCGATCACGGTGGCCAGCGCGATGGCGAGCGGAAGTCTGGACATGGGGCGGCGAATCCTTGTGGTCGGAGAATTTCAGGGGGGCGGACCGGCGGCGTGTGCCGCCGGCCGGCCATCAGAAGCGTGTGGTCATTTCGATGCCGTAGGTGCGCGGTGGCGCCCAGCGCACCAGCCGTTCGGCGAAGGGAGCGAGGTAGAACGAGTAGTCGCGGTAGCGGTTGTCAAACAGGTTGCGGCCGAACATGGCGATGGTCAGCCGGTCGCCGGCGAAGCTGTAGCCCAGCCGCCCGTTGACCAGCACGTAGCCGGGCAGCCGGCCGTCGGGCGTGTTGGTCGCCTCGTAGTAGATGCCGCTCCGCCACGACAGGTCCAGCCGTCCGGTCAGGTGCCCGTCGCCAAGCGGTTGCGTCACTTGCGCGCCGGCGTTGAGCGAGAGCTTGGGCACGAACGGCAGGCGCTGCCCGGCGCAGTTCGTGGCCGGGGCACAGCCGGGGAAATCGGCATAGGTCGCGTCGGTATAGCCCGCGCCCGCGTTGAGTTCGAGCGCGCGCACCGGCCGGGCGGTGACTTCCACTTCGAAGCCCTTGATATGCGCTGCCGCCGCATTGCGGATCTGGAAGGCCGCGCCGACCAGCGCGGATACCTGCAGGTCCTTGTAGTCGGTGTAGAAGCCCGCCGCGTTAATGCGCAGCTTGTGGTCGAACAGATCGGACTTGATGCCCGCCTCGAACGACCACGCCTTTTCCGGGCCGAAGCTGATGTCGGTGCTGCCGACGATGTCCGGGTTGAAGCCGCCGCTCTTGAAGCCGCGCGCGGCGCTTACGTAGAGGCGGGTGTCCGGCACGACTTCGTAGGAGACGCTGGCGTTGCCCGAAAGGTTGCTGTCCTTGCGGTGCAGGCGCGCGGACAGGTTCGGCAGCGGCACGAACGAGGAATTGGTCTGGTCGAACACCAGATCCTTGCTCTCGGTGTTGATGCGCAGGCCGCCGCTGATCGTCAGGCCCGGCAGCGGCCGCCAGTTGGCGCTGGCGAACGCGGCATAGGCATTGGTCCTGAGGTTCGAGATGCTGGAGATCGCGCCGATGAAGGCGGCCGGTCCCGGCGGGCCGTTGACCGTGGTGGCGCGGTTGGCGTCGGCATCCTGGTGCAGGTAGTACAGGCCGATCAGGTAATCGATCTTGCCGCCCGTGGGCGAAGCCAGCCGCAGTTCCTGCGTGAACTGGCGGGCGCGGTCCTGAAAGTCGGACGTGGACAGCGGGATCGGGCGGGCGTCGTCATCGTCGATCAGGCGTGATCGATTGTCGCCATAGGCGCTGATCGAGGTGACCGTGAAGCCGCCGACGTGCCAGTCGAGGTTGAGGTTGGTGCTCCAGATCTCGCGGCTCTGCAGGCTGGGATGGTCCTGCGAGACGGTGTAAGGATCGGTGAAGTAGCCCGGCAGCCCGGCAAGACCGCCGGAAGTGTTGTCGGCCACCTGGCCCAGCAGCAGCCGGTCGGCCTGCTTGAGCCAGCTTCCCGAAAGCGCGACTTCCAGCGTCTCGGTCGGCTTCCACAGCAGGCCGCCGCGCAGCGACTTGCGGTTGAGGTTGTTGAGCTTCGAGCCGTCGAAGAGGTTGGTGATATAGCCGTCGCGCGTGGCGATGGAGCCGGCAATCTTCACGCCCAGCCGGTCGGTCACGATTGGCGCGGTCGCGAACAGGTTGGCCTCGATCGTGCCCAGATTGCCGAAGGCGGTGCGCGCATTGGCCTCGATGCCGTCCAGGCTCGGCTTGCGCGTGGTGATGTTGATCGCGCCGGCGGTGGTGTTGCGCCCGAACAGCGTGCCTTGCGGCCCGCGCAGCACTTCCAGCGTGGCGATGTCCGGCAGTTCCTGGTCCGCCGCGTTGGGGCGCACGGTCAGCACGCCGTCGACATAGACGCCAAGCCCGCTGTCGAAGCCGATGTTGCGCGTCTGCGAAACGATGCCGCGAATGCCCATCGCGCCGAGCACCGAACCGCCGCCGTCCTGGGTAAGGTTGGGGACCGTGCCGATCAGGTCGCCCACGCGCGCCACGCCGCGCTGCTGCAGCGCCGCACCGGTCAGCGCGGTGATCGAGATCGGCACGCTCTGCACGTTTTCCTGCCGCTTGCGCGCGACGACGACGATGGTGTCGAGCGCGCCGCTATCCTGTACGCCTGTCTCCGCCGGCTCGGCGGCAAGGGCGTGCGAGGCGGCGATTCCGGCGGCGCAAATGGCGAGCAGCGCCGCGCCGCGATGGGTTCCCCACATGATAAAGCTCCCTGTTGTGTGTTCGTTGATCGGGAGATGATGGGAACCGGCGATGGGCGCGGCATCGCCCATTTGCGGTACGCGCTGTGCAATTTCGGCAAGAATTGTCACAAAGGCGGAAGCCCGGCCTTGCCATCGCCCGCCGCCGCCAACACCATGCCCCGTTGCCTTTGTCGGGGGTATGGCGATGCTCTGTTCCAATGTCCTGGGCGATCTCTACGGGGCCAGCATGGACCGTCCGCGCCTTGCCACGGCGCTGGACCGGTTGCGCACGCAAACCGGCGCGCGCAGCGTCACAATCCACTGGTTTAATCGCACGCCCGACCGCCTGCGCCATCGCTGGCTGGCGACCTGTTCGGCGACCCCGGCGCCCGCCGGCGAACTCTCGCTGCTGGACGACCTCAATCCGCGCACCATCGTCGCGGTGAATCCCGTCCACGACGGCGTCTATATGCTGGAGGACGACAATTGCCCGGATGCCCTGCAGGGGCAGTTCCACCAATGGCAGGCGCGCCTGCGCGAACAGGGACTGGGCCAGTTCCTCGGCGCGCGCATCGCCATGGGGGCGCTGGGCGAGGCCGGGCTAGCTGTCCATGCCGGGGTCGGCACGCCGCTGGCGGCGCATTGCCGGCAGACGCTGACCGATCTTATGCCGCACGTGCGCGAAGCGCTGCGCTTGATGATCGAGACCGATCGCCGCGCCGATGAAAACGCCATGCTGCGGCACGTGATGGACCGCATACAGTTCGCGCTGGCGATCTGTGACGATGCGGGGCGGGTTCAGATCGCCAATCCGGCGGCGCGCGGCCTGCTGGAAGGCCTGGTGGTGCGCCTGCCGGGGATGGCGGACGCGGAATGGCGGCTGATCGAGGGGCTGCGTCCCTTGCTGCTTGCCGGCTCCCCTGGCGCGATGCGGTGGCGCAACGGGGATCGCGAGGTGCTGCTACACGCCGTCGCCTTGCCCCGCTTCGCGCTGGAGCGGTACGCCATCGCGGGCGAACGGCGGGCCTTCGCGCTGGCGCTGGCTGACGCCGGCGGGCCGCCACCGCCATCGCCGGCCGACCTTCGTGCCTTTTTCGCGCTGACCCCGTCCGAGGCCGATCTGCTGGCGCGTTTGTGCGGCGGCGACGATGTCGCCACGTTCGCGCAGGCGCGCGGCGTTTCGATCCACACCGCGCGCACGCAGCTCAAGCAGGTCATGGCCAAGACACGGGCGAGCCGCCAGGCCGATCTGATCCGGCTGGCGCTGGCCAGCCCCTCGCACCTGTTCGGGCGATCGAACTGAGAGTCTGTGCGCCATCGCCTGACCGCTTCCGGCAGGCTTTGCCCGTTTCGCGAAACGAAGCCGCCGGCGGCTTGTCGCGGGCCATGACGCGGCCGGTGTTAGCGCGTAAGGACGGCGGCATTGTCGATTGATGCGAGGATGAAGGGCATGGAAGACGTCAGGGCAGCCATTGCGGAGCTGCAGCAGCAGGTCGCGTTCCTGCAGGCGGAAGCGGAGGCGCGCCGGCTGCTCGCGCGCTACATGTTCCTCTGCGACAGCCCTCTGCCCGAAGCCGGAATGCCCGCGGACGCCCGCGCCGACGCGATCGGCGCGCTGTTCACCGAGGACGCCATCTGGCAGGGCGTGGGCGGTGCGCACGGCGCGCAGTTCGGCCAGCATCGCGGCCCGGCCGAGATCGCCGCGCACATGCGCAAGTTCTACGCCGCCGAGAATCCAAAGCAGATCTTCAACACGCATTACCTGACCGCCGAGCAGTTGCGCGCCACCAGCGCGGAAACCGCCGAGGGCGAATGGGTGCAGTTCCAGCCGTGGGTCTATGACGACGGCTCCTCGCTGATCCGGTCGAGCCGCCTGCACGTGAAGTTCCGCAAGACCGCCGCCGGCTGGCGCATCGCCAACTACCGCACCGAGAACCTGTTCATCGGCAAGCTGCCCGACAACTGGGCGCAGACCCTGATCCAGACCTCGGTGCTGATGGCGGGAGTGTGAAGCGGGGCGCCTGATCCGCGCGCTTTACCGGGGGGCGGAGTCCCTGTACCATCGGGCGACGTTGGCGTGATCTTCATGGCCTGAAGTGCGGAGGATGCCCGTGGTGGCCGCTCGACACAGCGACACGGTTCTGGACGTGGTGCGGTCCCCCAGCGCGGCCGCCTCTTCGGCGATCGCCGCGTCATGGTGCAGGTCCGTCCTCTTCCATGGACTTGATCCCGACCAGCACGCGGCGCGCGAGCGAGTCGACGGCGCGTCCCTGTCGGCCTTGCGGGCCGAACATGAGATCATGCTCACCGTGGCCGCGCCGGTGCTCGATCAGATGTTCCGTTCGGTCGGGCGTTCGGGTTGCGCGGTGATCCTCAGCGATGCGCGCGGTGTGGTGCTGGAGCGCCGGACGAACGATGCGGACGCCGATTCCTTCACCGCGGCGGGTCTGGTACAGGGCGCGCGCTGGGGCGAGGCGGAGGAAGGCACCAACGGCATCGGCACCTGTCTTTACGAAGACCAGCCCGTGATCGTTCACCGCGATCAGCATTTCGCCGGGCGCAATGTCGATATCAGCTGCATGGACGCGCCGGTGCATGATCCGCATGGCCGGCTGGCGGGGGCGCTCGACGTATCGAGCTGCCGTGACGATCACGGCCCGGCGATGGCGGAAATGATCGCCGCGCTGGTGCGCGACGCCGCGCGCAAGATCGAGCGGGACTATTTCTGCCGTCACTTCGATGGCCACCGCATCGTGTTCCTGTCCGACGATGCCACCACCGGCACCGCGCTGCTGGCGGTCGATCGCGATGATCTGGTGATCGGCGCGAGCCGGGCGGCGCGGTTGCGTCTGGGGTTGAACGACGCGGCGCTGGCCACGCCGCGCGCGCTGGGCCAGCTGCTCGGCGAAGGGGCGGGGCCATCGTTCGAGGACGCCGATCGCGCGGTCCTGCGGCAGGCGCTGGCGCAGGCCGGCGGCAACGCCAGCCAGGCGGCCCGCCTGCTCGGCATCGGCCGGGCCACGCTCTATCGCCGCTTGGCGCGGGCCGGCCTGACCCCGTGAAAGCCTCGGCCTGAACGATTTACGCCCGCGCCTGTCTCGCTGGCGAGACACATGGGCATGGCCTTGTCCCGGCCCCCTCTTCCCCCCGTTCCGATCGCGTTCCTAGGATGCGGGACAGACGCCGAAAGACGGCGCCGGTTCAGCCAGGAAGAGGATCAGGTTTATGGATTCCGTCGTTCAGGATCGTCCGGTTGCGACGCTGCGGCCGCCCTTCGCGGCCCGTTATGACAATTTCATCGGCGGCACATGGGTCGCGCCCCGGGGCGGGCGCTATTTCCAGAACGTGTCCCCGATCACCGGCAAGGTGGTGGGCGAGATCGCCCGTTCGCAAGCGGAGGATATCGAGGCCGCGCTGGATGCCGCGCACAAGGCCAAGGACGCCTGGGGGCGCACCTCGGTGGCCGAACGCGCCGCGATCCTGCTGCGCATCGCCGACCGCATGGAGCAGAATCTCGAAACGCTGGCCACGGCCGAAACGTGGGACAACGGCAAGCCGATCCGCGAGACGATGGCCGCGGACGTGCCGCTGGCGATCGACCATTTCCGCTATTTCGCCGGCGTCATCCGCGCGCAGGAAGGCTCGATCGGCGAGATCGACCACGATACCGTCGCCTATCATTTCCACGAGCCGCTGGGCGTGGTGGGCCAGATCATCCCGTGGAACTTCCCGCTGCTGATGGCAGCGTGGAAGATGGCGCCGGCACTGGCGGCGGGCAATTGCATCGTGTTGAAGCCCGCCGAACAGACGCCCGCGTCGATCATGGTGTGGATCGATCTGGTCGGCGATCTGCTGCCGCCCGGCGTGCTCAACATCGTCAACGGCTTCGGGCTGGAAGCGGGCAAGCCGCTTGCCTCCTCGTCGCGCATCGCCAAGATCGCCTTCACCGGGGAAACCTCGACCGGCCGGCTCATCATGCAGTACGCCAGCCAGAACCTGATCCCGGTGACGCTGGAACTGGGCGGCAAGTCGCCCAACATCTTCTTCGAGGACGTGGCGCGCGAGGACGACGATTTCCTCGACAAGGCGATCGAGGGCTTCGTGATGTTCGCGCTTAACCAGGGCGAGGTCTGCACCTGCCCCAGCCGCGCGCTGATCCATGAAAGCATCTACGACCGCTTCATGGAAAAGGCGCTGGCCCGCGTCGCCGCGATCCGGCAAGGCAGCCCGCTCGACAGCGCCACCATGATCGGCGCGCAGGCCTCGGCGGAGCAGCGCGACAAGATCCTCTCCTATGTCGACATCGGTCGGCAGGAAGGCGCGGACCTGCTGATTGGCGGCGGCGCGGCCGATCTCGGCGGGGAACTGTCGGGCGGCTACTACGTGCAGCCCACGGTGTTCCGCGGCCACAACAAGATGCGCATCTTCCAGGAGGAAATCTTCGGCCCGGTCCTGTCGGTCACGACCTTCCGCGATGCCGAGGAGGCGCTCTCCATCGCCAACGACACGCTCTATGGCCTTGGCGCGGGGGTGTGGAGCCGCGATGCCAACACCTGCTACCGCTTCGGCCGGGCGATCCAGGCCGGACGGGTGTGGACCAACTGCTATCACGCCTATCCCGCCCACGCGGCGTTCGGCGGCTACAAGCAGTCGGGCATCGGGCGCGAAACGCATCGCATGATGCTCGATCACTATCAGCAGACCAAGAACATGCTGGTCAGCTACAGCCCGAAGAAGCTTGGCTTCTTTTGACCGTGCGCAAGGCCCGGCCCGCGCGGCCGGGCCATCCGCTTTCCCCAGGAATCCAAGGAGAAGAACCATGGCCAGCACCATGAAGGCCGCCGTCGTGCGCGAATTCGGCAAGCCGCTGACGATCGATGAAGTGCCCGTGCCGCAGGTCGGCCCCGGCCAGATCCAGGTCGCGATCCAGGCATCGGGCGTATGCCACACCGACCTCCACGCCGCCGAGGGCGACTGGCCGGTCAAGCCCAACCCGCCGTTCATTCCGGGGCACGAGGGCGTCGGCTATGTCAGCCAGGTGGGCGCGGGCGTGAAGAACGTGAAGGAAGGCGATCGCGTCGGCGTGCCGTGGCTCTACAGCGCCTGCGGCCATTGCGTGCATTGCCTGGGCGGCTGGGAAACGCTGTGCGAGACGCAGCTCAACACCGGCTATTCGGTCAACGGCGGGTTCGCCGATTACGTGATCGCCGATCCGAACTACGTTGGCCACTTGCCCGCCAACATCAGCTTTACCGAGATCGCGCCGGTGCTCTGCGCCGGTGTCACGGTCTACAAGGGGCTGAAGATGACCGACACCAAGCCCGGCGACTATGTCGCGATCAGCGGTATCGGCGGGCTGGGCCACATGGCGGTGCAATATGCCGTCGCCATGGGCCTGAACGTCGCCGCGATCGACATCGACGATGCCAAGCTGGATCTTGCCCGCCGGCTGGGCGCGACGATCACCGTCAATGCCCGCCACGACGATCCCGCCACCGTCATCAAGCGCGAGACCGGTGGCGGCGTAAACGGCGTGCTGGTCACGGCGGTCAGCCCCAAGGCGTTCGAGCAGGCGATCGGCGTCACCGCGCGCGGCGGCACCGTCGCGCTCAACGGCCTGCCGCCGGGCGATTTCCCGCTCAACATCTTCGGCCTGGTGCTGAACGGCATCACCGTGCGCGGATCGATCGTTGGCACGCGGCTCGACTTGCAGGAATCGATCGATTTCGCCGCGCACGGCAAAGTCCGCGCGACGGTGGAAACCGCGAAGCTGGAGGACATCAACGCCGTGTTCGACCGGATGCACAAGGGCCAGATCGAAGGCCGCGTGGTGCTGGACCTGACGGCGTAGAAGACCCGCGCCGGCGCGTCATTGCAGACAATTGGGCGCTACCCACCCCCAACCCCTCCCGCAAGCGGGAGGGGAGTGAGACTTGCGGCGCCGGAGGCGGCGTTAGTCGAAACGGGGTGGGCTTCCACCGCCGATACTATACCCGCAAGAAAAAATGCGCCCCCTGCACAAGGCAGGAGGCGCAGTTCAGATGGCAAGCCATCCTCGGGTCGCGGCTTTTCTTTGCCATGCCGGCGATGACACCGCCGTGACTTCGGACACAGACTCGATTTTTTCGCGTTCGCCAGGCGACGTGGACACAGTCCGGCGTGGCCGGAGCGGCAGCTATCCGACATCTTTCCGTGGGGGCGGTCCTTCCAGACACGACAAGATAGCGGTCATTCGGCGTTTCAATGGCAACGCGCTAATCCAACCTCGCCTGCTTTCGAAGGTCGTACGCCGCGCCCGCCGCGATGACCAAAAGGATCAGCGAACCCGCCAGCACTGAAACTGATGAACCATTGATGATCGCGGCGATCAGCCTGATTGCCATCAAGGATGCCAAGACCAGAGACAGCAGAGGCGCTTTGCGATTGCCGGATGCGATGGCGCCAATCGCCAATAGGCCGAGAAAAATGTTCCAACCAGCGGCAGCCCCATTGTCCTGTGAGAAGACGATAGGAATGGAAAGGAAGATCAGCATTATCCCGAAGCCGATCAAGAGCCAACGCCCCAATCCCGTCCAAGTGGCAATCTGCTCCTCGTCCATCAACGCAGAATGCCGTCTGGGTCCGCGATGTCAACGTCCGCTCTCCCCCCTCCCCGCCGTTGCAAGCCCGGCGTGGTGGTATGATCTTCCGTTGCGTTCGTCACCAACCCGCAAATCCGCGATCACAATCCGGCTGCTCGGATCTGGCCCCATTTCACGCCGTCCTCCCCAACATATCAGATTGAATTCATTGGCAGTCCTCCAAAATGCTTGGAGGGCAATGTTCTTGACATGGGCCGTGCCAATTGCGTAGCAAACAAACATAACAATGCAGAAATATTGGGGGGTACAGGTGACCGGATTTACGCGACGCGGCGGGGGCAAGCCCGCGTTCCATCAGGTTTCGGTACTGGCCATCGGCTTGAGCCTGGCTTTGGTCGCAACGTCGGCCCGCGCGGCGGAGGGGCCGCCTGCCGCCGGGGAAACGGCGACCCAGGGGCTCGATGAAATCGTGGTGACCGCGCAGAAGCGCGAGGAACGGCTGCAGGACGTGCCGGTCAGCGTGGTTGCGGTCAGTTCGGCCAAGATCAACGAACTGCACGCGATCAGCCTGGGCTCGCTGGCCGCCTTCACGCCGGGGCTGGTGGTGGACGACAGCTCGGTCACGCAGCCGCGCTTCACCATTCGCGGCGTGGCGACCGACGATTTCGGCATCGGCACCGAACCCGCCGTGGCGGTTTTCGTCGACGGCATCTACACCGCGCGGACCGGCTCGGCGCTGATCTTCTTCAACGATATCGAGCGCGTGGAAGTGCTGAAGGGGCCGCAAGGCACGATCTTCGGGCGCAATACCTCCGCCGGCGCGATCTCGATCGTCACCAAGAAACCGGAAGACCGCTTCACCACCACCGCCAATTTCGATTTCGGCAACTATGGCTCGAAGCGCATCGAGGCGATGATCAACGTGCCGCTGACGCATACCCTGCAGGTGCGCGGCGACGTGCTGATCAACCGGCGCGACGGCTGGCTGCACGATGCCGTCACGGGCAAGGGCCGGGGCTTCATCCACACCACGTCGGGCCGCATTTCCGCCCGCTGGACGCCCGACAGCGCGACCGACGTGGTCTTCGCCTGGGATCATGACGAAACGCGCAACGATGGCCCGGTGGCGATCGGCATCAGCCAGGTGGCGCTGTCGCGCGATCCGTTCGGGCCGTTCACCAACGACGTGGTCGGCGGCGCGCGCGAAACGCGCCTGCTCAACGGCTATGCGCTGACCATCAACCGCGACATCACCGACGGGCTGAAGCTGACCAGCATCAGTTCGTACCGCCGCTTCTCGACCTCGAACCGCGAGGACGAGGACGGCACCAACGATCCCACGCGCTATCTCGACACCGACAATATCGAGAGCAACACGAGCTTCTATCAGGAACTGCGCCTTTCGCACGATGGCGAAAAGCTGCACTGGCTGATGGGCGGCAGCTATTTCAACGAGGTCGGCCACCAGACCAGCGCGGTGACGGCGCTGGTCGATTCGATCGATTTCGCGCTGTCGAGCGGCGGCTTGCCGCTGTTCAGCGCTTTCGCCGGCGCCGGCCTGCCGGTGTTCGGCAACACCTGGCGCGAGGACATGACCAACACCGCGCGCAACAAGTCCTTCGCCGCGTTCGGCGACGTGACCTGGGACGTGACCGACAAGTGGAGCCTGCGCTTCGGCCTGCGCTATACCAACGACCGCAAGACCTTCACCTGGTTCGCGCCCAGCGTGCAATCGCCGGGCCTGTCGGCGATCCAGTTGCCGGGCGCGGTGTTCAACGCGGGCTTCGACCAGCTCGGCCTGCCGCCGCTGTTCGATCCGGCGACCACCTATTCGGTGCTGCAGGTCTATCAGACGCTCGCTGCCCAGCCGTTCCTGGCGGGTGCGCCGATTTACCCCACGGGCAACCTGATCTTCAACGAAGGCGCGTTGCAGAACGTGCCGTTCACGCGCAAGGCCAGCTTCAACGACGTCTCGCCGCGCTTCGTCGTCAGCTACAAGTTCACGCCCGATGTCATGGCCTACGTTTCCGCCTCGCGCGGGTACAAGGCGGGCGGCTTCAACTCGCAGGCGATCAACAGCTACTTCCGCCCGGAAACCGTGTGGAACTTCGAAGCCGGCGTGAAGTCGGAATTCTTCGACCGGCGGCTGCGCTTCAACCTGACCGGCTATTATTTCCGCTACAACGATCGCCAGTCGATCTCGCTGGTGCAGAACGGCAGCACCATTCCGCAATACGTTACCACCACCGGCAGTTCGAAAGCCTATGGCTTCGATCTCGATACGGCGCTGAAGATCAACGACTACCTGAGCCTGTCGGGCACCCTTTCCTGGATCGATTCCACCTGGGCGAGCCGTATCGAGCAGGTGCAGACCTTCAGCGGGCCGATCAATCTCAACCTCAACGGACAGCCGACCGGCGAGCCGCGCCTCAGCAGCACGTTCGGCGCGCACGCCACCGTGCCGGTCGGCTTCGGCAAGCTCTTTGCCGATTTCAACTGGAGCCACCGTTCGCGCGCCCGCACCAACGCGCGCACGCCCTATGACGACGCGCTCGATACCGTGCTGGGCGGGGTGGACTGGACGAAGCTCGGCACGCTGCGGTCCTCGCGCGATCTGGTCAACGCCCGCATCGGCGGCAAGAGCGCCAACGAACGCGTGACCGTGACCTTCTGGGTCGAGAACCTGTTCAACAAGCAGTACATGAACGGCATCAACAACATCACCACGACCACGTTCGGCACGCCCTACACGCGGATTTCGCCGCCGCGTTTCTTCGGCGGCAGCGTGGCGCTCAAGTATTGACGAATCGGCGGCCGGCAAAAAGCGTCGCCGGCCGCGCACACGGGATCGCACCAAGCGAGGAGAGAACGATGAAGGCAGGATTTGTACGCGGCCGCGCGGCGCTGCTGGGCAGTGCGCTGATGGTGGCGGGTCTGGGCTCGCTGGGGTTGGCCGGGCCGGCCTGGGCGGCGGGTCCGCAGGCCGATGCCGATGGCTTCGTCACCGATCGCGCCTTCGAAAAGCATCTCCAGGAACAGCTGCTCGATGCCAAGGCCGGGGACGTGATAATCATTCCCGCCGGCAAGTACCGCCTTTCGCGCGGCCTGGGCCTCACTGCCTCGGGTGTGACGATCAAGGGCGCGGGCAAGGACCAGACCGTGCTGTCGTTCGCGGGCATGGTCGCCGGTCCGGTCGGCCTGCTGGTGACGGGCAACCAGTTCGTCGTCAGCGACCTGACCGTGCAGGACACCAAGGGCGACGGGATCAAGATCAACGGCACCAAGGGCGTCACCTTCCGCAACGTGCGCGTGCGCTGGACCGATCCCGACAACAGCACCCACGGCGCCTATGGCATCTACCCGGTGGGCTGCACCGACGTGCTGATCGAAGACAGCGAAGTGTTCGGTTCCTCCGACGCCGGCATCTATGTCGGGCAGTCGGACAACATCATCGTGCGCCGCAACCGGGCGGAGCTGAACGTCGCCGGGATCGAGATCGAGAACTCGACGAACGCGGACGTCTATGAAAACGTCGCCACCCGCAACACCGGCGGCATCCTTGTGTTCAACATGCCCAACCTGCCCAAGCCCGGCCACAGCACGCGCATTCACAACAACGTGTCCGAAGCGAACAACACTCCGAACTTCGCGGCCAAGGGCACGGCGGTCAGCATCGTGCCCAAGGGCACCGGCATGATCGTGCTGGCCAACGACGACGTCGAGATCTTCGACAACGACATCCGCAACAACGATACCATGGGCATCGCCATCGCCAGCGATTTCTCGACCGACTACAAGATCGAGGCCGGCGCGCCCGGCGAGCACGATCCCTATCCGGACCGGGTGCTGATCGCCGGCAACCGTATCTCGGGTGGCGGCAACGCGCCTGATGCGGAGCGCTTCCCGGCGGCCCCGGTGATCCGCGCGGCGGGCCAGAGCACCAACGTGGTATGGGACGGCTATACCCGCGCGCCCGGTGACGACAACGGCATCTGCCTCGCGTCCGGGCCGGACAAGCTGATCCGGCTCGATCCGAAAAGCCCCGGCAAGTTCGCCGTGATCGACGGCAAGAGCTGCGACGGCTTCAAGCGCCAGCCGCCTGTCGTCATCCGCTAGGGGGCTGTCCGGTGCCGAAATCCCTGCGGTTCGTGCTGTGGTCGCTGGTCGCTTCCGTTCTCGGCTTCGCGATGCTGACGCACCATTCCAGCGCGGCGGGATCGCGGGAGGATTTTCCGGCGAAGCTCTCGCAATGGAAGCTGATCCAGCGCGCGGGCGACCGGCTGGCCGCCGCGCCATCGGGCGTGACCTACGAACTCGCCACCCCGCTGTTCACCGACTACGCGCTGAAATGGCGGGTGCTGTTCATTCCGAACGGGCAGAAAGCGGCCTACAATCCCGATCGCGCGTTCGACCTGCCGGTGGGCACGGTCATCGCCAAGACGTTCTACTACCCCGTCGCGCCCGCCGATCACACGGGCGAGAGCACGGACGTGGTCAAGGCGCGGGCGAGCGACTATCAGGATGGCGTGGGCGGCTTGCGGCTTGCGCACGTGCGCCTGATGGAAACGCGCCTGCTGGTCCATCGCGCGGGCGGCTGGGTAGCGCTGCCCTATGTCTGGGACGAGGACCAGCGCGATGCCACGCTGGAGCGCGTGGGCGATGCGATCCCGCTGACGATGGTGGACGGCGCGGAGCGCAAGGACTTCGTCTATGTCGTGCCCAACGCCAACGATTGCGCGAACTGCCACGCGCCGAATTTCACGACGGGCGAGATCAACCATATCGAGCCGATCGGGATCAAGGCGCGGCACCTGAACCGCGATTTTCCGGGCAAGTTCGGCACGATCAACCAGCTTACGCGGCTGCAGCGGCTGGGCTACCTGACCGGCGCGCCGGCGGCGGCGTCCGCGCCGCGCAACGTCGACTGGCATGACGAGCGCCTGCCCGTGGATGCGCGGGCGCGCAGCTATCTCGACATCAATTGCAGCCACTGCCATTCGCCCGTCGGCGCCGCGCGCACCACCGGGTTGTGGTTCGACCAGGGCCATGAACACGGCGTCGACTGGGCCAGCCCGCGCCGGATCGGCGTATGCAAGCAGATCGTGGCCGGCGGGCATGGCGGCGGCGGCCTGCCGTTCGACGTGGCGCCGGGCGAACCGGAAAAGTCGATCCTGCTCTATCGCCTGCGCTCGAACGTGCCGGGCACGATGATGCCGGAAATCGGCCGCAGCCTGGTCCATGCCGAAGGCATCGCGCTGGTGCGCAGCTGGATCGAGCGGATGGAAGGCCAGTGCCGCCTGGCCTCGGAGCAATAAGCCTTCCTACCCCCAGCCCCTCCCGCAAGCGGGAGGGGAGCAAGGCTTGCGCCGCCGCAGGCGGCGTTAGTCGCAGCGGGGTGGGCCTTCCGCAGCGATATGATCGCCGCAGAAAAAGCCCCGCCTCCGTAAGGAGACGGGGCAAGGGTGGCGCGGCGATCGGTGGAGAAGGGCGCTAGCCCGCGCCTTCTCCACGTCCACTCGAAGATCAGAACTTGCGCCGCACCTCGATCTGCCATTCGCGGCCACGGTTGTAGACGCCTTCGACGAAGCCCGAGGCGCCCACGTCGGCATAGCCAGCGACCAGGAAGCGCTTGTTGAAGATGTTCTTCGCGCCCACACTCACCGTCCAGTTTTCCGCCGTGTCGGTATAGCTCACGGTGCCGTTCCACAGGCCATAGCCGGGCTGGTGGAGCAGCGGGGTGTTCAGCGCATCGAGGAACACGTCGCTGCGATAGGCCCAGTCCACGCGCGGCGAGAACTTCCCGATGGCGGTTTCGGCGGTGTAGGCAAGGCCCACCGAAGCCGTCCATTTCGGGGCGTTCACGAACTTGCTGTTCACGTTGACCAGCCCGGTGCCGACCGGGATGTCACCCGCCACGGTGTGCAGGATGATGCCGCCGCTCGCCGCGAGATACTTCGCGTCGAGGTAGCCCACCGAGGCGTTGAACGCCCAGCCGCCGCCGATCCGCGTGTTCAGTTCGCCTTCGAACCCGCGGATGCGGGCCTTGGCGGCGTTCATCGTGAACGGGTTGGGCAGGCCGGGCGAGAGGACGTTGAGCTGGATGTCCTTGTAGTCGGTCTGGAACGCGGCAAGGTTCAGGCGCACGCGCCGGTCGAACAGTTCGCTCTTGATGCCGGCCTCGTAGACCTTGACGTATTCCGGCGAAAACGAGGGGGGCGAGATGAATGGCGGGCCGGCGAGGCGCTGGGTGAAGCCGCCCGATTTGAAGCCGTCCGAATAGTTGAAATAGGCCATGATATCGCGCGTGAACTTGTACGAGATATTGGCGAGGAAGTTGGTTTCGTTGACTTTGAGCTTGCCGGTCGCGCCCGGCAGCACCTGCGGCGTGCCCGCCGGCAGGATCTGCGTCGCGCTGGCGACGAAGTCGGTCAGATAGACCTGGTTGGGCAGGAACAGCTTGTCTTCGTCGGTATGGCGGATGCCGCCGGTGATCGACAGGGCCTGCGTGATGTTCAGCGTCGCCTGCCCATAGAAGGCCAGGCTGCGGTTGCGGATCGCGCCACCGCTCAGCAGGCTGCCGATCGAGAAGTCCACGGTGTTGGCGTCGGTGCCGCTTTCGCGGAAGTAATAGACGCCCGCCGCCCAGTTCAGCAGCTTGGACGAGCCGGTGACCTGGAGTTCCTGCGAGAACTGGCGCTGCGAATAATCGTTGAAGGTGTGGTCGATCAGCACCGGGCTGTGATCGTGATCGGCGCCGAAGATCGAATCCAGCTTGCGCCACGCGGTGATCGACTTGACCGCGATCTCGCTGCCCAGGATCGGTTCGGGGGCTTTCCAGTTGGCGGTCACGTTCACGCCCAGCACGTCGATGTTGGAAACGACGCGGCCGGTGCCGTAATCCTTGCCGGCCGGCGCGATCCATTGCGAGCCGTAGCACGGCGCGGCCGTGGGCGTGGTGGCGCAGACGGCGCCGTTAAGCGCCAGGTTGTTGTACTGGGCGAAGGGCGCGTCGGCATAGGCCGCGATCAGTTGCAGCGGCGCGCCGTGTTCGCGTTCGCGCATCCGTTCGATCGAGGCGTCGATGGTCAGCGTGTCGGTCGGCAGCAGGCGGACATCGCCGCGAATGGCGAACTTGTTGTCGTTGCCCAGATCGACGCCGTCGCTCGTGCGCGTGACATAGCCGTCGCGGTTGCGCGAGAACACGGTCAGCTTGGTCAGGATGCGGTCGGTGATCGGCGCGTCGAGCGTCGCCTTGAACTGGAGCAGGTGGTCCGATCCGCCGGTGACGGAAGCGGTGCCGCCCAGTTCCGTGCCGGGCTTCTTGGTGGTGATGTTGATCGCGCCGCCGATGGTGTTGCGGCCGAACAGCGTGCCCTGCGGCCCGCGCAGCACTTCGAGGTTCTCGAGGTCCACCAGCTGCAACGCCGATCCGACCGAACGCGCGATATAGACGCCGTCGACATAGATGCCCACGCCCGGTTCGGTGTTCTGGTTGAAATCCGTCTGGCCGATGCCACGGATGAAGAACGAGGCGGCCGCGCTGCTGCCGCCGACCGGCGCCGTCTCGCTGACGACAAGGTTGGGCACCACCCGGTCCAGCCCGGTTACCGAGCTGACCTGCCGCTGTTCCAGCGCGTTGCCGGAGAAGGCGGAAATCGCGATCGGCGTTTCCTGAAGCGATTCCTTGCGCTTGCGCGCGGTGACGGTGATTTCCTCAAGGCCGGTGCTGGCGGAAGTGCCGGGCGTCGTTTCCTCGGCATGGGCGATGCCGCCGAAGGAAAGCGCGGTTGCGGCCAGCAGTCCGGCCGCGATCGTGCGGCCGATGTGTCGGTGATTTCCCGGTGTCATTGTGATCCCTCATTGGAAAGTTGCGTGGCGGGGCCTGCGAACTTCTGCGTCCGGTTCTGCGCCGGCCGTCATTGCGGGGAACTTCCGGATTTCGCCGGGCAGCGGCAATTCGCTATCCGCAGCCAATGTGCGCGTTCGGCAAGGCGTGGTGCGATTGCGAATAAGGATTTCCCAAAAAGGCCGGCCTATTGGCTCGCACCCTTCGCATACGCAAAAAGCCGCCGCGTGAGGGCGCGGCGGCTTCCCGGGGGGCGGGGCGTCAAAAAGGGGTGGAGGCGCTCAGAGCAGGGTGACCGTCACCGACTTCGCCTCGGTGTAGAGTTCGAGCGGCGCGTGCGCCAGTTCGCGGCCATAGCCGGACATCCGGTGGCCGCCGAACGGCACTGCCGGATCGAGCAGATTGTGCGCGTTGACCCAGACATTGCCCGCCTTCAGCCCCAGCGCGAAGCGGTTGGCCGCGCCCAGGTTCTGCGTCCACACGCTGGCGCCGAGGCCGAAGCGGGTATCGTTGGCCAGCGCCAGCGCTTCCTCTTCGCTGTCGAACGGCATGGCCACCAGCACCGGGCCGAACACTTCCTCGCGGCACAGCGTCATCTCGGGCGTGCCGTCGGCGAAGACGGTGGGGCGATAGAAGAAGCCGGGGCCGTCGGGGGCCGCGCCGCCCGCCACCAGCCGCGCGCCCTGCGCCAGCGCGCCTTGCACGAAGCCGTCGACGCGCGCGCGCTGCTTCGCCGAAACCAGCGGCCCCATCTGGCTGGCCGAATCGAGCCCCGCGCCCAGCACCATGCCATCGGCCAAGGCGGCGAGGCCGTCGATCACATCGGCATAGATGCTGCGGTGGACCAGCAGCCGCGAACCGGCGGTGCAGACCTGCCCGTGGTTGAAGAAGATCGCGCCGGCCGCGCCTTCCACCGCCATCTGCACGGGGCAGTCGCCCAGCACCACCACCGGGCTCTTGCCGCCGAGTTCAAGGCTCAGGCGCTTCATCGTGGTCGCGGCGCGGCGCTGGATTTCCTGCCCGACTTCGGTCGATCCGGTGAAGGCGATCTTGTCGACCTGCGGATGTTCGACCAGCGCGATGCCCGCCGCCGCGCCGCCCGTCACGATGTTGACCACGCCGGCCGGAAATCCGGCTTCGGCGATCAGAGCACCCAGATAGAGCGCGGACAGCGGCGTGTCCTCGGCCGGCTTGAGGATCACGGTGCAACCCGCGGCCAGCGCGGGCGCGATCTTCCAGATCGCCATGACCAGCGGGAAGTTCCACGGGATGATCTGCCCCACCACGCCCACCGGCTGGCGGATGGTGTGCGAGGTGAAGCTGAGGCCCGGCACGTAATGGAACGAGGGCGCGATGGTCGTGCCTTCGATCTTGGTCGCCCAGCCGGCCATGTAGCGGAGCGAATCCATGGCGAGGACCAGATCGCCGTGGCGCGCCATGGGCAGGATCTTGCCGTTGTCCAGCACTTCCAGCTCGGCCAGCAGATCGGCATCGCGTTCGATCAGGTCGGCCAGGCGCAGCAGCAGGCGTTCGCGCTCCACCGGCCGCAGCGCGCGCCAGGGGCCGGTGTCGAACGCGGTGCGCGCGGCGGCCACCGCGCGGTCGATGTCGGCCGCGCCGCCTTCGGCTACCTCGGCGATCGGCGCGCCGGTCGCCGGATCGATCACGGTGCGCCGGTCGCCGCTGACGGCCGGTACTTGCGCGCCATCGATCCACAGGCCGTGCCGGTGGGCGAGGAAGGCCTGCGTCGGGGCGCTGGCGGCCTGCGCGCCGGACCCGACGGTGGCGGAAGGGCTCGCCCCGGCGGTGCTTGCGATGTCCAGCGTGTCGCTCATTTCAGGGTCGCCTTTTCGTGGATGGTGCTGTCGTTCCGCGATCGTAGGAGGCGCGTTCGCGCCCGCGCTATCCACTTTGCGCAGGCCGCGTGCCGATCCGGCAAAAGGAAGGCGCACGCCTCTTGACAGGAGACGCGGCTTTCAGTGTCCTGCATCGGATGAGGACTCGGCTACGCGGTTCTCATGATCGGCACCCGATCAGGCCGCGTGAGCCGGGTAACAGTGCAAGCGAGAACACACGGCGGGCAAACCGTCGCGCTCAGGGAGCCGCCACATGCTAGCCGTCCTTGCCCAGTCGAATGTCGCCGGTGTTCAGTCCTTCCATTCGGATCGGGCGGACGTGGTCCACGAACACCTGTCGAAGCGCCTTTCGCGCCACCGCTTCGATTGCGGCCGGGCGGAGCCGATCGATGCGCGCATCTACAGCATGGAACTCGGCGCGATCCAGTTCGTCGATCTGCAGTACGGCACCGAGGTCGATGTCGAGGCGCAGCTGGAGGACGATCACTTCCTGGTCCATCTCGCGCTCGATGGCGAAACTGTGATGTGGGCCGATGGCTACCGCTACCAGCTGCGGCCCGATGAACTGATGGTGTCCTCGCCCGGCACGCCGCTCAAGGTCCACATGACGGGCAACTGCCGCCACCTCGCGGTGCGGATGCCCGCGTCGATCTGCACCGATTATCTCGGCCAGCAGCTCCACATCCCGGTCCAGCGCCGCCTGGAATTCTACCCGGGGCGCGAAGGCACGCGCGAACTGCCGCTGGTGTGGCGCGGGATGCTGACCCACATCTGCGGGCAGTTGCAGCTTTGCCCGATTACGATGGGCAACAAGCGGCTGCAACGCCAGTACGGGATGCTGCTCGCCGAAGTGCTGCTCGGCAATTACTGCAACAGCTATTCCGAACAGATTGCGCTCCACGGCAACGACATCTCGCCCCGCCACGTCCGCCGCGCGCGCGAGATCATCCACGATTCGGTGGAGGAGACGATTTCGATCGCCGCGCTGGCGGCGCAGGTCGGCGTTTCGGTGCGTTCGCTGCAAAGCGGCTTCCGCCACTTCCTGGGCGTAACGCCGCTGGAATACGTCCGCCGCCACCGGCTGGAAAAGCTGCACAGCGCGCTGATGGAAAGCGATGGCGCCGCCAGCGTGACCGAACTGATGCTCGAATGCGGTATCGTCAATTTCGGCCGCTACGCGCAGTATTATCGCCAGCAGTACGGCTGCCTCCCCTCGGAAACCCTGCGCAAGCGGGGATAGGCGCGCATCGTCGCGGTCCTGATGGCGCGACCGTTGCCCGCGGCGCGGTCATCCTCTTGACGCGCCATATCATTTCCATAATATTGGAAATATGGAATCATCGTTTGCTGCCGAACAGGTTGTCCGCGCCCTTGGCGCGCTTGCCCAGGAACATCGTCTGGCCGCCTATCGCCTGCTGGTTCAGGCGGGCGAGGAAGGGCTGCCTGCGGGCGAGCTTGCCGGTCGTCTGGCGGTGCCGGCGTCCTCGTTGAGCTTTCATCTGGCCCAGCTGGCCCATGCCGGACTGGTGAGGCAGCGCCGGCAGGGCCGGTCCATCATCTATTCGGCCAACTACCCCGCCATGAACGGCCTCATGGCCTATCTTACCGAAAACTGCTGCGGCGGGGTCCCCTGCGGCGCGGGCTTGTCCTGCGCTCCGGCCGCGGACGAAGACTCCGCGGGCAACGCGGCGACTAGCAAGAGGATGGTTGCACGATGACCCGGCCGGTGGTGGCGCATCCGCGTCTTTCGTTTCTCGATCGCTATCTGACCGTCTGGATCTTCGCGGCAATGGCCGTGGGGATTGCTCTGGGCACGCTGGCGCCATCGGTTCCGCGCGCACTGGGGGCGATGTCGGTCGGCTCGACCAGCATTCCCATCGCCATGGGTCTGATCCTCATGATGTTTCCGCCGCTCGCCAAGGTGCGGTACGAGGAACTCGGCAAGGTCTTTCGCGACGGCAGGGTCCTGGCGCTGTCCTTCGTGCTGTGCTGGGTCGTCGCTCCCGCCTTCATGTTCGCGCTCGCCGCGCTGTTCCTGCCGGACAGGCCCGAATACCTCACCGGGCTCGTCCTGATCGGCATCGCGCCGTGCATCGCCATGGTGCTGGTGTGGAACCAGCTGGCCGAGGGAAGCCCGGAGTACGTGACGGGCCTTGTCGCGTTCAACTCGCTGTTCCAGATCGTGTTCTACGTCCCCTACGCCTGGTTCTACCTTGGCGTTCTGCCGCCCCTGTTCGGCATGGAGGCGCACATGGTCGACGTGGATTTCGCAACGATCGCGAGGGCCGTCGTGACCTATCTCGGCGTGCCATTCCTCGGCGGCTATCTCGTCCGGCGCGTCCTGATCGGCATGCGCGGGGCGGCCTGGTACGAAGGCACGTTCCTGCCGGCGATCAGCCCGGTCACGCTGGTGGCGCTGCTTTTCACCATCGTGTGCATGTTCAGCCTGAAAGGCGGCGAGATCATCGCGCTGCCGCTCGATGCCGTCCGCGTGGCGATCCCGCTGGTGATCTTCTTCGTGGCGATGTTCGTGCTGGCCTTCGTGCTCGGCCGGGCCAGCGGCGCGGACTACGCGCGCACGGCGTCGCTTTCGTTCACGGCCGCTTCGAACAATTTCGAACTGGCGATCGCCGTTGCCATCGCCGCCTTCGGCCTTGCCTCGCCGGTGGCTTTCGCCGCCGTCATCGGGCCGCTCGTCGAAGTGCCGGTGCTGATCGCCCTCGTCAATCTCGCGCTGTGGTTCCGCCGCAACTGGTTTGGCGGCGGGGAAACCCCGGCGATCGCCTGAACGTCAAGGAACGACCATGACCACCGACATCGTGATCTATCACAATCCCGATTGCGGCACCTCGCGCAACGCGCTGGCGATGATCCGGAATGCCGGCATCGAACCGCATGTCGTCGAGTACCTGAAGACTCCGCCGTCGCGCGCTCTCCTTGAAAGCCTGATCGCCCGCGCGGGAATGACCCCGCGCGCCCTGCTGCGCGAGAAGGGCACGCCCTATGCCGAACTGGGCCTGGCCGACGAAAGCCTGAGCGACGCCGCCTTGATCGATGCGATGATGGCGCATCCGATCCTCATCAACCGCCCACTGGTGGTCTCGCCGCTCGGCGTCCGCCTGTGCCGCCCGTCCGAGGAGGTTCTCGATCTCCTGCCCCGGCGTCAGCAGGCGGCGTTCTCCAAGGAAGATGGAGAAGCGGTCGTGGACGCCGACGGAAACCGCATCGCCTGAACCGGCGGCAGGGCGCGACGACGCTTGCTCACGGCGCGTCGGGATCAGCCTTCAGGTCCAGCGCGCGCTTCACCACATAGGTGCGGATCGCTTCGGCCTGCGCGGCGGTCAGGTCCTTGGCGAAGTTGGGCATTCCCTGCGGTTCGGCCACGCCCTGCAGCACGAAGGCGGCGAACATCTGCGGATCGGTGATCGCCTGCGAATAGCGCAGGTTGGGCACGCCGCCGTGGTTCACCGCCGTATCCCCGTGGCACATCCAGCAGCGCACGTGGAACAGCGTGCGGCCTTCGTCCACCTGCCGGGGATCGCCCGCGCTGGCGGGCAGCGGCGGCAGCACCTTCGGATCGACTGGCGGCAGCGCATAAGGCGCCTTGCCATCCAGCCGGAAGGTGACGATGCGGTTCACGCGCGGGCCGACCGCGTCCTTCAGCGCCTCGCCCATGTTGAGCGGCAGGATGCCGCCCCAGCCGACCGCGACCGAGACGTATTGCACGCCCTTGATGCGGTAGGTGACCGGCGCGGCGACGATGCCGCTGCCCAGGTTCACGGACCACAGCTTGCGGCCGCTGTCGGCGGCATAGGCGGCGAATTCGCCCGTGCCGTTGCCCTGGAACACCACCCCGCCCGCGGTCGAGA
This sequence comes from Novosphingobium sp. SCN 66-18, assembly GCA_001725355.1. Classification (GTDB taxonomy): domain Bacteria; phylum Pseudomonadota; class Alphaproteobacteria; order Sphingomonadales; family Sphingomonadaceae; genus Novosphingobium. Next base: position 252,580 of record MEGD01000001.1, read on the forward strand.
GCACGCCGCCGTTCCACGGCAGCGGCATCGGCACGCTCCACACCCTGCGCCCGGCCACCGGGTCCCACGCCACCAGCGCGCCTTTCATCATCGCGCGGATCTGCGCGCGCACCTTGGGATCTTCGGGCATCGAGGAGGCGGCCGGGTCCTGCCCCGTGTTCCACCCGCGCGGATCGTAGGCGAAGCTTCCGGGCTTGGCCGACACATAGCCATAGGGCATTTCGGCGGTGGGCAGGAACACCAGCCGGCGGGAAGGATCATAGCTCATCGGTTGCCAGCTGTGCCCCCCCGCGGGCGAGGGCAGCCCCAGCCACGGCGCGCCGCTTTCGGCATAGCGCGCGGCCGGCACGATGTCGGGGCGGCCGGTCTTTGGGTCCAGCCCTTTCGACCAGTTGAGCGGCACATAGGGCGTGCCCGAGATGAACTCGCCGGTCGCGCGGTCCAGCACATAGAAATAGCCGTTCTTCGGCGCCTGCATCAGCACCTTGCGGGTTCGTCCGCCGATTTCCAGATCGGCCAGGATCATGTGCTGCGTGGCGGTGTAGTCCCATTCGTCGCCCGGCACTTCCTGGAAATGCCAGACGTATTCGCCCGTCTCCGGCCGGATCGCCACGATCGAGGAGACGAACAGGTTGTCGCCCTTGCCGGCGCTGCGCACCGTGCGATCCCACGGTCCGCCGTTGCCCACGCCGATGTAGAGCAGGTCGAGTTCGGGATCGTAGGCCATCGAATCCCACGCGGTGCCGCCGCCGCCCACCTTCCACCATTTGCCCGACCAGGTGCCGGCGGCCATTTCCATGGCCTTGTTCTCGAAGCCCTTCGCCGGATCGCCGGGCACGGTGTAGAAGCGCCAGGCCTGCTTGCCGGTGGCCACGTCATAGGCGGTGACATAGCCGCGCACGCCGTATTCCGCGCCACCGTTGCCGATGATGACGCGGTTCTTCACGATGCGCGGCGCGCCGGTGATGGTGTAGTTCCGGTCGCGGTCCGTGGTCTGGATCGACCAGACCTCGTGCCCCGTCTTCGCGTCGAGCGCGATCAGCCGTCCGTCGAACGCGCCCAGAAACACCTTGCCGTCGGCATAGGCGACGCCCCGGTTGACCACGTCGCAGCAACCGCGCCGCGCCGTGGCCCCATCGACTTGCGGATCGTAGCGCCACAGCACGCGGCCGGTGCGCGCATCCAGCGCCATGACCACGCTCCACGGGCCGCTGACGTACATCACGCCGTCGACCACGATCGGCGTCGCTTCCACCCCGCGCAGCGTTCGCGCGTCGAAATCGGCGCTCCACGCCACGCCCAGCCGGGCGACGTTGGTGGCGTCGATACCGGCCAGCGGGCTGAACCGCGTCTCGCCGGGATCAAGGCCGTGCATGGCCCAGTCCGTATCTGCGCTGGCGGTCTCGGTGCTGGCGCGGACAGGCGCGGGCTTCGGCGCGGCAAGGGCCGTGGCGCTGACGCAGATCGCGGTCAGCAGGATCGCTTTGGTCTTCATCCGGGTTCCGCCATATGGAAGGGGCACGAGGCCGGTCACGGCCGCGCCCGCTGTCGCTGAGGGCCGAAGGGCACCCGATTTGACGGTGCGGCGCTATCCGGAACGCGAACGGCGCTGTACGCAAAGCGCGTCATTTCGGTCACAGGTTTCAACCGATTTCGCGAACCCCGCCTGCGGGTTCCGCAGAGCTTGGCCGCTTTGCGTTCCGGCAATCCGCAATGCGCGGCGGATGTACGTTTTCGGCATTTCTATACTGTTGAAATACCAAGGCCCCTCGGCGAGCATCCGGTCAACAAAAGCACCAGTTGGTGCCGGCGATCAGGGAGCATCCGGCATGACCTTCGGGAAAACCAAAGCGGCGTCGAGCATACTGGCCATGGCGGTTGCGATCGCCGGCATGACTGGGACGGCGCACGCGCAGGAGGCGCAAACCGCCACGCAGGACGCGACCAGCGGCTTCGGCGATATCGTGGTGACCGCCACCAAGCGGTCCGAGAACGTCGCCAAGGTGCCGATCTCGATCACCGCGTTCTCGGGCGACCAGCTCAAGGCGCTGGGCGTGACCGACACCACCCAGATCACGCAGCACGTTCCGGGGCTTCAGCTCAACGCCTGGTCGCCCAACGTCACCATCTTCAACTTGCGCGGCATTTCGCAGAACAACTTCACCGACTACCTGGAAAGCCCGGTCGCGGTCTATGTCGACGATGCCTACATGGGCTCGATCAACGGCATTTCCGGCCAGCTGTTCGATGTGCAGCGCGTGGAAGTGCTGCGCGGGCCGCAGGGCACGCTGTTCGGCCGCAACGCCACCGGCGGCCTGATCCAGTACGTCAGCAACGATGCCAGCCGGGCGGACTTCAACGGCTATGCCACGGGCACCTACGAACGCTTCAACCGGCGCACGCTGGAAGGCGCGGTGGGCGGCAGCATCACCTCCGGCTTGCGTTTCCGCGTGGCGGGCCGCGTCGCCAAGGCGGATGGCTACATCAAGCCGGCGGCCGCGCTGCCGGGCGTGTTCGAAAGCGACGGGCAGGCGCTGGGCGGGGAAAACGGCTGGGCCGTGCGCGGCACGGTGCAGGCGGACCTTGGCCCGAACGGCAAGCTGGACCTGTGGTACAAGCATTCGCAGGACGATCACGTCGCTACCGGCGGCTATGTCTTCGACAACTGCAACCTGCAGGACAACGGCTATTGCACCACCGATGCCGCCGGCCTCTCGAACGGCACCGGCGGGGTCATCAACGGCATCACCGGCGAGAAGGCCAGTCCCTACCAGAACTTCTCCAACGTGCCCGGTTTCCTGGATCGCAAGATCGATGTCTATCAGGGCAAGCTGGCCTACGATCTGGGCGGCATCAAGCTCACCAGCATCACCAACTATACCAAGCTCACCAAGTCCTATCTCGAGGATGGCGACGCCACGCCGCTCGACCTCATCCGCTACGAGACGCAGGCGCGCTACAGCCAGTTCAGCGAGGAGCTGCGCCTGTCGGGCGATTTGCCGCGCTTCCGCTGGCAGGCAGGGTTCTATTACCTCGACATGAAGATCAACGGCCATACCGTGACCACCGGCAACCCGGCGCTGGGCGCGGCGGTGGCCGTGGGGCTGGGTGGCAGCAACCCCTCGATCGACGAGACCTATCGCCTGTCCTCGAAGAACTGGTCGCTGTTCGCGCAGACCGAATACGACCTGACCGATGCGCTGACGCTGATTACCGGCCTGCGCTATTCCAAGGACACCAAGGGCGTTACCTACCATTCGCTCGTCAGTTCGGACGGCAGCACGGTGGAGCTGGCCTCGAATCAGAGCTTCGACGCGGTGATCCCCGGCGTCGATCGCATCTCCAAGGGCGATTGGGCGGCGCGCGCCACGCTGAACTACAAGGCGGCGGCGAACACGCTGCTGTTCGCATCGTGGAACCGGGGCATCAAGGGCGGCAACTTCACGCTCAGCCCCGCGATCGACGCCTCGACCTTTCAGCACAAGGCGGAGACGCTCAATGCGTTCGAGGGCGGCATCAAGTGGTCCAACGACAGCAAGACCATCCGCGCCAACGCCACGGTATTCCACTACAGTTACAAAAACTATCAGGCCTTCGCCCTGATCGCCAACGTGCCGCAGGTCCGCAACAGCGACGCCACGGCAACGGGTGCGGAGTTCGAGGCGTGGATCAGGCCGGTCCCGCACTTCAACGTGAACCTTGGCGCGACCTGGGAAACCAGCAAGGTCAAGTCGGTGGCGACGGCGGGGTCCGAGTACCTCTCGGTGCTGGTCCCCGGCGCCAGCGTGCCGCAATATTGCGTCGATCAGGGCACGGGCAACTATTTCTGCACGTTCCCGGCGGCCACTGTCACCAATGCCAAGCTGCCCAACGCGCCGCGCTTCAGCGTGAACTACCTGTTCCGCTACGACATCGACACCGCGCTCGGCAATGTCGCCGCGCAGTTCGACGGTGCGTGGTACGACGGCCAGTATCTCGAAGTGACCAACGGCGCGTCCTCGTTCCAGAAGGCCTACAACGTCTCGAACGCCTCGCTGACCTGGACGAGCGCGGACGACCGGTTCAGCGTCGAGGTGTTCGGCCGCAACGTCTTCAACAAGGCCTATCGCCAGTATACGCTCAATCTCGGTCCGCTCGGCACCACCGCGATGTATGCCAAGCCCGCCACCTATGGTGTCAGCGCGAGCGTGAAGTGGTGATTGCCGCTCGGCCCACGGCTATGGGGAAGCGGGCGCGGGGCCGGTTTTCGTTTCGGAGTATGCGATGAAGACGTTGCTTGCCCTTTCGCTCCTCGCGCTCGGCGCGTCGCACGCGATGGCCGCGCCGCCGAAGCCAGCGCCGCTGAAGCCCGAGGAACTGACCACGGTCGAGCTGAAGGAGCAGATGCCGCCGCACTGGGTGCTGGTGAACGACATCAGCTTCCTGCACATCGCCGATGGCCGCGCCTATCTGATCGATGCGGACAGTGGCCATTTCCTCGGCACGATTCCGGGCGGCATGTCGCACACCGGTGTCGCCGTCTCGCCCGAAGGGCGCACGGCGATGGTGCCGGGCACGTACTATTCGCGCGGTAGCCGGGGCACGCGCACCGATGTCGTCACGTTCTTCAAGATCAGCGACCTGATGCCGGGCGACGAGGTGGAGATCCCGGCCAAGCGCATCCAGTCGCTGCCGCTGCCCTCCACCATGCCGCTGACCGACGACGGGCGGTTCCTGCTGGTGTACAATTTCACGCCCGAACAGTCGGTCAGCGTGGTCGATGCGCAGGCGCGCAAGCTGGTGGGCGAATTTCCGACGCCCGGCTGCGGGTTGATGCACATGACCGGGCCGCGCGGATTCCTGATGCAATGCGCCGACGGATCGTTGCAGGCGGTCGCGCTCGATGCGGACGGCGCGGTCCGTCTGGGCGCGACGACCAAGCCGCTGTTCACCGCCGACGATCCCGCCAGCGACAAGCCGGTGCGGATCGGCCCATCGACCTGGCTGTTCACCACCTTTGCCGGCGATGTCGCGGTGATCGACGGGGCCGGCGGGCAGATCGCGGTGAAGGCGCGCTGGAAGCTGGCGGGGCCGGACGAATCCGCGTGGCGGCCGGGCGGTTTGCAGCCGCTGGCCTACCACGCGCCCAGCGGGCGGCTGTTCGTGCTGATGCACAAGGGCGGCGCGGGCACCCACAAATATCCCGGCGAGGAAATCTGGGTCTATGACGTTGCCTCGGCCAAGCGCACCGCCCGCATCGCGCTCGACCAGCCGGCCAGCGCGGTGGCCGTCAGCGGGGACGATGCGCCGCTGCTCTACACCACCCTGTTCGGCAGCGGCACGCTGGCGGTGCGCGATCCGGGCACCGGGGCGGTCCTGCGCAAGGTGGAAGGGCTGGGGGCCGACCTCACGCTGATCCAGCCCGCGCCGGTCGTGGCCACGGTGGGCGCGCGATGATCGATCCCGTTCTCGCATTGTTGCCCGCGATCGGCGCGGGATGCCTGTTCGTGTCGGCGGGCGTGCATAAAATGCGCGATCTGGCGCGTTTCGTGCCAACCTTGGGCGCCTATCGCCTGTTGCCCGCCGGAGGGGAGTCCGTGGCGGCCCCAGCGGTGATCGCGGCGGAAATCACGGCCGGCGCGGCGGCGCTGGCCAGCCCCCTGTGGCCTGCTCTGGGCCGGGCCGGCGTGCTCGGTTGCGCGCTGCTATTGGGGGCTTATGCGGCCGCTATCGCCATCAATCTCCTGCGCGGGAACACGCGGATCGATTGCGGCTGCCTCGGCTTCGGCGCGCGCGTGCCCGAACTGCGCTGGGGCCTCGTCGGCCGCAACGCGCTCCTGCTTGCGGCGGTTTTGACCGCTTTGCTGCCGGTTTCCTCCCGCCCGCTGGTATGGCTCGACGCCGTCACCCTGCTCGGCGGCCTCGCGCTGATGGCGCTGATTCATGCCGGTGCCGACATGGCGCTGCACCTTCCCCGCAAGGAGATCCGCTCGTGACCAATGCCGTGATTGCCGCGCTGATCGCGCTGTGGATTCTGGTGCTCGTGCTGGCGCTGGTGGTCGTCGCGCTGCTGCGGCAGGTGGGGATGCTGCACGAACGGCTTGGTCCGGTCGGCGCGCTGATGCTGCCGGGCGGCCCCGAAGTGGGGCAGGAGACGCCGGCGTTCGAACTGGAAGCCATCGATGGCCGCGCCGTGCGCATCGGCGGTCCGGCGGACGGGCGATCCACCCTGCTGTTCTTTCTTTCGCCGACCTGCCCGGTGTGCAAGTCGCTGATTCCCGTGGTCAAATCGATCGCGCGCGAACAGGGTGACGCCTTGCAGGTGGTGCTGGCCAGCGATGGCGATGCGCAGGCGCAATACGAAATGGTCGTGCGCGAACGGCTGGAGGCCTTCCCGCTGGTGCTGTCGACGCCGCTCGGCATCGCCTTCCAGGTGTCGAAGCTGCCCCATGCCGTGCTGATCGACGCCAACAACCAGATCGTGGCCAAGGGCCTCATCAACAACCGCGAACATCTTGAAAGCCTGTTCGAAGCGAGCCGGATCGGCGTCGCCTCGCTGCAGGATTTCCAGCGCGCCCGCGCGGCGGGGCTGCTGGGGCAGAACCAGGGAAGCAAAGCATGAGAAGACTGGACCGCGCCGCCGAATACCTGGCCCGCAGCGCCGCGCGCGGCACGTCGCGCCGGGGCTTCATCGGGCGGCTGGGCGCTTTCCTGACCGTGTCGGGTGCCGCCACGCTGCTGCCGGTGGCGCGCGCGCGCGCGGAACGCGCGCCCAATCCCGTGCAGGTGCAGGAGCAGGGCGATCCGATGTCCTGCGAATACTGGCGCTACTGTGCGGTGGACGGCTTCCTCTGTTCGTGCTGCGGCGGTTCGGCATCCTCGTGCCCGCCGGGAACCGAGCCTTCGCCGATCACCTGGGTCGGCACCTGCCGCAACCCCGTGGACGGGCGCAATTACATCATCAGCTACAACGATTGCTGCGGCAAATCCGCGTGCGGCCGCTGCAACTGCAGCCGCGACGAAGGCGCGACGCCGACCTACCAGCCGACCACGTCCAACGATCTCGACTGGTGCCTCGGCACGCAGGCGGGGGTCGCCTACCACTGCTCCACGTCGGTCGTGCTCGGGCCGGCGGACTGACGGCGCGGCCGTGCGGCGACCGGTTGTCCTGCTCCCGCTGGCGCTGGTGTTCGGCGTCGCGGCGACCGGCACGGCGCCGGACGAGCGCGCGCACCGCGCGTGGGTGGATTATGCGCTGCACTGCCAGGGATGCCACTTGCCCGACGGGCGCGGCATGGCGGGCAAGGTGCCCGACATGCGCGGGCAGCTCGGTCCTTTCGCAGCCTTGCCGGGTGGGCGCGAGTATCTGGTGCGCGTGCCCGGCGTTTCCACCTCACGCCTCAGCGATGCCGACGTGGCCCGGCTGATGAACTGGCTGGTCCGCCGGATGGGGCCGATGCCGGCGGGGTTCGAGGACTATACGACCGAGGAAGTGGCGCGGCTGCGTGCCGATTGGCTACGGTCGCCGGGGCCGGTCCGCGCGCGGCTCAAGGCGGCAATGGCCGAGGCGCGGGTTCAGGCCCGCTGACCCGCAACGAAGGCGCGCAAAGGCTTGCATCCGGGCGCGAGTATCGTCGCCGCGCCCACGCCACCGATCACGGTCACCAGCGCCAGCGATTGCACGATCCCGGCGCCCGCGCCGAACAGATGGTCGTTCAGCAGGCCGATCAGCAGCGTTCCTACGCCCGCGCCCAGCAGCGACGTGCAGCAGATCAGCAGTGCCGAAACCCGCGCGCGCATGGCCGGCGGCGCGACAATCTGGACGAGCGCGCCCGACGGCGCGATGGGAAACGACGAAAAGAACTGCAAACCCGCCAGCAGCAGCAGGCCCGTGCCCGGCGAAGGCGCGAAGGCCAGTGCGCCGCCGAACAGCGCCGAGCATAGCCCGCCGATCATGCCGACGCGCAGCGCGCCGTCACCCCGTCCGCTGCGACGGTCGAGCAAGTCCATCAGCCAGCCGCTGGCATAGGCGCCGCCGCCACCCGCGCAGGTCGCGATCAGGCCGAGCCATAGCCCGGCCTCGCGCGTATCGAATCCGAAAGCGCGGGTCAGCACGGCGGGCGCCCAGGCCAGCGTGCCGAACAGCGCCCAGCCGGTCAGCGCATAGCCGGCAAGGTGCGGGCCGAAGATCGCGCGATGCCGGCGCATCATGGCGAAAACCGCGCCGATGCCGGGCGGGAGGTCTGCCCGTTCCGCGCTTGCGGCGGGGCGAGGATCGCGCACGGTCATGGCGACGATCAGTGCCAGCAACAGGCCCGGCAGACCCACGATCATGAAGCACAGCTGCCAGGGCCGCAGCGCCAGGCCCGCGATATGCACCGTGCCGTGCGCCGTCGCCGCCGCGATCACCGCGCCGCCCGCGACAAAGGCGAGCCCCGCGCCCACGAACGAGCCGAGCGAATAGACCGCCAGCGCCCGGCCCAGCTTTTCGCGGGAAAAGAGATCGGCGATCAGCGATTGCGTGGCCGGGGAAAGCGCGCCTTCGCCCGCGCCCACCATCACGCGCGCGCCGAACAGCGCGGCGAAGCTGCCGGCAAGGCCGCAGGCGGCGGTGGCGAGGCTCCACACGGCGATGCCGGCGGATATGACCGCCGGGCGCGCCATCCGGTCCGAAAAGCCGGCGATCGGCACGCCGAGCGTGGCGTAGAAGATCGCGAAAGCGAAGCCGTGCAGGAGGCCGAACTGGGTGTCGCTGATGCCGAGATCGGCCTGGATCGGTCCGATCAGCAGCGACAGGATCTGCCGGTCGACGAACGACAGCACATAGGCGGCCATGCAGATCGCCACGACGTACCACGATGCGGCGCTGTCCTGCGCGATGGGCTTCTCACGCATCGGCAGGCGCCAGCACGAAATCGAAAGCGCAGCGCCACGGGGTTGCGGCATCGGGCGTGGGTTCATAATCCACGATCAGCGGCGCCTTGACGCCGAACACCGCGTCGCTTTCCAGCCATGCGTCGCCCGCAACGAACGTATGCGTCACCAGCCGGTCGAAACCGGGCGCGGAGACGATGAAATGGGTATGCGCCGGGCGCCACGGATGCCGCCCGGTCGCGTCGAGCATCTGGCTAAATCGGCCCCTATTGTTCCATTGCGGTTGTACGCCGGGTTGCTGAACATCGTAGAAGCCATCGGCGTTGTCGGACCATACGTCGATCTCCGCGCCGGCGACGGGCCGCCCCGCTATGTCCGTAACCATGCCTTCGAACAGGCAGGCTTCGCCTTCGCCATCCAGACAGATGCTTTCGCCGATTTCCCGCACCGGCGCGCCGGCGACGTGGAACGGCCCGAGCACCGTGTTCTGCGTGGCCTTGTCCGGCCGGCGGTTGTTGATCGCATCGACCAGCATCGATGCGCCCAGCACGTCGCTCAGCAGGATGAACTCCTGCCGTTCCGCGCTGCAGATGCGGCCAGTGGCGGTCAGGAAGTCGATCGCCTTGGCCCATTCCTCGCCCGTCAGTTCGACGTCCTTGATGAAGGCGTGCAAGTGCGTGACCAGCGAGCGCATGATCCGGTCAAGGCGCGGGTCGATGTCCGCGCCCAGCCGGGCGTTGACCGCCTCGGCCGATTGCGCCTCCGTAAAATAGCTCATGCGCCTTGCTCCCTGATGATTGGCCCGGTCATGCCGGTTGTTCTCCCTGCCACGCCCGCGCCAGCAGATCGCGGATCGCTCCGCGTTCGACAGGGCGCGGGTTGGGGTAGGTGTTCTGCGTGGCCAGCGTGGCGGCGCGGTCGATATCGCTTTCCGCCATGCCGAGCGCTGCAAGCGATGTCGGCGCGCCCAGGTCGCGCGCCAGCCGGTGCAGCGCCCGCGCGGGATCGTCGCCCAGCGCTTGCGCCAGCGGGGCGAGTTCCGCCACCGCCGCCGGGGTGTTGTAAGCCAGCGCGTGCGGCAGGATCACGGTATGCACCTCGGCATGGGGCAGGCCGAAGCTGCCGCCCAGCGTGTGGCACAGTTTGTGATGCAGCGACATCCCGACCGCGCCCAGCACCGTGCCGCACAGCCATGCCGCATAGAGCGCGCGGGTCCGCGCGGGCAGGTGTTGGGGATCGGCGGCGATGCGGGGCAGGGCTTCCACCATCGCCTGCGCGCCTTCCAGCGCCATCAGGCTGGAAACGGGATTGCGATCGGGCGCGTAGAGCGCCTCCACCGCGTGCGCGATGGCGTTGAAGCCGCTGGTAATGCTGGTCGGCAGGGGCAGGTCCAGCGTGAGTTCGGGATCGTAGAGCACGAGATCGGGCAGCAGCCGGGGATCGCGCACCGTGGTCTTCATGCCCGCTGCCGTCTGCCCCAGCACGGGGGTCACTTCCGATCCGGCATAAGTGGTGGCGACGATCGCCTGCCGGCAGCCGGTGTGCAGGGCGATTGCCTTGGCGAGGCCAACCGCCGTGCCGCCGCCGAAAGCGAGCACGCCATCGGCATCCACGTCGCGGAATTCCGCGAGCGCGGCTTCCGTCACCTCGACCGGCGTGTGCATCGTGGCATGGGCGAAATGGCTGGCGATCCTGCGTTCGAGCGGTTGGGCGATCGCCTGCGCCTTGTCCCGCTGCCCCGGCGTCGAAACCAGCAGCAGCCGGCGGCAGCCGAGCGTCTCGATTTCCCCGGCGAGTTGTGCCGCGATCCCCGGCCCGAAGAGGATGCGTGCGGGCAACGTGGTATAGGCGAAGCGGTCGAGCATGGGCCTCCTGCGGGAAAGGCGCATGGTGGGCGGCGGCGGCAAGGCGCAAAATCGGTTTTTCGCAGTCGCTGTACGCTATACGAAGCAAAATCCGGTGTCGGCCACAACAGGATCGAGGATGCCCGCACGATGACGTCTGCCAGCCAAGATGACCCCCTCGTCCTCGTGCATCGCGATCGGGGGCGCTTCGATCTGGTGCTCAACCGCCCGGCGCAGTTCAACGCGCTGTCGGAGGAGATGCTGGCGGCGCTGAAAGCCGAGCTGGCCGTTGTGGCCGCCGATCCCGCGGCGCGCTGCGTGGTGCTGTCCGGCGCGGGCCGCGCGTTTTGTGCGGGGCATGACTTGCGCCAGATGCGCGCCACGCCCGACATTGCCTATTATCGCGATCTGTTCGGTGCCTGTACCGAGGTGATGCAGGCCATCGCCGACCTGCCGGTGCCGGTGATCGCGCGCGTGCACGGCATCGCCACGGCGGCGGGATGCCAGCTCGTCGCCAGTTGCGATCTCGCGGTCGCTTCCTCCGATGCGCGGTTCGCCGTTTCGGGGATCAACGTCGGCCTGTTCTGCTCGACGCCGGCTGTCGCGCTATCGCGCAACGTACCGGCCAAGCGCGCGTTCGAGATGCTGGTGACGGGGCAGTTCATCGATGCGGCCACGGCGGAGAGCTGGGGTCTGACCAACCGGACCGTTGCGCGCGGGGATCTCGATGCGGCGGTGGACGATTTCGTTCGGACGATCATGGCCAAGAGCCCCGCCGCGATCCGCCATGGCAAGGCGCTGTTCCATGCCCAGCGCGAACGCCCGCGCGCCGATGCCTATGAACTGGCCACGGAAGTGATGGCGCGGAACATGATGGAGGAGGACGCCGGCGAGGGGATCGACGCCTTCCTGCAAAAGCGGGCGCCGGTATGGGCGGGCGTGTAAGCGTAGCGATGGGGAAGGAAGAGCGTTTGGAAGCCGTGACGGACCTGCACGCGGGAATGATAGCCATCCCGGCCGGCACTTTCACGATGGGATCGGAAGCGTTCTATCCGGAGGAAGCGCCGCTGCGCCGCGTGAAGGTCGATGCCTTCCACATCGACGAGACGCCGGTGACCAATCGCCAGTTTGCGCGCTTCGTGGAGGCGACGGGGCATGTGACGCAGGCGGAGATCGCGCCCGATCCGAAGGACTATCCCGATATGCTGCCGGGCATGGACCGCGCCGGATCGCTGGTGTTCCGCAAGACGCGCGGGCCGGTGGACATGAGCGCACCGGGCAACTGGTGGCACTTCGAATTCGGGGCGGACTGGCGCCATCCGCTTGGCCCCGGCAGTTCGCTGGACGATCTGGACCTGTGGGACCACCCGGTTGTGCATGTCGCATGGGCGGATGCCGATGCCTATGCGCGCTGGGCGGGCAAGGATCTGCCGACCGAAGCCGAATACGAATATGCCGCGCGGGGTGGTCTGGAAGGCAGCGAATACGCCTGGGGTGACGAACTGGCGCCCGGCGGGCAGATGCTGGCGAACTACTGGCAGGGCCTGTTCCCTTTCGCCAACCAGTGCCTGGACGGATGGGAGCGGACATCCCCGGTGCGGTCCTTTCCGCCCAACGGCTATGGCCTCTACGACATGATCGGCAACACCTGGGAATGGACCTGCGACTGGTGGAGCGACCATGCGGCGCAAGCCGATCCCAAGAAGCCGAAGGGTTCCTGCTGTACGGTTTCCAACCCGCGCGGCGGCAAGCTGAAGGGCAGCTACGATCCGGCGCAGCCGGCGGTGCGCATCGGGCGCAAGGTGCTGAAGGGCGGATCGCACCTCTGCGCGGCGAACTATTGCCAGCGCTACCGCCCGGCGGCGCGCCACCCGGAAATGGTCGATACCTCCACCACGCACATCGGCTTTCGCTGCGTGGTGCGCCCGGGGTAATCGGCGCCTACCAGCGCCGCGCCTTCATGCGCACGGTGACGACCGGGCTGAGCGCGTCCGCGTTTTCGCCTAGCGCGAAGCCGTAATCGCCGCCGGCGATGGACCATGCGCCGTTCTTCCAGTCCGCCAGCAGGCGCGGATCGATCGTGACCGTGACCGGTTGCGATGCGCCTGCCGCCAGATCGACGCGTGCGTAGCCCACCAGACGCTGCCGGCGCGCGCCCGCCTGCGTGACCATGTAAAGCTGCGCCACCGTCGCGCCGGCGCGCTGGCCGGTGTTGGCGACCGTGAACGTGGCCGTTGCGCCATCGGTCTTGAGGCCGCTAGTGGCGAAGGTGGTGTAGGACAGGCCGTGGCCGAACGGGAACAGCGGCTTTTCCCCCTTGCGGGCGAACCAGCGGTAACCGAGGTCGGAGCCCTCGATGTCGTAGTTGGCGACAAGGGCCATGTCCGCGTGCGGCGGATTGCCGGTGAAATCGGGTTCGAGCACGTCGAAGCCATCGACCTTTTCGCGCGGAAGCTGCTTTTCGGCGGCCGGGAACGTGATCGGCAGGCGGCCCGATGGATTGGTCTTGCCGAACAGCACGTTCGCAATCGCTTCCGCGCCCCGTGCCCCCGGATACCATGCCTCGATCACCGCGGCGGTCTTGCCAAGCCACGGCATCAGCACCGGTCCGCCGGTTTCGAGCACGACGATCGTGTTCGGATTGGCGTCCGCCACCGCCGCGATCAGCGCGTCCTGCCCGTTGGGCAGCGTGAGATCGGGCTGGTCGAACCCTTCGGTCGACCATTGCGTGGCGAACACGATCGCGACATCGGCCTGCTTCGCCTGCGTAACCGCTTCCGAGATGTAGCGGCCGTTGCGATAGGTAACGGCGGCATCGCCGGCTTGCGCCCTGATCGCCTTCAGCGGCACGGAGCGGTGATAGGCCTCCTGAATGAAGGCCGCGAAACCGCTGCCTCCGCCCAGCGGGATCGATACCGCCGGCCCGCCCTGGCCCTGCACCTGGCTTGAGCCCGCGCCCGAGACAACGCCGGTGTCGGCGTATCCGCCGATGACCGCGATCTTTTTGGCCGAAGCGGCAAGCGGCAAGGCTCCCCGTTCGTTGCGCAGCAGGACGATGCCCTGTTCGGCGGTATCCTGCGCGATCTTGCCATGCGCGTCGAAATCGATCTTGCCGCCGGGGCTGACGGGAAATTTGTCCAGCCCGTTGTCGTAGATCGCCCAGAGCACGCGGCGGTTCATGTCATCACGCCGCGCGGCCCATGCGGGTTTGCCGGCGGCGGCTTCGGCCAGCGGGCGATCGAAGAACATCGCCTTGTCGAGCTGCCCGCCCGATTGCTGGTCCAGCCCGTTCATCGCCGCCTGAAGATCGGGCACTGCGCCCCAGTCCGACATCACGAAGCCCTTGTAGCCCCAGTCGCGCTTGAGCACCGTGTTCAGCAGCCAGCTGCTGGAGCAGGCCGGGTCGCCATTGACCTTGTTGTAGGCGCACATCACCGAGCCCGGATTGCCGATCTCGATGCCGAGCTGGAAGGCCAGCAGGTCGCTTTCGCGCGCCGCGCCTTCGGAAATTCGGGAATCGACGAACTTGCGGCCAGTCTCCTGCCCGTTCAGCGCGAAGTGCTTGATCGTGGCGATGATGTGGTTCGACTGGATGCCCCGGATCGCATGACCGGCGAGCGTGCCGCTGAGCAGCGGGTCTTCGCCGAAATACTCGAAATTGCGGCCGTTGCGCGGATCGCGCATCAGATTGACGCCGCCCCCCAGCATCACGTTGAAGCCCTTGGCGCGCGCTTCGGCGCCGATCATCGCGCCGCCCTGTTCGATCAGGAGGGGATTCCAGGTCGATGCCATGGCGAGGGCCGATGGCAGCGCGGTGGCCCCATCGCGGCGCAGCCCGAACACGTAGGCCACGCCAAGGCTGGCGTCGGTTTCCTTGAGTGCGGGAACGCCCAGCCGGGCGATGCCGCCGACATAGCCGGCGCCGGGAATGGCATCCGCCGGAATCGGCGGCGGACTGACGCCGACCGGCAGGGGCATGATCCCGTGGGTCAGCACGGTCCTTTCGTCCGGTGTCATCTGCCGCAGCGTTGCGTCGGCCCGGCGCAGCGCGTCTTCGCCGGCCTTGTTCGGTGCGGCCGGACCGTTTCCGGCCGCTGCAACCCGGTCCTGCGCCACGACCGCCGTGGCGGCCGTGCCAAGCAGGATGGCAAGGCCCGCTTTCATCATTGTCCTGTTCATCGTTCCCGTCCCCGTTTCTTGTCTTATCCAGTCGGCGCGCGTCCGGCGATCATTCCGGCCGCCGGTCGAACATATCCGAATACCGGCACGTCAGCGCGCCCGGTTGCGCCAGAGCACCGCTGCCATACATGGCCCATTGCGCATCCCACAGCCTCTTCATCTCGGCAACCTTGGCCGGATAGCGCGACGCGAGGTCCGTGCTTTCGGAAAAGTCGCTGTCGAGATCGAACAGTTCCCAGCGATCGTTGGCATAGGGCTGGTCGCAGTCATGCAGCGCCACGGCGCGCCAGCGGCCGCTGGTGATCGCCCGGTTGCCGCGCAGCTCGAAATACTGCACCTGCCGGCCCGGCGCCTTGCGGCTGCGCACGGTGGGAAGGAACGATTTGCCGGCGACCGGGATCTGCGGCACGCCTTCCACGGTCGCGTCGAAGCGGGCCTGCGCCGCTTCCAGCAGCGTGGGCGCGATATCGATCACGTCGACGAATTGCCGGCGGATCGCGCCGCCATCGCGGACCATGCGCGGCCAGTGGAAGATCATCGGGGTGCGCGTTCCGCCCGAATAGGGCCACAGCTTGTAGCGCCGCAAAGGCGTGTCTCCCGCCATCGCCCAGGGGCGGGGATATTCCGCCTGCGTCTTGCCGGTTCCCAGTTCGTCGAGACGGGCGCGCTGTTGGGCCGGCGTAGCGGTGTTCGCACGATAGAGGCCGTCGAAGAAGCCCGCTTGACCGGCCTCGGAAGCCGCGCCGTTGTCCGACAACAGCACAATGATCGTGTTGTCGAGCGCCTTCCGGTCGCGCAGGGCATCGAGCAGCCGCCCGATCTGCCGGTCGCAATGTTCGATAAAGCCCGCATAGACCGCCATGTACCGGGCGAAGACGGCCTTTTCGTCTTCCGATAAATCCGCCCAAGCGCGATCACGCGATTCCCGCGCGGGCAGCAGCGTGTTCTCGGGGATGAGCCCCATCCGTTTCATCCGGACGAAGCGCTCCTCCCGAATCGCGTCCCAGCCTTTTGCGTAAACCGCGTCATAGGGTGCCGAGTACTCGCGCGGCACCTGGATCGGCGAATGCGCCGTGCCAAACGCCAGGTTCAGGAAGAACGGCGCGGCCGGGTTCCGGTCGAGATGGTTCGAGACGAGGCCGATCGCCTTGTCGGCCAGATCGGCGGAGAGGTGATAGCCCTCCGGGAAATCCCGCTTCAGATAGCCGTTGTTCTCCACCAGTTCGGGGCGATACTGGTCCGTCCAGCCGCGCGGGAAGCCATAGAAATAGTCGAAACCGCGCTGCAACGGCCAGTTTTCGCGCGGGGCGTCCGCGCCCAGTTCGGCCATCGGGATCATATGCCATTTCCCGATCGCCCAGGTGGCATAGCCCCGCCGCTGCAAGGCCTGCGCCATGGTCTGCGCATTGCCCGGCAGGCGGAACAGGTGCGCCATCTGCGGATCGCCGGGGGTCACCGCCGCGACATCGGGCACGTCGGGCATGTTGACCGTGTGCGCGTTGCGCCCGGTCAACATCGCGGCGCGCGTGGAAGCGCACACGGCCTTGGTATCGAAATGGACGTAGCGCAGGCCCGTCTTGGCGAGGCTGTCGATCACGGGCGTGCGGATTTCCGAGCCGAAGCAGCCGATGTCGGAATAGCCCACGTCGTCGAGCACGATCGTGATGATGTTGGGGCGCGGCCCTTTGCCCGCGATGGCCCGGGCGGGCGCGGTCCCCAGGGTGGTCGTGGCGAGGAGCGCACTGACGAAGTGACGTCGGGAAAGCTGCATGGGTCAGGCGTTCCTGCACGGTCGGGGAGCGCCGGCGCACGTGCCGACGCTCCCCGCGATAGGCATCAGAAGTGAACGGCCGCTTCGACGCCGAACGTGCGGAAGGCGTCCGGAGTCAGCAACTGGGTATAGCCGGCGCCGGTTGCCGAGGTATCGAGCAGTCCGGTGCCGATGAGCGTGGCGAAATGCTTGTTGGTGAGGTTCTTGCCGAACACCGCAAGGCTGTAGCGCCCGTCCTGCGTCTCGATCGACAGCCTGCCGTTGAGCAGGCCGTAGCCGGGCTGGGCGGTGTTGGGATCGCGGAAGCTGAACAGCGTGCGCGACCGGTAGGTGAAGGACAGGTTCGCACCGCCGCGCAGATTGTCGCCGATGTCCGTCCGGTAGCTGGCGTTGAGCGAATAGGCCCACTTGGGGGCGTTGGTCAGCGCTTGGCCGGTAACGTCCTGCCGGCCGGTCACGCAGCCGAGCGCGGCGGTCTGCCCGGGATAACAGCTGACGACCAGCCCGCGCACTTCCGTGTCGGTAAACGCAAGATTGCCCGAAAGGCTGAGGCCGTTCATCGGGCGCAGGATCGCCTCGATTTCCGCGCCCTTGGTCACGAGCTTGCCGGCGTTGGTCAGCTGGAACGAGGTCAGCACCGCGCTGTAGGTCTGCGCCTGGAAATTGGTGAAGGTTTCGTAGAAGCCGGTCGCGTTCAGCGTCAGCTTCCGGTCGAACAGCGTGGTGCGCAGCCCGACTTCCCAATTGCGCGCGATCTCCGGCTTCAGCACAGCCAGCCCCGCGTTCACCGTCGCCGCCGTCAGGTTGTTGAGCAGGTTGAGCGCCGGTCCCTTGTAGCCGCGGGTGTAGCTGGCATAGGCCATCACATCGGGCGAAGCCTGATACTGGATGCCGAGCTTGTAGCTGAAATCGGTGTCGGTGGCCTTGAGCGTGGGGGTGACGTAGGCCGGGCCGCCCAGGCTGGGCATCGCCGCGATCGCGCCTGGCAGCACCGTGCGGTTGAAGTGCGCCACCGCCTGTTCGGACGTCAGGCGGAACCCGCCGATCAGCGACAGGGAGTCGGTCAGATGGCCGGTGAGCTGCCCGAACGCGGCCACGTTCTTCGTGGTAATGTCGCGGTCGACCTGGTTGCCGAGATATTGTCCGGCCGGCAGATTGACCGTCAGATTGCCTTTCACCTGCGTGCGGGTGGTGACGTCCTGCCAGAAATAGTAGAGGCCGAGGACATATTCGATCGGCTTGCCGGCCGGCGAGGTCAGCCGCAGTTCCTGCGTGAACTGCTTCTGCTTTTGCAGGGCGTTGTTCAGGCTTACGACGGGCAGGGGAACCAGATCGGGATCGTTGTTGTCGAACACCCTGAATTCGCGATAGGCCGTGATCGATGTAATCGTCTGGCCGCCGAGTTCCGTGTTGATTTCGACAGAGGCGCCGCCGGTCTTCTGGCGGTTGAAGTAATCGCCATCGATCGTGACCTGTCGGTTGATCGGCCCGAGGGTCTGGCTCGCCAGCAGCGCGGCGCGCGTCTGGCCGTTGTAGTAGGTCGTCGTCGGCAGCACCGAGCGCACGGTCGACGCGCAGCAGTTGCGGTTGCTCTCGCCGTAGTCGCCGATGAGATAGATCGAGGTGACGTCGCTCGGCTTGAACAACAGTTTGCCGCGCAGGCCCCAGCTGTTGTTGCCGTTGAGCTTCTGGCCGTTAACGGTGTTGGTGATGATCCCGTCGGCGGTGGAGCGGAAGCCCGAGAGGCGCAGCGCCGCGCGGCCCGGATCCAGCACCGCCGATCCGGTGGCCTTCAGGCGAACGTCGTTGAACGTGCCGTAGCTGGCCGAGGCCGACAGGGATGACGTGTCCAGATCGGGCTTGCCGGTGACGACGTTGAGCGCGCCGGCCGAAGAATTCTTGCCGAACAGCGTTCCTTGCGGACCGCGCAGGACTTCGATGCGCTCGATGTCGTTGAAATCGAAGAACGAAGCCGCCGACCGGCCGATGACCACGCCATCGACCACCGTCGAAACCGATGGCTCCACGCCGTCCGAGAAGTTGAGCGTGCCGATGCCGCGGATCGACAACCCCTGCCCGCGCGTGTTGGCGCTGTTGGTGAAGTTGATCGAAGGCGAGACCTGCGAAAGTTGCTCCAGGCCGCTGATCCGGTTGTCCGCCAGCACGGTCGATGAAAGCACGGCAACCGAAACAGGTACTTTCTGCAGGCTCTGCTCGCGCTTTTGCGCGGTCACCACGATCTCGCCGCTGGGGGTTTCTCCATCCGCGGCCGCGCTATCCTGAACTTGCTGCGCATGCACGGACAGAGGCATCGCGATCGAAAACGCCACGCTCCCAAGCGACAGCACTCTGCGGCGATAATTCATGACACCCTCCCTTGTCTGACCGAATTGTGTTCGGTCCGATTTCGTTTGCCCACTGACGCAAAGCGATTCGGGACAACGTTGTCTCAAACGCATAGTGTTGCGCAAAATCCGCGTCAACAGTGGACGGACTGACGGTTGTTTCTGTGGCTGTCAGCGCGCCGCCGGGGCCATCGACTGGCGGGGCACCAGTTCGTAAGGCATCGTCACGACCCGGTCCCATGCCACGCCGTCTCGCGCGTCACGCTCGATCAGGCTGTTACCCGCCAGCCGGGCAATCTCGATCGTCGATTGCCGCACCGTGGCGATTCGGGGCCAGGTATGCGCGGAAACGGCAAGCCCGCCGAAACCCACCAGCGACAGCTGGCCCGGCACGTCTATTCCCCGTTCGATGGCGGCCGCCAGCACGCCGGCGGCCATTTCGTCGTTCGCGGCAAATATGGCGGTGGGGCGCTCGGCCAGAGCCAGCAATTCGTGCCCCATCTCGAAACCCGAGGCGAACAGGAAGTTGCCTTGCCGCACTTCCACGCTGGCGCCGGCCACGCTGCCGACGATGTCGAGGAAGCCGATCTTGCGTTCGCGCTGGGCCGCATGGCTTTCCGGGCCATCGATAAAGCCGATCCGCCGATGTCCCATCGCGAGAATGGCTTCTCCCACGTCGTGCGCTGCCCTGTTGTTGTCGATGACGAAGCACAGCCCGCGGTCCAGATCGAGGCCGGGATTGATCCGCGCAAACGGAATTGCCGCGTTGTCGAGCAGGTCGAGCACCCACGCGATATCGCACAGCGGCGGCACCAGGATAACGCCGTCCAGCTTTACCAGATCGAGAAAACGGCGCAGCATTTCTCCCGACATCCGGGCATCCACGGACGAGATGTTCTCGATGACCAGATGATGCTCTGCTGCGTGGCACGCCTGCAGCAAACCCAGTATCACGTCCGCAGCATAACTGGGCATGTGATGATCGGGTTCGGAAGCGTGGAGGATCTCCGTATGCGATCCGATGATCAATCCCAGAGCATGGGATTTGCCGCCACGCAGCAGGCTGGCGGCCCTGTTCGGCTTGTAGTCGAGGTCCCGTATCGCCTGTTCAACGCGATCGCGCAGCTCTGCGGCCACGGTCGGCGCTCCGTTGAGAACGCGGGAAACGGTCTTGAAAGACACGCCGGCGTGTTTGGCGATGTCGACAATGGTCACAGACCGTTTCAAACGTTCCCCCTGAGCACCTGCCGCAGAAAAGGTTCACGGTTCAGGCGGCTGCTCCGTGAACGCCCGCCGCCCTTGCCGTGCCCGCCGCGGCAGAGGCCATGGCCCGAGGGCAATTACTCCAGAGCGGTCGGGATGGCCAGTGACGGATGATCGCCGCTGTAGGGGCGGCCCGTCATCTCTTCAAACCGCTGCGGCAAGATCGCCGCGAAGCAATTTGGCCCAGGCTCACCGTTTTGCGTACATGATCCGCAGCGTGGCGAACAAACGGCTGATGGCTTCGGCACCGACAAAACAGTCCACTGACGAATGACAGTGGTAGCCCGAAATTCCCTTGAGAGGAGGTCTCATGACCGGATTGTCCACGGCGGCGGCTGAGCGAACCGTGTCAAGGGCCGCTACTTCCCGGACCAGGGTCGCGCCACCGGAGCGGGCAAATGGTTCACGTCGGCTGACCGCAACGCCAGCACGCCATCCTGTGGCCATAGCACCAGCGGCGACGCCTCGCGTAGCCGTGCGCCCAAGTCGCGCAGATTGTTGCTTGGCGCGCGCCGCATCTCCCTCGGCGCGGTCCGGTTGCGCCACCAGTTGCCCAATCGCACGTGCCAGGGCGGTAACGTCTCGACGTCCGGCCAGCGCAGCGAAGGACGCCGCGCCCGGCCGGGACGCGCGAAATCCCCATCCGAAGCGGAGGGGCGTGCATCCGGCTCGATCGAGGGTACCGCGAGCGGCACCGCCTGGATATCCGGAGAGGCATCGACGAGCGCGAGCTTTCATTTCGCCATCGCCCATGTCACACTCGTCGCCGTCATCTCGTCATGCAAACAAGCATTGCGCATGGGAGATACGAACATGAAGCCTGTTATCGTCGGCGGCGCGGGACGGTTCGGTGTCCCTGTCGTTGCCCTTCCGCAAGCGCAGGGCCATTGGCGCGCCGCTCAATCCCCGGAGAGGACGGCATGAGCCGGGGCTTGCCGCTCGCGCTGGCCTCGGCGCTCGGCATCGGAGCCGCCGTCAACGGTCTCTTCATGCTGCTCTCGCCCGCCCGATGGTACTTCGCGGTGCCCGGTGTCACCACCACCGGCCCGTTCAACCAGCATTTCCTGCGCGACATCGGGCTGATTTTCCTGTTGGTCGCGATCGCGATGCTTGCAGGCGTCGCGCGGCCGGCGGCGCGTCTTCCGCTCTGGTCCGCCGCCGCGTTCTGGCTGGCGGGCCATGCGCTGTTCCACTTTTGGGAAGTGGTGGTTGGCATCTGCGGCACCGGCGCACTCGCCCGGGATTTTCCCGCGGTGACGTTGCCGGCTATACTGACGACTGCGCTTGCGCTGTGGGCATGGCGCGATACGGCACGGGAGAGGTGCTGGCCGCACTCGGTGGAGGACGCGCGTGCCGAGCAGGGATGAATATGCCGCTGATTTCGAGGCTCAAAGGCCACGGTTGTTGCGCCTGGGATACCGTATGCTCGGCTCCGTCAGCGAAGCGGAGGATATCGTTCAGGAGGCATGGCTTCGGTGGGCGGCAAAAGCGGAAAGCGTCGATGCTCCGGCTGCCTATCTGACCCGCATCGTCACCCGCCTTTGCCTCGATCAGCTCAAGTCCGCCCGTGTTCGCCGGGAAACCTATGTCGGAGCCTGGTTGCCCGAACCACTGATGGAAACCACCGAGCCTGACGAGACGATCGCCGACGACCTGACGCTTACCCTGATGCTGGCGATGGAGCGCCTGTCCCCGCTGGAGCGCGCCGCCTTCCTGCTCCACGACGTGTTTGGCGTGGCGCTGACCGATATCGCCGCGACATTGGGGCGCGAGCCCGCCGCGGTTCGCCAGCTTGCCGCGCGCGCGTGCAAACACGTGCAGGATGCGCGCCCGCGTTTCCCGGTGGACGCGCGCGAGGCGGACCGGATCGCCCGGGCCTTCTTCACCGCTTCGCGCGAGGGCGATGCGGGCGCGCTGTCTGCGCTGCTCGCGCGCGACGTCGCGATCTATTCGGATGGCGGCGGCAAGGTGATCGCCTTCCGCAACATCGTGCGGGGGATCGATCGGGCACTGCGCTTGTTCGCCGGGCTCAAGCGCAAAAATACATCGATGCCGACGCTGCTGCGCACCGCCATGATCGATGGCCTGCCGGGGTATGTCAGCGTCGATCGAGGCGATGTGCTCCAGACGACGGCCCTCGACGTGCGCGACGGGCGGATCGCGGCGATCTACATCGTGCGCAATCCTGACAAGCTGCGCCATCTTGCGGCAGCTTTCGACACAAGCAGCGGATAGCGCTACGCGCTGTCGCGCACGACCAGTTCGGGCGTCATCTGGACCGACGGGCTGTCTTCGCCCCGCAACCGGGCGGCGAGAGCGCCGATCATCAAGCCCGCGCCCCGGGCGATGTCCTGCCGCACCGAGGTCAGCCGGGGAACCGTCTGCGCCGCGATCGGCAGATCGTCGAACCCGGTAACGGCAATGTCGGTCGGGACGGCGAGGCCCTCGTCCGTCAGCGCGCGCAGCGCGGTCATCGCGATCACGTCGGACGCGCAGACGATGCCGTCCAGCGTGCGTCCGATCCTGCGGATCCGGGTGGCAATATCCTCCTGCGCCTGCTCGCCGCTCAAGTGTACCGGCAGCGCTTCCAGTGCGGGCAGGCCGGCTTCCTGCACGGCAGCGCTGGCGCCGGCGAAGCGTGCGGCGATCTCGGGCGGGCGGATATCACCCAGGAAGGCCAGTCGTGTGCGCCCGCTGGCGATCAGGTGCCGGGCGGCCAGTTTGCCGCCCGCGTGATTGTCCGACCCGATCGTGCATTGCTGATAGCCCGGGGTCTGCTGGCCCCAGACCACCAGCGGACGATAGCGCTGCGCGACGTGTTCGATCGCATCGAGCTGATCCGATTGCCCGATGATCAGCACGCCATCGAGCAACCCGGAGTCAACGATGTCATCAAGCCAGCCCGGCGTATCGGGCAGCACGCGCGATAGCATCAGGTCGTATCCGGATTCGGTCAGCCCGTCGGCCAGATGGCCCAGCATGGTCATGAAGAACGGATCGGAAATGTGCTGTCGCCGTTCGTGCCCCAGCGGCACCACCACGCCGATCGCGCGGGTCTCCCGCGTGCGCAGCTTGCTGGCCATTTGGTTCAGGCGGAAGCCGTGCTTTTCCGCCAGCGCCTGTATCCGTTCGCGCGTGTTCGCCTTGATCAGCGGGTTGCCGGCCAGAGCGCGCGAGACGGTGCTGGCCGAAACGCCGGCAATCCGGGCCAGTTCGACGATATTGCGGACGCGGGCCGGCGGCTGTTCGCTTTCGTTATCCCCGTCCATCGACTGCTCCGCACGCTTGCCCGGGCGATCGCGCGCGACCGGTCCGATAGTCGTGCGAACGTTTGCGGGAGCCGCGTCAGCGTGTCAATCGAGCCCCGTCAGCCCAATGCTGTGAGGGCCAGCGCGAGCGCGCCCATCGGCCCGGCGCGTGCCTCCAGTCCCGGCGGGCCGATCAGCGTTTCCAGCGCGTCACGGTCGGCGCCGGGGACATAGCCGCCCAGGGCTGCAGCCGCGGCATCGCGAATACGGTCGAGCAGCGCCGGCCGCGCACCGCCCACGCCGCCGCCGATCACGATGCATTCGGGCGACACCGTCAGGATCAGCGTGGCCATCAGTTCGCCCAGTTCCGCGCCAACATCGGCCCAGACCGGATGGTCATCGGCGATATGCGCGGCATCGCCGCCGATGCGCGCGGCAATGGCCGGGCCTGCGGCCAGGCCTTCCAGGCAATCGCCGTGGAAAGGGCAGATGCCGGGAAAGGTATCGTCCGTGCGCCGGCGCACGCGCAGGTGCCCGGCCTCGGGGTGCAAGGCGCCGTGCAGCACCTGCCCGTTGGCTACGATGCCGATGCCGATGCCGGTGCCGATCGTGACATAGGCATGGGTCGAACACCCGCGCGCGCGGCCCCAGCGTCCTTCCGCGAGGGCCGCCGCGCCGACATCGGTATCGAACGCGATGGGCACGGCGAAGCGATCGGCGAAGTGGTCCAGCACCCGCGCGCCGGTCCAGCCCGGCTTGGGCGTGGGCAGTATCTGGCCATAGTCCGGCGCGTCGGGGGACACGCGGGCCGGGCCGAACGTGCCAATGCCCAGCGCGGTGAACGGAATCTCGGCCTGCCATTCGTCAAGCGCTTCGGACAGTCCTGCCAGCGTGGATGCGGGATCGGTCGTCGGCAGGCGGCGTTCGCGCAGGATTTCGGTGCCGCGCGCGACGACCGCGATGCACTTGGTGCCGCCCAGCTCGACCCCGGCGAGAAGCGGCTCGTCGATCATGCGGCAAGGCTCGCCCGGTCGCCGTCCAGGGCCAGCCGGAGGACGGGCGCGGCGGTGCCGCCGAAGGCCGCCCGGGCCGCTTCCGTCGAGCGCGGCAGCTCGGCAAGACCGACGAGATCGGCAAAGCTCCAGACCGAAAGATCGGGCAGCACCTGCCAGCTATAGGCCTGGAACGGAGCGCAATCGGGATTGCCGAAGACCAGTCCCGTGCCGTTGACCGGCGTCCATGGGCCGTCGATGCCCGGCGCCACAAGACCATAGAGACCGGTGGGGCCGCACGGCCCGCCGGCGGCGAAGACCTTGCGCTGGGTGGACCAGAACAGATAGACCAGACCTTGGTGCATGATCGCGTGGGGCCGTTCCAGTTCGTTGTTCAGACCATCGGCGCTGACCAGCGGCGGGTCGAGCCGCCAGGAGCCGTCGTCCTGCAACGTACCCGCGCCGACCACACCGTTCCAGTCCGAATCCGATCCCATGCGGGAACCGGCAAACAGCAGGCGGGTCTGCCCGGAAGCGGGATCTTCGAACACGAACGGATCGCGGAACGCCTTGATCGCGCCGACCGCGCCGGTTCCCTCCAGATCGATCATGTAGTCCACGCCATCGGGGCGCAGCGTTTCGACAGGGGCGGTCCAGCCGGACAGCGCGGGCACGCCGTCCGCGATGGTCAGCGCGGCGCGGGTGGCGAACAGGCGCTGGCGGAACGTGACCGCCGGTTCGCCGCGCCCGCCGGCGGCGGTGAAATGCAGCGTGACCTGGCTGTGTGCGGGATCGACGATCGCCGTGCCGGACCATTCCCGGCTGCCGGGCGAAAAGCCATCGGCAAACACCGGGCCGAGATCGCGCCAGCCTGCCGGTGTGCGGTGAAACAGCCACAGCCGCGCCAGGGCATGGCGCGCTTCGGGATCGTCGAGGATGGGGGCCGCAAGGAAGATAACCAGAGCGCCGCCCGCGATCGCGGCGACATCACCGTTGGCTTCCAGCACCGGCCAATGGTCCCACAGGTCCATGTCGGCGGCGATCCGGGGCGCTTCGGCGCGGGTGAAAGGGCGCGCCTGCGGGTGGGGGCGGGCGGCGATTCCCGCGACATGTTCGGGCAGCCAGCGGAAACAGGGCATCGGTCTGGTCCGATCGAAAGAAGAAAAATCGGGCCGGCGCATCAGGCCGGCCCGAGGCAGGGAGATCAGAACGAGATGCGCGCCGAGGCCGAGATCGTGCGCCCGTTGATCGAACGGGCCCGCACGATGCCGTTGGCCGGGATCGCGCCGTCTTCCGCTTCGGTGAAACCCTTCACGTTGAACAGGTTGTTGGCGTTCACCGAGAGCTGCAGGCGTTCGATCGGACGCACCTGCAGGAAGGCGTTGACCGTGGTATAGGCCGGCAGCTTCAGCTGGTTGCTGTCCTGCGTGTAGCTGCTGGTGGTGCCGACCACGTTGGCGCCGAACGATACCTTGTCGAGGTTCACTTCCGGGCTGATCTGGTAGACGAAGCTGGCCTGCCGGCGCGGCGTGTTGCCGACGACCGTGGCATCGAGCGCATCGGCGGTGATCCGGGCATGCGTCCAGGTGCCGCCGGCGTTCAGCTGGAACGGCCCCTTGCGAATGCTGCCTTCCAGTTCCACGCCATAGGAACGGTACTTGCGGTCGAGGAAGCGCTGGGTCGTTGCTTCGAAGTTCTGTTCCTCGGTGGTGGCGTAGAAACCGGTCACGTAGAGCGCGACCCCGCCCGAGCGGTACTTCACGCCACCTTCGGCCTGCCGCACGAAATCGACGGCGGCGTCGGCATTGACCAGGCTGCCATCGGTGTTGCGGATCGCCGGGCCGAACGTGAGGCGATCGGCATTGGCGCGGCCGCCCCGGCTGTACCGGGCGAACAGCGCCAGATCGTCACGCACGCGATAGTTCACGCCGAGCGAGTAGGAGGCGTAGTTGTAGTTGTAATGCACCGGAGCGGGGCTGCCGAGCGGGATCACCGAGACTTGCGTTTCGGGGCCGGAGATCACGCCGTTGCCGTTGATGTCGAAGCTGGTGATGCCGTTGCGGCCACCGCCGAGATCGGCACCGGCGACGAAGCCGCGCGCCTGCCCGATGTCGTAGCGGACGCTGGCGTCCAGGGTCAGCGCGTCCTTGTTCCAGGTGAACGCGGCGAACGGCGCATTGGTGTCGTAGCTCAGGCGGTAGCTGCGGCGGCAGCAATTGCCGAAGAAGCGCGCGCCATAGCCATAGAAGCCGTCCTGCGTGACGAGCTGGCCCGATCCGTTGACGATGTTGACCAGCGCCGCATCGCCGCCGCCCTTCACTTCCATCACCGCCGAGGTCCACAGCCAGTCGGTATCGATCGTCTGGCGCGACTTGTAGAAGCCGCCGGTCACGGTCAGCTTGCCGCCGCCCAGGTCAAAGTCCTTGGTCAGGCGGAAATCGTTGGTGATGTTGTCCAGGCTGTTCAGCTTGGTGTCGAACACCACGATATTGGCAAGGTAGGTGTTGGCAGCCACCGCCTGCCCGGCGTTGGGGCCATTGAAATAGACCGCCGACGCGCCCGCGCCGCCCAGGCTGGTCGCCACCGCGCCCGAGGTATCGACCGACGAGGGGAAGTTCGAGATGAACCGGCCGGAGATCGCCGAGTAGCGGAAGCGCTCCATCACCGACCAGCCGCCGCCGACATCGAACTTGCTTTCGAGGCCCACGGCCTTGACCACCGGATGCTGGCCATCACGGATGTCGTCGGCCACCAGGTTGTTGTTGCCATCAAGCGTAATGTTGCGTGTGAAATAGCGCGAATGCAGCGTATCCTCGTTGATACTGAAGCCGGGCAGGTTGGTATAGACCGGGTTGGCGTTGGTGCCGGTCACGCGCACCGGGTTGGGCAGATAACCGATGGCCCGGTCATTGAGGTACTTGCCGTAGAGCCGCACGTAGCCGCCGGCGAAATCCTTGGTCACGTTGAACTTGATCTGGCCGCCGCGATTGCCGTCGTAGCCGGCGCGGCGCGGGCCTTCGCCCTGGCGATAGAAGCCGCCGACGTGGAAGCGCAGGCTGTCGCTGATCTTGCCGCCGTAGTCGGCGTCGACGCGGTATTCGCCGTAATCGAGGCCGACCGTCGCTTGCACCGCGCCGCCTTCCTGTTCCCCGGTCTTGGAGATCAGGTTGATGACGCCGCCCGGCGAGTTCGAGGCGAAGGTCGAAGCAGAACCGCCGCGCACCGCTTCGACGCGCGCGATGTTGAAGTCCGAACGCAGGAAGATGTCGGCATTGCCGAACGTGATGTCGCCGAATTCCAGGATCGGCAGCCCGTCTTCCTGCAGCTGCAGGAACTTGGCGCCGCCCGAGGCGACCGGCAGGCCGCGCACCGCGATGTTGGCGTTGCCTTCACCGCCCGAGCTTTCCGACCGGATGCCGGGAATGTTGCGGAACAGTTCGGCGACCGAGCGCGGCGTGGTCTGCTGCAGCTGATCGGCGTTGAGCGAGCTGACGGAAACCGAGGAATCCAGCCGGTTCTGCCCGCGTGCCACCGCGGTCACGATGATCTCGGCATCGTTGGGAGAATCGGCCTGCGCCGAAGTCTCCTGCGCAAGGGCCGGGGTGACGCCCAGCGCGAACATCGAACTGGCTGCCAGCAGGCTGGCGGCGGAAAAGCGCACGGCGTTAAGCGGAAGAACCTTCATCATCCCTCTCCTGACACGGTCGAGTGACTCGACATCTGCAGGCAGTCGCTAAAGGTGATTGCAAACGTTTGCAAGAATAATTTGCAAACCTTTGCATTTTTGCTACGCAGGGGACAGGGCAAGCGATGCAAGCAAACAGCGCCAAACCCGGTTAGGAGAGGAACTATGAAGGGCACCCGGCCACGCCTTGGTTTTCCTGGCATCGTGCAGATGAATCTGGGTTTTCTGGGGCTGCAGTTCAGCTTCGGATTGCAGCAGAGCAACATGGCGCCGATCTACACCTATCTGGGCGCGGACGCGACGATCATGCCGGTGCTGTGGCTGGCCGGCCCAATGACGGGTTTGCTCGTCCAACCCCTGATCGGCGCGCTCAGCGATCGCACGTCCACGCGAATCGGACGCCGCACGCCCTATTTCCTGATCGGGGCGGTGCTGTGCAGCCTGGCCCTGCTGGCCATGCCGTTCAGCCCCGCCTTGTGGGTCGCCGCGTCGCTGCTGTGGGTGCTCGATGCTGCCAACAATATCACCATGGAACCGTACCGGGCCTATGTCAGCGACCGGCTCGACACGGCCGAGCGGCCACTCGGTTTCCTGACGCAGAGCGCCTTTACCGGACTTGCCCAGACGCTGTCCTACCTTGCGCCGTCGCTGTTCGTGTGGGCCGGCATGAGCGCGGACGCGGTCGACGCGAACGGCATTCCGCACGTGACGCGCGTGGCCTTCATCATCGGCGCGGTGCTGTCGCTGTCGACGATCGTATGGTCGGTCTGGCGTGTGCCGGAGCTGCCCTTGCCGGCGGACGAGGCGGCGGCGATGCGTGCCCAGCCATTGTCGGCCGGAACCGCGTGGCGCGATTTCGCGGATGCGGTGCGCGAAATGCCCGGGCCGATGCGGCAGTTCGGTGTGGCCATGTTGTTCCAATGGTATGGCATGTTCTGCTACTGGCAGTACGTCACGCTGTCGCTGGCGCGGTCGCTTCACGGTTCGGATTCGGCGGTGGCGCTGCGCGATGCCACGCTTGTCAACGGGCGGCTGGGCGGGTTCTACAACTTCCTGGCCTTCCTCGCCGCGTTCGCGCTCGTTCCGCTGATCCGGCGTCTGGGCGTGAAGCCGGTGCACGCGGTCAGCATCGCGCTGGGCGGCGTGGCGATGCTGGCCTTGCCGCACATGGGCAACGAGGCCTGGAGCTATCTGCCGATGATCGGCATCGGCATCGCCTGGGCCAGCCTGATGGGCAGCCCCTATGTCTTGCTGGCCAACAGCATCCCGGCCGAACGCACGGGGATCTACATGGGCATCTTCAACATGTTCATCGTCGTGCCGATGCTGATCCAGACGGTCACGATGCCATTGCTATACGGCACCGTGCTGGGCTCCGATCCACGCAACGTGCTGTCGCTGGCCGGGCTGATGCTGTTGCTCGCGGCCGTCGCCACCCTGCGGGTCCGCACCGCGCCCCAGCCCTGAACGAAAGGGCCTGACCACCCCTTAAGGAGTGATCAGGCCCTTCGAGAGTGCCCCCGGGGCGTCAGTTGCCGGCCGTTGCCGAACCGTTTCCGCTGACCGAACCGGTCACCCCGCCGGTCACCGAGGTGCTGGCGGCCTTGTCGGCCACGGCGCCCGCAGTGCTGTTCGCGCGCTGGGCCGCCTTGCCGGCGACATCGCGGGTCCGCGATGCCGCGCCGGCTGCGGTGTCCCGCGCGGTCATCGCCGCGCCTTGAGCCGTGGTGCGAGCCTTGCCGGCAGCGGCGCTCGCGGTGTTGCGGGCCGTTCCCGCCACGGCGCGCGAGGTCGAGGCGATCTGGTCGGTGCCGATCAGCTGCGCATCGGCGTTGGCAGACCCGCTGGCCGAGCCGCTGCCGGAAACCGCGCCGGTGAGGGCGCCGGCCGGGCTGGCAAGGTTCTGGGTGACGGCACCGGTCGCGCTGCCGCTGGCGCTGCGGTCGGCGTGAACCTGCCCGTTGTGGCGGTTGACGCGGGTGCTGCCCGTGGTCGAGCCGGTGGCGCTGGCCGCGCCGGACGTAGCCGACCCCACGCGGTCCATGGTCGAGCCGATCGGCAGGTCGCCGTTCAGGCCGCCGCCGAGCGTACCGCCCAGCGTGCCGCCGACCATGCCGCCGAGCGATCCGCCGCCAAGGCCGCCACCCAGGAGCTGGGCGTGGGCCGGCATGGTCGAAACGGCGAAGGCGAGAACCGAAATCGTGATGAGCTTACGCATGGTATCCATCCTTTCGTTTGGTGGTGATGGACCCTGATCCATCCCCTTGCCCTGAAAACGAAGGATGCGTTCGGTTTAATCCACGCTCGCTCGATATTTTTCACAAATATCTGATTTATCGACAAATTGTGCAAATCAGGCCACGGCCGTAAACCGCATCCGGCCCGCGCGCGCCCAGGTCGATCGCCTCCCGGTCGAGTGCGGCCGGGAGCGCGGCGCGGGCATCCATGGCATTGGCGGCGCGCGCGGCGACAAGCGGCGTCGCGAAAGAGGTGCCGCGCACGGGCACGAGCCGTCCGGCAGCGTTCATCGCGCGCATGTCGGCGCCGGGGGCCGCGTAGTCGAGGTGCCGCGCCCGACCCGCCTCGATCAGAGCGCGGTTGCGGCCGTCGACGCCGGTGACCGCCAGCACGCCGGGATAGGACGCGGGATAGGCCGGCGGCGCGGCCGGGCCATCGTTGCCCACCGCCGCGACGATCACCGCCCCCCGCCGTTGCGCCGCGTCCATGGTCCGCGCCAGCAGGCCGTTGGCGGGTCCGACCAGACTGATCGAGATGACCCGCACGCCGCGCCCCATCAGCCAGTCCATCCCTTGCGCGATCGCCAGCGCGTTTCCCCCGGCTGGCCCCGCGCCATAGACATCGGCCACCAGTACCCGTTGCACCCCGGCGCGGCGCAGCAGCGAGACCACCGCGCTGCCATGATCGCCCGGTGCCGGCGCGCCGGGCGCGAAGCCGCGGACGGCTTCCACGGGGATGGCCCGCCCGGGCGCGCCATCGATCACGCCGACCGGCGTGGCGACCGGGGGGAGCGGCGGCGAGGCCTTGCCTTCCCGCCCACGCGCCGGCGCGGCCGATCCCGACGGGAAGTTCAGCGTATCTGCGGACACGGTTGCATCGGGCGCGGCCTTGCGCAGCAGGGCTTGCGCACGGGCCAGCGTCATGCCGCGCGGCACGGAGAGCCGGGTGACGGAAATATCGAGCGTATCGAGCCGTTCCTCGGCCATGACCGCAAAGCCAAGCTGCCGCGCGGCATCGAGCGTCGCCTGATCCGGCGCTACCAGCAGCAATTCGCCCTTGCGCGCGGGATTGCCGTCGGCATCGCGCTCGATCGCCGCCGGGTTGCGGCGAACCAGATCGCCGATCCGGTCGATCCGCGCCTGCGCCAGCGCGGCGGCCCCGCGCACCGTCCGCGTCGTGGCATCAACGCCCGTGCCGAGCGTGCGATCGACCGATTCCAGCGTCCCGCCCAGCACGCGCTCGACGGGCTGGGCCACGCCGGGCAATTGCTGACCGATGGGGCCGATCTGCGCCAGCGCCGGGGAGGCCATGGCGACCGACAGGAGTATCCATATTCGACTTCGCATCCGCGTTTCCCGATCTTTCGGATTTCATTATGGATGAAACGACTGGTGTCGTCCGTTTTATCCATCGGAAAGGCAAGAACGCTGTCAGACCGCTTCGAATCCGAAATGCTGGCCCTGCTGCCCCGGTTGCGCCGGTTCGCGGCTGGGCTGGCGCGCGATCCGGCGCGGGCGGACGATCTTTGCCAGATGACGGTGGAACGCGCCTTGCGCAGCCGCGACCAGTGGCAGGCGGGGACACGGATGGATAGCTGGATGTACAGGATCATGCGCAACCTTTGGATCGACGAGACGCGCGCGGCCAGCCGGCGCGGGCAGACCTTCGTGGACGAGGAAGCCGGCGCCGCGGTGGGCGCGGACGGCGGGCAGGAAGCGCGCGCGATGCTGACCGATGTCGATCGTGCGATGGCCCGCCTGCCCGACGATCAGCGCGAGGCCGTGCTGCTGGTGATGGTCGAAGGCTGGTCCTACAAGGAAGCGGCGGACATCGTCGGCTGTCCGGTCGGCACGCTCAATTCGCGTCTGGTCCGGGGGCGCGACGCCCTGCTCGCCCTGCTGGGAGAAGCGGCATGACCATCACCCCCGAACTGATCGCCGCCTATGCCGATGGCGAACTCGAAGGCGCGGAGCGCGATCGCGTGGAGCAGGCGCTGGCGCAGGACCCCGCGCTCGCCCGCCAGGTGGAAGCGCACCGGGCCCTGAAGGCGCGGCTTTCCGCCCATTTCGCGCCGATTCTCGACGCTCCGCTGCCCGAGGCGCTGACCCGCGCGGTGCGGGCGCAGCCGGAAGCCGAAGTCCTTTCGCTCGATGCCGCGCGCAAGGCACGCGCCGCGTCGGCGTCCAGCGGCACGCGATCGCGCTGGGCCTGGGGAGCCGGCGCGGCGCTGGCGGCATCGCTGGCGCTGGCCGTGGTGCTCAATCGGCCGGCGCCGAGCGGTGGCCCCGGCTATGCGGACGGACAACTGGCGGCGGCGCTCGACACGCAGCTTTCCGGAACCTCGGCGGCGGGCGCGCCGGTGCGCGTGATGCTGAGCTTCGCCAACGCCAAGGGCGATTTCTGCCGTGGCTATAGCGGGCAGGCCGGGGCCGGGATCGCCTGCCGCGATGCGCGCGGCTGGCGGTTGGAGAAGGCGTTCGGTGGATCGGCTGGAGAAGAAGGCGTCTATCGCCAGGCCGGCAGCACCGATCCGCGCCTGATGGCGGCCGTGCAGGACATGGCGAGCGGGCCGGCGCTCGATGCGGATGCGGAGAAGGCCGCGATTGCGCGGCACTGGAAGCGTTAGGGCGTCATGTTCGGGCGGCCGCGAGCGGCCCCCGCGCGCTTTATGGAATCTTTACGGCGCGGCCTGAATTCCCCGTGGAATTTTAACGCCCGGAAGGCGCAGTGGAAGCACCGCATTTGCATTGCGGGAGCTTTTCCATGTCACGTGCTTTCGATCGCCTGCGCAGGGGCGAACGCTGGTGGACCGCCGAACTCGTCATGCGGTCGCTTGGCGTCCTGCTGCTCGGCGGCGCGCACCGGGCCTCGGTGTGGGCGCACCGGATCATTACCACGCCGCCGGCGCACCACACCACTCCCGGCGAACTGGCGTTGTGCGGGATGGTCTTCCTGCTGCTGACCAGCGGGCTCGCCTTCGTGATCGAGGGACCGGGCCTGTTCCGTCACGTCCCCATCCCCTCGCGCAGCCTCTGGTACTGAAAGGACCGTCCGATGACCGACATCGCGTGGCTCGCCCTGCTGGGCGGCCTTTTCCTGCTTACGCTCGCCTTTGTCCGCCTTTGCGAAAAGGCCTGAGGATTTCGCCATGACCCTTCCGCTTCTGCTGGCCGGTATCACCGCCGCCGGCCTGCTCGTCTATCTTCTCGCCGTGCTCCTGCGGCCCGAACGCTTCTGAACGGAGCCATCCATGACCATCGAAGGCTGGACCCTGATCCTGCTGTTCACGGCATTGACCGTCGCGCTGGCACAGCCGGTCGGTGCATTCCTGTTCGCCCTTTATGAAGGGCGGACGACACCGCTCCATCGCGTGCTTGGGCCGGTGGAGCGCGGCTTCTACCGTCTTGCCGGCATCCGGCCAGACCATGAGCAGACCTGGCGCGCCTATGCGCTGCACATGCTGCTGTTCCAGCTGGTGCTGACGGTGTTCACGTATGCGCTGCTGCGGTTCCAGGCGGTGCTTCCGCTCAATCCGCGCGCGCTGGGCGCCATTGGCGGCGATGGCGCGATGAACACCGCCATCGCCTTCGTTACCAACACCAACTGGCAGTGGTACGCCGGCGAAAGCACGATGAGCAATCTCAGCCAGATGCTGGCGCTGACCATTCACAACTTCCTGTCGGCGGCCACCGGCATCGCCATCGCCTTCGCGCTGTTCCGGGGTTTCGCCCGGCGCGAGAGCGGCACGATCGGCAACTTCTGGGCCGATTGCACGCGCGTCACGCTCTATCTGCTGCTGCCGGCCTGCATCGTCTATGCGCTGTTTCTGGTGGCCAGCGGCGTGCCGCAGACGCTGGCGTCAAGCGTGGACGTGACCACGCTGGAAGGCGTGAAGCAGACGCTGGTGCTGGGGCCGGTGGCCAGCCAGGAAGCGATCAAGATGCTGGGCACCAACGGCGGCGGCTTCTTCAACGCCAACAGCGCCCATCCGTTCGAGAACCCCACCGCGCTGACCAATCTGGTGCAGATGCTGTCGATCTTCGCGATCGGCGCGGGCCTCACCTATTGCTTCGGCAGGGCGGTGGGCAACGTCCGGCAGGGCTGGGCGATCCTGGCCGCGATGATGATCCTGTTCCTGGCGGGCGCCGGCATCACCTATTGGCAGGAAGCGGCGGGCAATCCGGTGCTGCACCAGCTTGGCGTGGCCGGCGGCAACATGGAAGGCAAGGAAGTGCGCTTCGGCATTGCCGCCAGCGCGCTGTTCTCGGTGGTCACCACAGCCGCGTCGTGCGGTGCGGTCAACGCCATGCATGACAGCTTCACCGCGCTGGGCGGGATGATCCCGCTGTTCAACATGCAACTGGGCGAGATCGTGGTCGGCGGCGTCGGCGCGGGGATCTATGGCTTCCTGCTGTTCGCTCTGCTGGCGGTGTTCATTGCCGGTCTGATGGTCGGCCGCACGCCGGAATACGTGGGCAAGAAGATCGAGGCCAAAGAGGTGAAGCTGGCGGTGCTGGCCATCGCCGTGCTGCCGCTGTGCATCCTGGGCTTCACCGCGATCAGCGCGGTGCTGCCGGCGGGGCTGGCGGGGCCGCTCAACAAGGGGCCCCACGGGTTCACCGAGATCCTCTATGCCTATTCGTCGGGCACGGGCAACAACGGTTCGGCCTTCGCCGGGCTGACTGCCGGCACGCCGTTCTACAACGGGCTGCTGTCGGTGGCGATGTGGATCGGCCGGTTCTTCATGATCGTTCCGGCGCTGGCCATCGCGGGCAGCCTGGCGGCCAAGAAGTACACGCCCGAAACCGCCGGCTCTTTCCCCACGACCGGCCCGCTGTGGATCGGCCTGCTGGTGGGCATCATCCTGATCGTCGGCGGTCTCACCTTCCTTCCCAGCCTCGCGCTTGGCCCCATCGCGGATCATCTCGCGATGATCTCCGGCCAGCTGTTCTGAGAGGTTTGTTACCATGACCACGCCCCAGAGCGTTCCCGCATCCATGTTCTCGGCCAAGCTGACCGTTCCCGCGATCGGCGACGCCTTCCGCAAGCTCCATCCCGCTGCGCTCGTGAAGAATCCGGTGCTGTTCACCACGGCGGTGGTGGCCCTGTTGCTCACGCTGCTGCTGGCGCTGGGTGGCGAGCCGCTGCCGCTGGGTTTCCAGGCGCAGCTGATCGTCTGGTTGTGGCTGACCGTGCTGTTCGGCACCTTCGCCGAAGCGCTGGCCGAAGGGCGCGGCCGCGCCCAGGCGGCATCGCTGCGCGCGACCAAGAGCGAGCTGGCCGCCCGGCTGCCCAATGGCCAGGTCGTGCCCGCGTCGCAATTGCGGCGGGGGGATGAGGTGCTGGTCGAAACCGGCGACCTCATCCCCGCCGACGGGGAAGTCATCGCCGGCGTTGCCTCCGTCAACGAGGCCGCCATCACCGGCGAAAGCGCGCCCGTGATCCGCGAGGCCGGCGGCGACCGGTCCGCCGTCACCGCCGGGACGCGCGTCATCTCGGATTCGATCCGCGTGCGGGTGACGCAGGAGCCGGGGCAGGGCTTCCTCGATCGGATGATCGCGCTGGTCGAAGGCGCGGAGCGGCAGAAGACTCCCAACGAGATTGCGCTGACGATCCTGCTGGTGGGCCTGACCATCATCTTCCTGATCGCGGTGGCGACGGTGCCCGCCTTCGCCCGCTATGCCGGCGGGCACATTCCCGTCGCCGTGCTGGCCGCGCTGCTGATCACGCTGATCCCCACGACCATCGCCGCGCTGCTTTCGGCGATCGGCATTGCCGGGATGGACCGGCTGGTGCGCTTCAACGTGCTGGCCAAGTCGGGGCGGGCGGTGGAAGCGGCGGGCGACGTGGACGTGCTGCTGCTCGACAAGACCGGCACGATCACCATCGGCGACCGGCAGGCCTGCGCCTTCCGTCCGCTGGAAGGCATCGCCGCCGCCACGCTGGCGCAGGCCGCCATGCTGGCGAGCCTGGCCGACGAGACGCCCGAAGGACGCTCCATCGTCGTGCTCGCGCGCGAGACGTTCGGTGTCGCCATCAATGCCCTGCCCGCAGGCGCGGAGATCATTCCCTTCACCGCGCAGACCCGGATTTCGGGCGTCAGGACCGACGCCGGGCTGGTGCAGAAGGGCGCGGTGGACGCGATCCTGCGCGCCAATCCCGAGGCGGCTTCGGGCAGTCATGCCCCCCAACTGCGGCGCATATCCGAAGAGATCGCGCGGTCGGGCCAGACGCCGCTCGCGGTGGCGCGGGATGGCCAGCTGCTCGGCGTGATCGCGCTGAAGGACGTGATCAAGGCGGGCGTGCGCGAACGGTTCGCGGAACTGCGCCGCATGGGCATCCGCACGGTGATGATCACCGGCGACAACCCGCTGACCGCGGCCGCCATCGCCGCCGAGTCCGGCGTCGACGATTTCCTCGCCGAAGCGACGCCCGAGGACAAGCTGGCGCTGATCCGCACGGAGCAGCAGGGGGGCAAGCTGGTGGCAATGTGCGGCGATGGCACCAACGATGCGCCCGCGCTGGCGCAGGCCGATGTCGGCGTTGCCATGAACACGGGTACGCAGGCCGCGCGCGAAGCGGGCAACATGGTCGATCTGGATAGCGATCCCACCAAGCTGATCGAGATCGTGGGCCTCGGCAAGCAGCTGCTGATGACGCGCGGGGCGCTGACCACGTTTTCGGTGGCGAACGACGTCGCCAAGTATTTCGCGATCATCCCGGCGATGTTCGTGGTGCTCTATCCGGGGTTGGGCGTGCTCAACGTGATGAAGCTGGCTTCCCCGGAAAGCGCGATCCTTTCGGCGATCATCTTCAACGCGCTGATCATTCCGGCGCTGGTGCCGCTGGCGCTGCGGGGCGTGACCTATCGGCCGATGGGTGCCGGGCCGCTGCTGGCCCGCAATCTGGCGGTCTATGGTCTTGGTGGCCTGGTCGCGCCGTTCATCGGCATCAAGGCGATCGATCTCGCCGTCGCCGGGCTTCATCTCGTCTGAGGACTTTCGACATGACCAAGGATCTTCTGGCCGCATTGCGCCCCGCGCTGGTGCTCACGGTATTGTTCGCGCTGCTGCTGGGGCTGGCCTATTCGCTGGCGCTGACGGGAGTGGCCCAGGTGCTGTTCCCCCGCCAGGCCAACGGCAGCCTGATCGATCGCGATGGCCGTCCGGTGGGCTCCAGCCTGATCGGGCAGGGCTTCGCCAGCGATGCCTATTTCCACCCGCGCCCGTCGGCCGCCGGCAAGGGCTATGACGCCACCGCGTCCGCCGGTTCCAACCTCGGCCCGACCAGCCAGGCGCTGGCCGACCGGGTGAAAGCCGATACCCGCGCTCTCGCGACCTCACCGGGCGTCATCGTTCCGCCTGACCTGGTGACAACTTCCGCCTCGGGGCTCGATCCCCATATCAGCCCCGAGGCGGCCTATTTCCAGGTGGGCCGCATCGCGCGGGCGCGGGGGGTGAGCGAACCGGCCGTGCGCGCGCTGGTCGCCCGCCATGTGGAAGGGCGGACGCTGGGCTTTCTGGGCGAGCCGCGCGTCAACGTGCTGGAACTCAATCTGGCTCTCGACAGCGCGGCTCCTGCGGGCGCACACGGGAGGCCATGAACGACGCCAGGCCCGATCCCGATGCCTTGCTGCGCGCCGCCACGCGCGAGGCCAAGGGCCGCCTCAAGGTATTCCTTGGGGCGGCGCCGGGCGTGGGCAAGACCTACGAGATGCTCAGCGATGGCGCGGCGCGGCGTGACGCGGGCGTCGATGTCGTGGTCGGCGTGGTCGAAACCCACGGCCGGCGCGAAACCGAGGCCAAGGTCGACGGCTTCGAGATCATGCCGCGCAAACCCATCGCCTATCAGGGACACACCCTGGCGGAGATGGACATCGACGCCATTCTCGCGCGCCGGCCGCAACTGGTGCTGGTCGACGAGCTGGCCCATACCAACGCGCCGGGCAGCCGCCACGACAAGCGCTACCAGGATGTAGAGGAACTGCTGGCGGCGGGGATCGACGTCTATTCGACGCTCAATATCCAGCATCTCGAAAGCCTGAACGATCTGGTCGCCTCGTTCACCAAGGTCCGCGTGCGCGAAACGCTGCCGGACCGGGTGATCGAGAACGCGGAAATCGAGATCGTCGATATTCCCCCAGACGAACTGATCGAACGGCTGCGCGAAGGCAAGGTCTATGTGCCGGACGAAGCCGCGCGCGCGCTGGGGCACTTCTTTTCCAAGTCCAACCTTTCGGCATTGCGCGAACTGGCCTTGCGCCGCGCGGCGCAAGCCGTCGACGCGCAGATGCTGGACTATGTGCGCGCCAACGCGGTGGGCGGCACGTTCGCGGTCAACGACCGGCTGGTTGTGGCCATCAGCGAACAGGCGGGCGCGATCGAACTGGTGCGCGCGGCCAAGCGGCTGGCCGACGCGCTGCGCGCGCCGTGGACGGCGGTCCATGTCGAAACCCCGCGCGATGCCGGATTCACCCCGGCCGAAAGCGCGCGGCTGGCCGAAGCCATGCGCCTTGCCTCGCAACTCGGCGCGCAGATCGAGACCATCCCCGCCGAAAGCGCGCTGGCCGGCTTGCGGCAGTTCGCGGCGGAAGCGCGCGCGACCCAGCTGATCGTCGGAAAATCGCGGCGGTCGCGCTGGTTCGAACTGCGCCACGGATCGATCGTGGACCGGCTGGTGCGCGATGCCCCCGGACTTGCCGTGCATGTCCTGCCGCTGTCCGAAGCGGGAGCGGCCCGCAAAATGCGTCTTCCCGATCTGGGCGAGGGCTGGGGTTCGTGGCAGGGCTATGCCGTGTCGCTGGGCCTTGGTGCGGCGATCACCGTGCTGGGGCGGATGATCTTCGCGCAGGGCAGCATTACCAATATCGGCCTGCTGTTCCTGCTGCCCGTGATGCTGGCGGCGACACGCTATGGCCTGCGCACCGGCATCGTCACCAGCCTCGCGTGCTCGCTGGCGTACAACTTCTTCTTCATCCCGCCGCTCAACACTTTCACCATTCAGGACCCGCAGAACATCATCACCGTGCTGGTGCTGCTGGGCGTGGCCATCGTCGGCAGCCAGCTCGCTTCGCGCGTGCGGGCGCAGGCATTGCTGGCGCAGGCGAGCGCGGCGCAGAACCGGTCGCTCGCGGGCTTTGCCCGGCGGCTGACCGGCATCGCTTCCACCGATGAACTGGCGCAGGTGCTGTGCGACGAGATCGGGCAGCGCCTGGCCGGTAACACGGTGCTGCTGATGCCCGATGCGGCGGGCCTTGCGGTGCGGGCTGCCGCGCCGCCGGGGGGCAGGCTGGCGATGCTCGACGATGCCGCCGCCCGCTGGGCCTTCGACAACAACAAGCCCGCGGGGCAGGGATCGGATACGCTCACCGCGTCGGAATGGCTGTTCTATCCGATCGGCACCACCAGCCGGGTGCTGGCGGTGTTCGGCCTGTCGCGCCCCGATGCGGGCGCGCCGGTGCGGGCGGATCAGCTGCCGTTCCTGCTGAGCCTGCTGGACCAGGCCGGGCTGGCGCTGGAGCGGATCGCACTGGCCGAGGAAATGGCGGACCTCGCCCACGTCCGCGAACGCGACCGGCTGCGCCATGCCTTGCTGTCGTCCGTCAGCCACGATCTGCGCACCCCGCTGACCACGATCCTCGGCTCGCTGGCGCAGATCCGCGCGATGTCGCCTGAGCAGGAGGACCAGCTCGCCGAGACGCGCGCCGAGGCGGAACGGCTCCACCGCTTCGTCGCCAACCTGCTGGACATGGTGCGGATCGAGGCAGGGGCGCTGCACCGCAAGATCGAGCCCGTCGATCTGGCCGAGGCGGTCGCCAGCGCGTTGCACGATCTGGGCACGGCGCTGCACGGGCGTCTGGTGAACGTAGAGATCGCCGCCGATCTTCCGTTCGTGCTGGTCGATCCGCAACTGTTCCACCATTGCCTGATCAACCTGATCGAGAACGCGGCCAAATATGGCGATCCCGGAACGGGCATAACCGTGCGCGCCCACCGCGACCCGCAAGGGCTGACGCTGTTCGTCGAGGATGAAGGGCCGGGCATTCCCGCAGGCCAGGCGCAGCGGATTTTCGAGACGTTTGCGCGGATCGAGGGATCGGACCGCAAGGGCGGCACCGGGCTGGGGCTTGCGATCGTCAAGGGTTTTGCCGAAGCGATGGGGCTGGGCGTTTCCGCGTCCGATCGCGCGGACGGGCGCGGCGCGTCGTTCGCGATCCGCTTCCCGCCCGGCCAGTTGAAGGAATTGCCCCCAGAATGAGCAGTGCGGAATGAACAGTGCGGTGACGATACTCGTGGTCGATGACGAGCCGGCCATCCGGCGGCTGCTCCATGCCAGCCTGGCCCGCGCCGCCTATCGCGTGGTGGAGGCCGGGTCCGCGCGCGAGACGCTGGCGGCGCTGCAGATCGATAAGCCCGAAGTGGTTCTGCTCGACCTTGGCCTGCGCGATCGCGACGGGCTGGAGCTCATCCCGCTCATCAAGTCCGCCGGAGCGGCGGTGATCGTCGTTTCCGCGCGCGATGCGACGGACGAGAAAGTGGCGGCACTGGACCTTGGCGCGGACGATTTCGTGGCAAAGCCTTTCGACAGCGAGGAAGTGCTCGCCCGCATCCGCGCCGCGCTGCGGCACCGGCTGGCGAGCGCGACCGGCGCGCCAGTGCTGCGCCACGGCGACGTGGAGATCGATCTGGCGGCGCGCCGGGTGAGCCGGGGCGGTGAGGATGTGCGCCTGACGCCCAAGGAATACGGCTTCGTGGCGGAGCTGGCGAAATCGCCCGGACGCGTGGTGACGCACACCCAGCTGTTGCGCACGGTGTGGGGCGCTGGCCACGAAAACGATGTGGAATACTTGCGCGTGGCGGCGCGCGCGATCCGCCGCAAGCTGGAGCAAGACCCGTCGCGGCCGACCTTGCTGCGCAATGAACCCGGCGTTGGCTATCGGCTGCAGGTGGAGGCGTAACCCGCCTGCCACCTTGCCCTTGCCGTCGGTTGAAGCGCGATGGAGCCTGCATTGCGTCGCTTTAACTGATCGGTTAAGCCGGTCCGGCGGAACGCATGAACGATCATGCGGCCGGTTCTGATCGAGGATGTCTAACGGTGTTCGACACGCTGACGCTGGCCGCGCTGCCGCCCGAGGACGAGGCTTTGCGCCCGCAAATCAGGGCCTTCATCGCCAGTCACGTCGCGGGACTGCCGGCGGATCGGCGGGCGCGATCGTGGCAGGGCTTCGATGCCGCGTTCAGCCGTGCGCTGGGGCAGGCGGGGTTCCTGGGGCTGACGCTGCCCAGGGCTTATGGCGGGCAGGAGCGCGGGCCATTTGCCCGGTTCGTGGTGGTGGAGGAATTGCTGAGCGCCGGCGCGCCGGTGGCCGCGCACTGGATCGCCGACCGGCAGAGCGCGCCGCTGATCCTGGGCTATGGTACCGAAGAGCAGCGCCAGTCCTATATCCCGCGCATCTGCCGGGGGGAGGCGCTGTTCTGCATCGGCATGAGCGAGCCGGGCTCCGGGTCCGACCTTGCCAGCGTGCGAACCCGCGCCGAGCGCACGGACGCGGGCTGGCGCGTCAACGGCCAGAAGATCTGGACCACGAATGCGATGCATTCGGACTACATGATCGCGCTGCTGCGCACGTCGGGCACGTCGGAAGACCGGCACGCGGGGCTTTCGCAGCTGATCATCGACCTCAAGGCGCCTGGCGTTGCGGTGCGGCCGATCGTCGATCTCACGGGCGATGCGCATTTCGCCGAAGTGTTCTTCGACAATGTCGAGCTTCCCGCCGATGCGCTGATTGGCCGCGAAGGCGAAGGCTGGAAGCAGGTCACGGCCGAACTCGCGTTCGAGCGTTCCGGGCCGGAACGCATCTATTCCTCGGTGGTGCTGCTCGATGCCTGGACACGCCATTTGCAGGCGGTTGGCCGCCGTGACGCGGATGCGCTGACCGGCCGTTTCATGGCCGAGATTGCCACGCTGCGCGCCATGTCGATCGCCTGCACCGCGCGCCTTGCGCTGGGGGAGAGCCCGGTGGTCGAGGCCAGCATCGTCAAGGATCGGGGTACGACGTTCGAACAGGACCTCCCCGTGGCGATCGGTGACGACCTGGCCGCGCATCCCGACGAGCCGGTGAGCGACGAGCTCTACCGCACGCTGCTCTATGTCACGCACATCGCGCCCAGCTTTTCGCTGCGCGGCGGCACGCGCGAGATCCTGCGCGGGATCATCGCGCGCGGCATGGGTCTGCGGTAGGGGACGGGAGAGAGCCGATGGATGCAAGCGAACTGCTCGAACCCTTCGACCGGATGTTGGCGACGATTGCCATGCCGGCCGCGGTGCGCGCCGTGGAAAGCGGCGGCGATGCCTCGGCGATGTGGAGCGAACTGGCGCAATCGGGCTTTCTCGATGCGCTGGTGCCCGAGGATGCGGGGGGAGCCGGCCTGTCGCTGGCAGCCATCGCGCCGCTGATCGAGGCCGTGGGCGCTCATGCCGTGCCGTTGCCGGTGGCCGAAACCATGGTGGCGCGCGCCTTGATGGCCGGGGCTGGCGTCGCCTCGCCCGATGGCCCGATCGCGCTCGCCACGGCGGGCGTGCCGGGGCAGATCGTGCCGTGCGGTCTCGTGGCCACGCATGTCCTGGTCGATACGGGTGACCGCCTCGTGCTTGCCCCGGTCGATGCGCTGGCGGTGGCGCCGACAGGCGTGCATCACGCGCTGTCCGCGCGGATCGGCTGGGAAGGCGCGCCAGCGGGGCATGTGATCGCCCGCCCTGAGGCGGGGCTGCGGGCACTGGCGGCGGTCGTTCGGGCCACCCTGATCGCCGGCGCGGCGCACCGCCTGCTGACCATGACGACGCGCCATGCCAATGAAAGGGTGCAGTTCGGCAAGCCCATCGGCCGCCAGCAGGCCCTGCAACAGAATCTCGCGGTCATGGCGGAAGATGCCGTCGCCGCCCGCATCGCCGCGCAACTGGGCTGCGCGCGGGGGCTCGATGTTTCGCTGGCGGCCGCTGCGGTGGCCAAATCGACCGCCTCGTCGGTGGCAGCGCGGTTGGCCGGCACCGCCCATGCCGTCCACGGCGCGATCGGCATCAGCGAGGAATTCGACCTTCCGTTGCTGACCCGGCGGCTCCACGAATGGCGCCTGGCGGACGGCTCAGAAGGATACTGGAACGGCGTGCTGGGCCATGCCCGGCTCGCCGATCCGGCGGGTTCGGTGGACTGGGTACGCGCGGAAGTCTTCGCCGGATAGCGGCGGAGAAGGGTCTCCTTATCCGGGGATGTCCTCCGCCAGCGCCGCCGCTTCGGCGGCGCAGTCGCGATCCGGCGCCTTGTGCGGCTGGCTGGCCAGTTCGGCGCGGGCGGCCGCCAGGTCGGCCTGGAAACCCGGCTCGGTCTGCAACCGGGCGAAGACGGCGGATGCGACCACGCGTCCTTCCTCGATATCGCTTTCCCAATGGACGTTGCAAATCCGGCGGCTCTCGCCGAACGTGCGGCCGCGCGCGACCAGTTGCGTCGCGCGGTCGGGGATCAGCTCCGCCAGCAGCAGCCCCCAGCCATAGCCGATGGCGCTGTGGCCGGAGGGATAGGAACCGTTGGTGCGCAGGCCGGCTTCCTGCGAAGGCGTGCAGGTTGGCTTGCCGTTCTCCATGAAGGGGCGGGGGCGCTTGTAC
The DNA here is from genome assembly GCA_001725355.1 of Novosphingobium sp. SCN 66-18. Lineage (GTDB taxonomy): Bacteria > Pseudomonadota > Alphaproteobacteria > Sphingomonadales > Sphingomonadaceae > Novosphingobium. Next base: position 296,657 of record MEGD01000001.1, read on the forward strand.
TTGTCCTTGGCGCCGCTCGTCGCCATGCCGAAATCGATCATGGCGCGGCGCATCAGCCGGTTGAGCGCGGGCGTGTCCGTCGGTGTGATGGCAAGGCCGGCGGTGCAGGAAAAGGTGCCGGTGGCCTTGGGCGACCAGAGATCGGCATCGCTCGCCGCGAGCGCGAAACGCGCCTTGCCCTGCAAGGCCAGCGCGCGGTCGGCGGCGGCATGGTCCCGCGCTTCCGTGGCGGAACCGGCCGCGGGTACGGGGGGCACCAGCGCCACACTGTCAATACCCGTGCCGGGAGCCAGATAGGCGCCCGCCGCCGTTGCGGTCATCGGCAAGGCAGACGGCGATGCGCTGAGCGATCCGGGCGAGGTCTGTCCGGCAAGCGCGGCGCCCGCGCCGGCGCTGGTCAACAGCAGGGCGACAAGTGTGATCGTACCGCGATTGGTCATTGCTTCTGCCTCGTTCGTTCAAGCGTCCGGCTGGCTGCCTGGGGTGGGTGATGCCAGTCCTTTTTCGCTTCGCCAACCCTGCGGTGCACGCGCGGGGCGAGAATGCGAAACACCCGCGCAAATGGCGTATTGCCCGCCACCGCCCGCCGCCCTAGCCACCGCGTCGTTGCGGTTCTTGCGAAGGCCGACAGCTTGTGTTGCGCGTTCGGTCCGGAAGGGAAACAGGATGATGTGGAAGGCCGGTGCAGGTCTGGCGTTGACGATGCTTGCCATGCCGGCGGCTGCCGCATGGGCTGAAGGGACGGCGCCGTCATCCGCGACCGTTGCCGCGCCGGCACCGCCCTTTGTATCGGCCGGCTTCAACGTTCCGACCCACGTGGAAGGACCGGGTTTCAAGGTCGTGCCGCTCGCTCCCGCCTTGGCGAAGATCGACTACGACGCCTACATGGCCTCCATCGAGCACTTGCAGAAGACGTTTTCGCGCAGCACCAGCTGGCCCCGCGAGGGGATCTCCGCCGCCGACGCCGTGCAGGACATGGAAACCGAGCAGGCCCGGTTTCAGGGCCGCAAGTCCTTCGCCTATTCCGTGCTGACGCCCGATGGCACGCGCGAACGCGGCTGTGTCTATGTCTATCCCAGCACCGTTCCCGGCTACGACGCCGTGGTCAGGCTGTGGGTGACCAAGGCCGAATACGACGCGGGCTTCGACGCCGAGCTTTACCAGTGGGTGACCGCCTGGGTGAAGGCCGACTGGCCGTTCGCGAACGTCGCATATCCCGGCCGTGCGATCGAATGGAGCGCGTGGGATGCCATGGTGGCGGCGAGCAAGGCCGGGAAAGCCGGATCAGCGGCGCAAGCGCAGTAAGCCGAGCAGTGGCTGGGTCCTGACCCTAAACGCGTGGAGCATGGTGTCCCCGTCCAGATTGGCGCTAGCGGCATCCGGGTGACGGACGTCAAATGCTGCGCGGCATCGCCATCGCTATTGTGTTGACGAATCAACTATTGTGCGTCTAGCTCGAGCGATGTCGAACCCGCATCCGTTCCTGCCGCGTCTTGAGCACGCCTTCACGATCTCGATCACCCTTTCGCGGCCAAGCTGGGTCGCTCCCGCCGCAAGAGGGGATTCGCGCGGGGCGATTTATGCCAAGGAGGGTGTGGTCGAAGGGCCTCGCCTCAATGGCCGCGTGGTGCCGATGTCGGGCGGGGACTTCCCGCTGACGCGCCCGAACGGGGTGATTGACTTCGACGCGCGTTACCTGCTGGAAGCGGATGACGGCGCGATCATCTACCTGGAAAACCGCGGCTTCCGCTGGGCGCGCAGTGACGAGATCGCCGACCGGATGCGCCGCAACGAGCCGGTGGGCTTCGACGACTACTATATGCGGGTGACGCCCCGGTTCGATGCGCCGGAAGGGCCGCACGCCTGGCTGTCGCAGCATGTCTTTGTCGGCGTGGCGGAAAAGATCCCCGGCGCCAACCGCATCCACTACTTCGTCGTGCTGTGAGCGGGCGCCACCGCCTTCCGGGTGATGGCCGCTTCGCTTGCGCCCCGGCGTTGCCTTTCATTCCCGAGGAAACCCGATGACCCCGTCTCCCGCCGACTGCCGCCTTGAGCACGTGTTCGACATCGAAGTCCTGTTCGGCGCCGACCGGGTGATTTTCGGCCCGCTGCCGGGCGGGGGCAACCAGGGCTATACCCCGGCGATCGGCGGCACCATTTCCGGCCCGCGCCTGTCGGGTACGGTGGTGCCGCACAGCGGCGCGGATTACGCGACCGTGCGCGCCGACGGCACCATCGAACTCAATGCGCATTATCTGCTTCAGGCCGACGACGGCACAACGATCTACATCCAGAACAAGGGCTATCTCGTCCGTCCGCTGCCGGGTGAGCCGCAGCCGTCGTACTTCCGGCTAACGCCCTATTTCCGCGTGCCCGAGGGGCCGCACGACTGGCTCTCGCGCACGGTCATCGTCGGCGGAGGCGAACGGCGGACCGATCCCGACCGCTCGCTGTTCCGCTATTACGCGCTGGTCTGAGCGCGCGCCGCGCCACTGTTTGCATCGTCTCTTGCTTGACCACCGTCCGCAGCGCTCTTGCCTTGTCGGGTGACCGGCGTGCAGCATAAGCGGAAGACAAGGGCGATGGATCAACATCAAGGGGTGCCATGACTGAACCGCCGCGTGGTGCCGCCGAGCGCGTCGCCTACCTGATCCGTTTGGTCGCCGCCGGCCCGCACCGTTTCAGTCTGGGCGAACTCGCCGCGCGCGCGGAACTGCCGCCCAGCACGGTCCATCGCCTGCTCAAGGTGCTGCTCGATTGCGGCTTTGTGGAGCGGGGAAGCGGGCAGAGCTATCGCCCGGGGCGTGAACTCTACCGCACCGCCTCGCAACTCATCGCCCGGTTCGATCTGACCCGCAGCGCGCGCCCGTTTCTGGAAATGCTGGTCGCCGAATGGCAGGAGACGGCGGTGCTGTGCGCGTACAGTCCACCGGGCCGGTGCGGGATCATCGCGGATGTGGTGTCCACGCCGCACCTGTTGCGGTTCGCGGTGGAGAAGGGGGGCGAAGTTGCCCTGCCCTGGGGTTCGCTCGGACGGGCCATTCTGGCGTTCCTGCCGACGGGGGAAGGGGAAATCCTGCTGCGCGAGGCCGGCGATGGCCCGCTGACAGGGCGCCCCCGGCCAACGCGGGCGGAACTGGAAGCAGACCTCGCGCGAATCCGGAAGGAAGGAACGGCGCGCTATTTCGATCCGCGTCACGACATTGCCGGCATCGCCGCGCCGATCTTCGGGGCCGAGAAGGAAATGCTCGGCTGCATCGGCGTGACCATGCCCTCGGCACGCTATCGGCTGCATGAGGAGGATGACCTTGCCGCTGCCGTTCGAGCGGCGGCCATCCGGATCAGTGAACTGGCGGCCATCTCGTACAGCTAGTTTTTCCGTATAATGGAATTGTGATTCCGAAATTCGGAACGCCCTTGACCGTTGATTTATCAACATGCTCTATACCTCCCGTAGGCCGGGACAAAGATGGCCGCAACAAGGGGAGATGGACGAATGGCGCGTGGTGCTATGTTACGGGCGGCCGGTGGTTCGGTGATGGCTCTTGCCGGCGCGATGCTCTGGGCAGGGCCGGGATTCGCACAGGAAGCTCCGGACAACACGGCCAAGGGCAAGGATCCTGCGGCCGAGGAAATCATCGTCACCGCACAGTTCCGCGACCAGAAGCTGCAGGACGTGCCGATCGCCATCACGGCGATGAGCGGCGCCATGCTGGAACAGCGCGGCCAGACCAACCTCGTCGATCTGGGCGGCAAGGCCCCGAACGTGACGCTCCGGACGGCTTCGGCGAACTTCGGCCCTGCCGTCGTCGCCTATATTCGCGGCGTTGGCCAGCGCGATACCTCGTTCGCGCTCGAACCGGGCGTGGGCATCTATGTCGACGACGTCTATCTGCCGACGATGCAGGGATCGATGCTGAGCCTCATCGATCTTGACCGCATCGAAATCCTGCGTGGTCCGCAGGGAACGCTCGCCGGCCAGAATTCGATCGGCGGCGCGATCAAGCTCTATTCCAAGAAGCCCGACGGTTCGAACGACGGCTACCTGTCGGCGACCTATGGCAGCTACAACCGCATGGAGCTGCGCGGCGCGGCGAATTTCACGGTGGTGCCGGACAAGCTCTTCGCCCGCCTTTCGGGCGTTGCCGTCAAGAAGGACGGTTACGTCACCCGCTATGACTATGCCTGCACCCATCCCGGCAGCACGCTGCCCAGCATGGTGGCCGCCGACAAGTGCAAGCTGGGCACCGAGGGCGGCAAGGAATACGTCGCCGGCCGGCTCGCGCTGCGCTGGCAGGCTTCCAGCCGGGTGACGGTGGACCTTGCGGCGGACGTGACGCGCGACAACAGCGAGGTCGGCCCCGCAACGCTGCTCTACGTCGGTCGCCAGGCGGTCCCCGGCGCAACGCTGACCGGCGTGGCGACGCCGCCATCCTCGGCCTATGTGCTCAATGGCAACGTCTTCGGCACGGCATCGGGTTCGCCCTACATCTCGTATTCGCCCTACGGGAACTACGCGCAGGATACGTTCACCAAGAGCCCCTTTGTCAGCTACGAAAACTATACCGAGGTCACCCCGCGCGATGGTTCGGGCACGTGGTCCGCGCCGCTCAAGGGCTTGATCAACAGCTGGGGCGTTTCGGGCACGATCACGGCGGAACTGACCGACAACCTCAACCTCACCTCGATCACCGCCTATCGCAAGTTCGACGGCAACTATTCGTCGGGTGACAGTTCGCCGTTCAACACCGGGCTACAGGCGAACCGCGTCTATAACCACCAGTTCAGCCAGGAACTGCGCCTGTCCGCCAAGATTGGCGACATGGTCAACCTCACCGTCGGCGGGTTCTATCTGGACAGGACCAGCCGCAACCGGTCGCGCGTCACGCTGCCGACGCTGAACTTCATCGAGGACAACACGATTCCGGCCAAGACCAAGGCCGTGTTCGCCAACGCCGAAGTTTCGCCGCTGGCGCGGCTGACCATCTTGGGCGGCATCCGCTACACCGACCAGAGCAAGACCTTCATCTATGGGCGTGAGGGCATTCCCGGCTCGTCCACCGGTGGCGCCGTTCCGGCTTCGCTGGCGCCGCTCAACGGGCTGTCGCGCGAGTTCTCGGGCAGCCGGGTCGATTACCGGCTTGGCGCGCAGTACCACCTGACCGACGCGATCATGGGCTATGCCCAGTTCTCGACCGGCTTCAAGGGTGGCGGTATCAACCCCCGGCCTTTCTTCCCGGCCCAGGCCCTGCCGCACAATCCGGAAACGCTGAAGGCCTATGAAATCGGCCTCAAGAGCGAATTCCTCGACCATCGCGTGCGCCTCAACGCATCGGCGTTTATCAACAAGTACAACGACATCCTGGTGACGGTCTCGAACTGCCCGGTGGCGGTGGGCATCCCGGCCGCGCCGTGCGCGCTGCCGCTCAACGCCGGCAAGGCGACGATCAAGGGCTTCGAGGCCGAGCTGGCGCTGCGTCCGGTGCAGGGCCTCTCGATCGACGCGTCGCTCGCCTACCTCCACTTCAAGTACGATTCGATCAGCGCGATCGCGGCCAGCGCCGGCATCGGTCTGGAGGACAAGGGCGTTTACATCTCGCCCTGGCAGTGGAGCCTTGGCGCACAATACGAGTTCGATCTGGGCAAGGCCGGCACAATCATTCCCCGCATCGACGTCAACCATGAGGATGCGTTCGAACGCAATGCCAACAACGTCGATGCGGCGACCGGCGGCAAGGACATTTTCGGCGTGATCCCCAGCCGCACGCTGGTCAACGCCCGCGTGGCCTACGCGACGGCGGAGAAGGATTGGGAACTGGCGGTGGAAGTCCGCAATCTTACCAACAAGCTCTATTATTCCGACATTTTCGACAATCGCGGATCGACCAACTCGATCCAGGGCGTTCCCGGTGAACCGCGCACCTGGGCCGTCACGCTCAAGCGCCGTTTCTAGGAACGGCTGATGCGGCGAAGGACGGCCTGTGGGTCGTCCTTCGCCGGACATCCGGCCCGGTCGGAGACCGGCGACCCGCACTATCGCAGGAAAGGAATGACCGTGTCGTCTCGACCCGTTGCCAACCCCGCCGTTCCGGCCACCGAAACTCCCGCCGGAACCCCCATCGTCGCCGGCCTGCCGATGCCCGAATTTCGCAGGATCGGCGTCGAACCGATCTCGGGCGCCTGCGGCTGCGAGATCACCGGGGTGGACCTGCGCCAGCCGCTTGACGCGGAAACGCTGGCCGAGGTGATGAAGGCGTTCGAGCAGTTCCTGGTGATCGTCTTCCGCGATCAGGATCTGACGCCGGAACAGCACAAGGCCTTCTCGCGCTATTTCGGCGAATTGACCGAACTGCCGCAGGCGCCGACCTATGCCGGCCATCGCGACATGCAGGAAGTGCGCCGCGAAGCGCACGAGCCCGAAAACGTGGTGCCCTCGTTCGAGCACTTCCACACCGACAGCCCGTTTCTGCCCACGCCACCCAAATGCATCGTCATGCGCGCGCTGGAAGTGCCGCAGTGGGGCGGGGATACGGCCTTTTCCAACGCCTATCTCGTCTATGAGCACTTGTCCGACGGGATGAAGACGCTGCTCGATGGCCTTCAGGTCGTCTATTCGGGCAAGGACATCTGGGCGAAGAACGAGAAGCTCGCGCCCGACAAGCGGCTGCGCCTGCGCGAAAGCCACGATTTCACCGAGGACCAGCTCGAAAGCATCCACCCGGCGGTGCGCGTCCATCCCGAAACCGGGCGCAAGGCGCTGTTCGCCACGAGTGCCTATTTCAAGCGCTTCGTCGGCTGGAGCGAGGACGAAAGCCGGGCCTTGCTGGCCTATCTCCAGAGCCTGGCGCAGCATCTGCACTACCATTGCCGCATCAAGTGGCAGAAGGACACGCTGATCGTGTGGGACAACCGCTTCACGCTCCATCGCGGGGTCCACGATTTCAAGTACGAGCGGCGTCATCTGATCCGTACCACCGTGGTGGGCGAACGCCCGCTCGGTCCGGCCGCGCGCCAGACCGGCAACTGAACCGCGGCGGACACGGAGAAACGGCATGAAGGTGAGCGCCGCGATCGCGGAAATCCTCAGGCGCGAGGGCGTTGACGTCATTTTCGGCTATCCGCGCAACGCGGTGCTGGAAACGGCGGCGGCGATCGGCATCCGTCCGGTCATCGTCCGGCAGGAGCGGACCGGCGTACACATGGCCGATGCGCTGTCACGGCTGACGCGCGGTCGCCGCATGGGCGTGTTCGCGATGCAGCACGGGCCGGGCACCGAGAACGCCTATGGGGGCGTGGCGCAGGCCTATTCGGAAAGCGTGCCGGTGCTGGTGCTGCCGCAGGGCTATGCCCGGCGCATCGCCCACGTGCCGGACAACTTCAACGCCTCGATCTCGATGCGCGACGTGACCAAGACGGCGGAGCCGATCCTGCGCGCGGAGGATACGCCGGCGGTGCTGCGCCGCGCCTTCTCGGCCTTGCGCAACGGCCGGTTGCGCCCGGCGCTCGTCGAAATGCCATGGGACGTGCTGGCCGAGGAGATTCCGGGGGAACTGGACTACCGCCCGGTGATCAGCACCCGTTTCGGCCCCGATCCGGCAGCGGTCGAGGCGGTGGCGGACCGGCTCGTCGCCGCGCGGCGGCTGGTGATCCACGCGGGGCAGGGTGTCCATTGGGCCGAGGCCTATGCCGAACTGCGCGAACTGGCGGAGCTGCTCGGCGCGCCCGTGTCCACCAGTCTGGAAGGCAAGAGCGCGTTCGACGAAACGCATCCGCTGGCGCTGGGGTCGGGCGGCGCGGCCATCCCCGGCCAGCTTCGCCATTTCCTCGACCGGGCCGACCTGATCCTCGGCATCGGGTGCAGCCTGTCGGAGACCGCGTTCGGCGTGGCCATGCCCGATCATGTGCCGATCATCCATGCCACGCTCGATCCTGCCGACATCAACAAGAGTGTGCGCTGCGAAGCGGCGCTGGTGGGCGACGCGCAGCTGACGCTGGCCATGCTGATAGCCGCCTGCCGCGCCCGGCTGGACGCCCCGCGCAATCCCTCGGCCACCATTGCCGAAATCCGCGAGGTGGAAACCCGCTGGCTGGCGGAATGGCTGCCCCTGCTCGAAAGCGACGACACGCCGCTCAGCCCCTATCGCGTGCTGTGGGAACTGCAGCGCACGGTGGACGTGGCCAATACGATCATCACCCACGATGCCGGCTCGCCGCGCGACCAACTGACGCCGTTCTGGAAGTCTGTGACGCCGCCGTCCTACCTGGGCTGGGGCAAGTCGACGCAGCTCGGTTATGGCCTTGGCCTGGCGATGGGCGCCAAGCTTGCCTGTCCCGACAAGCTGTGCATCAACGTCTGGGGCGATGCCGCCATCGGCTTTACCGGCATGGATTTCGAAACGGCGGCGCGCGAACGGTTGCCGATCCTTTCGATCCTGCTCAACAACAGCGCCATGGCCATCGAACTGCCGGTCATGCCGATCGCCACCGAGCGCTATCGCAGCACCGACATATCGGGCGATTATGCCGCCTTCGCCCGCGCGCTGGGCGGCTATGGCGAGCGGGTGACCACGCCCGACCAGATCGCCCCGGCGATCCGGCGCGGTATTGCCGCGATCGAGGCCGGCCAGCCCGCGCTGATCGAGTTCATCACGCATACCGAAACGAGAGCTTCGCGCCTGTGACCGCAGTGGTACCGCGTCGCGGCCTGTCGGCCGGGGAACGCCATGCGTTTGCCGCCGGTGAGGAAGCGGCGCTGGCGGCCCTGCGGGTCGATCTGCGCGCGGCGTTTACGCAGGGCGCGCGGGCGATTGTGGTCGAAACCGGCGATCCCTCGGTTGTGGGGGAAGATGGCTTCGCCGAGCGCCTGCTGATGATGGGCCGCTGGCTGGGCACGCCATCGATCCAGTCTCCGCAAGGAGAACGCGTTGCGCGGGTGGAGCGGCGGCCGGGCGATGCGCAGGCGCGCGGCACGCATTCCGATCTCGAACTGGCGCCGCATACCGATCTGCACGATATTCTGGCGCTGGGCACGGTGCGCGAGGCGGCGCGGGGCGGAGATTCGTTTCTGGTACGCGCGGCGGACCTGCACGACGCGGTTCGGCAGCGAATGCCGCATCATCTGCCGGCGCTGCGCGAGGGGTATTTTTTCGGCACCAATCCGGTGCTCCGCTCACGCGCGCCGGTCAGCGCCAGCGAGGTTCCGGTTTTCGCGGGCGATGGCGACGGGGTGCAGTGCTGCTTCAACCCCTATTTCCTGCAGGCCGCCGCGCAAGCGCGCGGGGAAGCGCTTCCGCCTGCGTTTGCCGATGCCGTCACCGATCTGCGCGCGCTGGCGCTGGAACTGGCGATGACCGCGCAATTCCGGCTCTCGCCCGGCGACGTGGTGCTGTGGCACAACTGGTCGTGGCTGCACGGACGCACCGCGTTCGAGGACGATCCGGAGCAGCGCAGGCTGTTGCTGCGCCTGTGGCTGCGGTCGGACCTGTGCCACCCGGCCGACATCCGCTTTGCCGAGCGGTCGGTGGCCATCGACGACGATCATGAACGCACCCGGCGCGAAGGGATGAGGGTAGAATGAGCGCGATCGAGGAATCCGGCAAGGAACCCGGCCAGGAAACCGGCGAAGAGAACGCGACGTGGCCGTGGTCGGCCACCTGGCCGCTGTTCATCCTGACGCTCATTTCCGTGTTCAACTACCTCGACCGGGCGTTGCTGGGGCTGGTGCTGCCGATGATCAAGCGCGAGTTCGGCGTGTCCGACACCGCGCTGGGCCTCGCCACCGGCCTCGCGTTCATTTTCCTCTATTCGCTGCTGGGCCTGCCGATCGCCTGGCTGGCGGACCGGTTCAACCGCCGCAATATCATCGCCATCGGGCTGGGCTTCTGGAGCCTGATGACGGTGCTGACCGGCTTCGTCACCAGCATCTGGCAACTGGCCATCGCGCGCTTCCTGATGGGCGCGGGCGAAGCCTGCGGGCTGCCGCCGTCGAATTCGATCATCGCCGACCTGTTCCACCCGCGCCGGCGGCCGCTGGCGCTGGCGATCTTCGGTACGGCCAACTCGATCGCCTTCATCGTGTTCTTTCCGATCGCCGGCTGGATCGCGCAGAACCACGGCTGGCGCGCGATGTTCGTGGCGATGGGCGTGCCCGGCATGATCGTGGCGCTACTGCTTCTGCTGACCGTGCGCGAGCCCGCGCGCAAGGCGCCGCCGCGCGAACGCGAGCGGTTGTCGGCCACGCAGATATTCGCCGACATCCGGACGCTGTTTGCCGACAAGTGCTACGCCTGGATTTTCGCGGGCGTTACCCTGATGGGGGCTAACGTCTGGGCCGCCGGGGCTTGGACGCCGACGTTCTTTTCGCGCGTGCATCACATGGGCCTGGCCGAGATTGCCGGCACGATCGGGCCGACGCGCGGCTTCATCGGCGCGGCGGGCGTGCTGTGCGGCGGGCTGCTGATCGACCGGCTGCCCGCCAGCCGCATCCGCTGGCGGCTGGCCGTGCCCGCGCTGGCCTGCCTGCTGGCGGGGCCGGCCGAAGCGGTGTTCCTGCTCGGTTCGGATCGCGCCGTCTGGTTCGCCGCCTTCGCGCTGACCAGCTTCGTCACCCTGATCCACCAGGGGCCGGTCTATGCCGCCACGGTCAACATCGTGCCCGAGCGCCAGCGCGCGCTCGCCATCGCGCTGCTGCTGTTCGGCGCCAGCTTCATCGGCAATGTGGTGGGGCCAAGCGCTGTCGGCTTCGTCACCGATCTGCTGACGCCGCGCTATGGCGACATGGCGATCCGGCATTCGATGCTGATCATCGCGGTCACGCCCGTCCTCACCGCCGCCTGCCTGATGCGCGCGGCCCGGCTCTATGGCGAGCGGGCGCACGGATAGGTCGCAGCGGTTTTCTGCCCACCGACATTGCCGGATGGCTCGCGAGGCGACATGATCGCCCGGAAGGAGGCATCCGGCCATGTCCGCGTTCCCACCCGCGACCACGCCCGCCACGTTCTATTTCGATCTGGTGTCGCCGTTCGCGTACCTGATGTGGAAGCAGTTGCGGCGGAACGCCACCCTGGCGTTGCGGCCCGAACCCGTCCTGTTGGGCGGCCTGCTCCAGCACTGGGGGCAACTGGGGCCAGCCGAAGTGCCGCCCAAGCGCATCCAGATCTACCGCATGTGCCAGTGGCTTGCCGATCGGCACGGCATTCCGTTCCGCTTCCCCGATGTTCACCCGTTCCGCTCGATCGAGGCGCTGCGCCTGCTGGTCGCGCTCGATGCGCGGGTGGATGCGGTGGACGCCCTGTTCGATGCGGTGTTCCGCGATGGCCTGGACCTTGGCGATCCGGCCAATCTGGAAGCGTTCGGCCGGGCGCTGGGGCTGGACCGCGTGGCGGCGGTACTCGCCGCGCCCACGGTAAAGGACCGTCTGCGCGCCAATACCGAGGCTGCCATCGCGCGGGGCGTTTTCGGCGTGCCGACGGTGGAAGTGGGCGCGGAACTTTTCTGGGGGTTCGACACGATCGGGATGATCGACGATTATCTGGCCAATCCCGCACTGTTTCGAGGCCCCGCGATGGCCCGGCTGGAAGGGCTGGGCTACGGCGTGCCGCGCCGGACGAACGGATAGGGCCTATCAGGCTGCGCGGTTGCGGTTTTCCGCGTCCTCGTCTTTCGCTTCGACGGGAAGACTGTCGATTTCTCCCTTTGGCGAAGCAGGGCGCGTTCCCTCCCCGATGCCGTCGGGATCGATCGCCTGGGAGATGAGGAAGCCCTGGATCTCGGTGCATCCCTTGTCGCGCAGCGCCTGAAGCTGCGCGTCGGTCTCCACGCCTTCCGCCGTGGTGTCCATGCCAAGGCTGCCCGCCAGCCCGGTGATGGCCTGAATAATGGCGCGCGATTCGGCGTTGTGATCGAGCGATTCCACGAAGCACCGGTCGATCTTGATCTTGTCGAAGGGAAAGCTGCGCAGATAGTTGAGCGAGGAATAGCCCGTTCCGAAATCGTCGAGCGCGATGCGCACGCCGATCTCGCGCAGCTTGTACAGGGTCGATACGTTGGCTTCGCTGTCCTGCATCAGCACGGTTTCGGTGATTTCAAGCTCCAGCCGGCCGGCGTCGATCCCCGCGCTAGCCAGCGCGTTGACCACGGTGGGGATCAGGTTCGCGCTACGCATCTGCGCGGGCGAAAGATTGACCGAGATGCGCAGGTCGGCGGGCCATAGCGCGAGTTGCGCCGTCGCCTGGCGGATCACCCATTCGCCCACCTGCACGATCAGTCCGGTTTCCTCGGCCAGTGGGATGAAGGCGTTGGGCATGATCAGTCCGCGCGTGGGATGCTGCCAGCGGATCAGGGCCTCGTAACCCACCACGTCGCCCGACGAGATGTTGACGAGCGGCTGGTAGTGGAGCGTGAACTCGTTGCGCACCAGCGCCGCGCGCAGGTCCATTTCCAGATCGCGCCGTTCGCGCGCGGCTTCGTCCATGCCGACCTGGAAATGGGCGAAGCGGTTCCGCCCGTTGGTCTTCGCGCTGTACAGCGCCAGGTCGGCGCGCTTCATGACTTCGGTGGGGTCGCTGTCCGCCACGGTGGCGAAGGCAATGCCGATGCTGGTCGACGTCATCACCTGCATCCCGTCGAGGATGAACGGCTGGTCGACCGCATCGATGATCCGGGCAGCGCAGGCTTCCACCTCGTCGGACGATTTCACCCGCTCGATCAGAACGGCGAATTCGTCGCCTCCAAGGCGGGCCACCATGGCTTTTTCCTGCACGCAGGCCTCGACGCGGCGCGCGACTTCGCAGAGCAGGCGATCGCCGATGGGATGCCCCAGCGTATCGTTCACCGATTTGAACTGGTCGAGATCGAGGCACAGGACGGCCGTCCGCTCCTCTTCGTGCAGCCGCTTGACCGCGCGGCTCAACGTCTCGTTGAAGAGGAAGCGGTTGGCGAGGTCGGTCAGGCCGCAATAGTGCGCCATGTAGCTGACCCGTGCTTCCGCGCGCATTTCCGCCGTCACGTCGGACGCGACGCCCTGCATGCGGCCGCCGGCGCGTGGCTGGGCGGAAAGCCGCCACCAGCACGGTTCTCCGCCCACGGCGATCTGCACGGTCAGGTCGCGGAACGCCCGCCGTTTCCGCAGCATTTCGGCGAGACGCTCGTACTCGTGGCCGGCTTCGAACAGCGAAAGCAGGGCATGCCCCTCAAGCGCTTCCCGGTCGCGTCCGCTGGCTTCGACGAAACGATCGGTCGGGGCTACGATCATCCCCTCCCGGTCGATCGACCAGAGCCAGTCCGCGCTTTGCGCCTCGTAGTCCTTGAGCAGGAGTTGCACGGTTTCCGCGCTTTCCCGGAGCGCCTGTTCGCGCGCGACCTTTTCGGCAAAGACCTTTTCGGTGCCCTTGATCGAGCGGGACAGGACGATGGCATAGCACAGGATCAGCAGCGTGCCCGTCGTCGCCAGGGGATTGCCGGAAAGCAGCCATCCGGCGATCGAGCCGATCGTCAGCGGGATCATGTAGGCAAACGCGGCGCGTGGAAGCGGTCCATAGCTGATGACCGCGGCTCCCATCATGCCGCCGGTGAGCATGGCCAGCAGCGTGAACACGCCAGGCGTGGCGTCAAGGCCGCCGATCGCCATGGAAAAGCCCCAGGCAATGCCGTTCAGGCTGGCAAGAAGCTCGATGAAGCGGCCATCCCTTGACGGGGACAAATCCTCGTAATCGTTCTTTGCCAGACGGCGCGCGTGCAGAATCCGGACGAGGCCTTGCCCCAGGACCAGCAAGGTCCAGAACGCGATGGCCGCGTGCGACACCGAAGACCACAGGACGGTCGCGACGATGATTGCGTTTACGATGCCGCCGATGACGGCCGTCCGCGCCAGTTTCAGGCTGGCTTCGACCTGCGCCTTGCGCAGCGCCTGTCCATCCGTCGTATCCACCAAGCTCATCTGCGGTCCACAACCTGCGGCAATGCAGCGCTTCTCGGGGCATGGCGATCCATCACCTTGCCTGGCACTGCTTCGGAGGCGCAAGTTTATTGGCCACAATCGTTAAGGTGGGTTGAATTCGAACGGACGGATTCCACCGATCCGGAGCATGTTCGGGTCCTGACCCTGGGAGCCATGGCAATGACCGGCGGCATCGATACTTCGCCTTAACGCCCTTCCGTCTAGGAGGGTGTTCCTTTCGCGTGAAACAGGGAGCAACCGGTGCGCGTGCCTGCAAGGGTCAAACTGCTGACGATTCTGGCCCTGCCGGTGCTGGCGTTGCCCCTGCTGTCCGGTGCGGGGGCGGGAGCCGGGCAAAGCCTGCGCTATGCCGACGTTTCCATGCCGGAAACGCTCGCCGGCGCGCAGGATGCACCTCCGCCGTCCTCGGCAGCCACGTTGCCACCCGACCAGGCTGACCGCGCGTATCCGTTCTACATGCGGATGGACGGCTTGCGCCGCCCCGCCGTCCGGCTGCTGGTGAAATGCGATGCCTCGCGCGCCGCCGGCCGCGAAGTCTATGCCGGACGGAGCGTCGATGATTTCGGCGGGCGCATCGAAGGGGGCTACGAACTCGTTTACGAAGCGCTAGATGGCACGGGGCAACCGTGCATCTACCCGTTCGCGCCCTTGATGCCGCAGGTTGCGGGTGATCTGCGCGGAACCCAATATATCCTGCGCTCGTCGATCCCCGGGCGCCGTGTTACGTTCCGGACGGGGAACGAGTGGGCGTCCGTCGGCCTTCACCTTTACGACATTGGCCAGCAGCGGCTGCATTTCGAAATGCGCGATGTCGAACTGGATTTCCCCGGCGCGATCCAGCCGATCGGCGCGGTCTATCTGGAAGCCTTCGACGGGCATCGGCCGGGCCTGTTCACGGCCGTTATCCGGCGCTCGAAGATCTACGGCGGCAAGAACGCGATCTTCGTCCCCAGCGGCCAGACCATGCTCTATGTCGAGGACAGCGAGATCGCCGGCAACGTCGGCACCAACAGCGATCAGGAACACGGCACCTATATCAACGGTACGCTGGTTTCGCATTTCGTCCGTTCGAGCTGGCAGGGCCAGCGTGCGTGGCAGAACCTCGCCAGCGGCCACCAGATCAAGGACAAGGCCTATCTGCGCATCTACGAGAACGTGACGGTATCGAACCGACCCGTCGGTTCCACGCCCTCGGCCATGCCGCTGGTGGATGTCAGCGCCTTTGGTTTCACGTGGTCGAACGGGCTGCGGCTGAACCGGATCGCGCCGGCGCAGACACCGCGTGAGGGCCTCGTCGATCTGCGTACCGAACTGCGATACGGCGCACCGGAGAATTACCCCTGGAGCCTGCTGGCCGATCCCGCGTGGCGGATGCCGCCCACGAAAGCCGCTGTCGTCGGACAGGCGCTGGACAAGGTCTATCTGTCGATTTTTCTCAACACCACGGTCCAGAGCTTCCGGACGGAGCCTTATGCGATCGCGCTGCGCCCGCAAGGAACGCATCTCGCGCCCGATGGCGTCGCGATGGAAGGCAACAGCCAGACGACGCTGGCGCAGCAGCGCATGGTATCCATGGCGTTCAACACCAGGGGAACGCTGGCGCAGGTCTATGCGCCGCAGGGCTGGACGCTGGTCGATCCGGCACTGCCGCCCCAGGCACGGTGGGTCACGGACCGCGACGCGTTCATCCGTCACGCACTGGGCCTGATCGGGCGCTGACGGCGGGTATCCGGGCCGTCCGCCGGGGTCAGGCCGTTCCGCGATAGCCGGCGAGACGGAGCGCGCCATCGAGCGAATCGCCGAGCGGATCGCTCAGGCGTTCGACGGTGCGGGAACGCAGCCAGGGCTTCATGCGGGGGGCGAGTCCGCCCACCAGCGTGCAGCGCGTGGCGCCGCGCTCGAAGATCGTCTCGATGAAGCGCTCGATATGCGCGGCCGCGTCTTCCACGATCGAGCGGGCGATGGCGTCGTCCGCTTCAGCATAGTCCATCACCAGCGGGGCGAAGGCACCGTAATCGCGGGGCGTCGCCTGATCCATCCACGCGATCGCCTGTGCGGTATCGTGGTTGAAGCGCTCGGTCACGGCGGCGCTCAGCGGCGTCCGGCGGGTGCGCCCGTCGAGCGCGCGCAGAGCGTGGCGCATGGCCGAGAGGCCGAGCGCCGCGCCGCTGCCTTCGTCGGAAATGGGAAAGCCGTAGCCGCCGATGGTGAAATCCTCGCCATGAACGCGCAACTGGGCGGCGCTGCCGGTGCCGATGATCAGGATCGCCCCGTCTTCGCCGCCGTGCGCGCCAAGGTTGGCGATCTGCGCGTCGGTGGCGTAGGCGACCGAGGCGAAGCCGAAATCCAGTTCACCAAGCGCTTCGCGCACGCCGGGGCGCGTAATGCCGGCAATGCCCATGCCGGCGCGGATCTGCGCCCGCTGTGATGGGGTAAGGCCGGCCTGCGCCACCGCCTGGTCGGCGGTATCCTTCAAGGTATCATAGAGCGCGTCGATGCCGATGCGCGCATTGGCGGTGCCCGAACGGCCTTCGCCGATGGTAGCGCCGGCCGCGTCGATCAGGCGCGCGCGGCAATTGCTGCCGCCGGCGTCGATGCCGAGGAAATAGGTCATGGCCGGTGTTCTCCAGGGGTTGCCGTTGCGGTCCAGTCGCGGCCGCGCGTGGTGTGGCCGATGCCGGGGTTCAACTGGTTGCGCGGATCGATGCTGCGGTAGAACCGCTCCAGTTCGGGCCGCGCGACGTAGAGATGGCCGACGTTGTGTTCGGCGGGGTACTGCGCTCCGCGCGCGTCGAGCAGTGCCCATAGCGCGTGTTCGAAGGCCAGCGGATCGGTGCCCTTGCGCACGATGTAGTCCTGATGGAACACTTGGCAGAAGAAGTGCCCGTAATAGAGCGCGTGAATGGTCTTTTCCGCGAGGTTCTGCGGCAGTTGTTCGCGCCATTCGCGGGTATTGCGGGGCAGCGCGACATCGAGCGCGACGATGTCCTCCACCTCCCGCCGATGCACCGCGCGATAGCGGACGGCCGCGCCGGCGGCGACGAAGCGGTGCAGGAAGGCTTTGGCGCTTTCCGCCGGCGTGCATTCGAAATGATCGCCGTTCTCATCACCGGGAAACAGGCGGGCAAGCAGCCCGCGCGTGGCCTCTACCTGATCGCGCGAGACCTTGAGGATCAGGTGGTGCGCGAAGCGATCGCGGAAGGCGCGCATCCGTGCGGGCAGGGGATCGGGCACGAACCGGCTGGCCCACTGCATCACCCTGTCGCTCAGGCCATTGCCGAACAGCGCGTCGAACCGGCCCTTGGCGGCAAAGAGCGCGGGCAGCCGGTCCGTGCCGAGCCGCTCGATCGCGAAGAACATGTCGCGCCCATAGCGGTCGGCCACGTCGAACGCGGTCTGGTGCATGTATTCCCCGGCGATCGGCGGCTGCGCGAAATCGCGCAGCATCGCCCGGCGCAGTTCGGTAAGCGGTTCGGGCGAAGCCGCGCCGATGTAGAAGGTGGCGGTGTCTTCCTCGCGCGCGAACGTGTCGAGCCGGACGGCGAAGACGATCAGCTTGCCCGCGCTGCCGGCGCTTTCGTAAAGGCAGCGCGGATCGGCATTGAAGCGCGCCGGGCTGGCGCTGTCGACATCGCGCACATGCTCGGCATAGCGATGGTCGTGCGCCCGGCGGTCGAGGGCTGGATCGATGTCGGCTTCCGCGAAGGCGCCCGCGTCCAGCCGGGCGAGCATCGTTTCGGGATCGTCCCCCAGCGCGATGCCGAGGTGGTTGACCAGCGCCAGCGTGCCGTCGGGCCGGACCTGCGCGTACAGCGCCAGCTCGGTATAGGCCGGCCCGCGCCGCACGAGCGACCCGCCCGAGTTGTTGCAGACTCCGCCCACGACCGAGGCGCCGAGGCAGGAGGAGCCGATCACCGAATGCGGCTCGCGCCCGTGGGGGCGCAGGGCCTGCTCCAGGCGGTGCAGCGTGGTGCCGGGCAGACACAGCACTTGCGCACCATTGCGGATGACATGCAGCGCGGAAAGGCGTGTGGTGCTGATGATGACGAGGCCGCCGGGATAATCCGCGCCATCGGGCGTGGAGCCGCCGGTCAGCCCGGTGTTCGAAGCCTGCATGATGATCGAGACGTCAGCCGCGACGCAGGCCTGCGCCACCTTCCACAGCTCGACCAGGCTGCCCGGCTGCACCACGGCAAGCGCCGGCCCGCTGCCGGTGCGATAGCCCTGGCGGTAGCGCGCCGTTTCGCGCGCCGAGGTCAGCACGTGACGCCGCCCCACCGCATCGCGCAGCCGCTCCAGCAATTCCGTGTCGCGTTTTCCGGTCATGGCGCCGTTGTCTGGCCCTATTGCGTCTGGACTTCGTCGTCGGTCATCAGATCGTCGCCGTCCAGCCAGCGAACGATCTCGCGCGCGGCGGGGTGGTCGATCGGCGCATAGCGCGCCCGCAGGCGTTCGCCGCGCGATCCCAGCCGTTCATGGCCAACGTCCTGAAACGCCGGAAGATCCTGCTGCAGCATCTGCGCGAACTCTGCGCCCAGCACCTGCCGCGCGGCCTCGCCGAATGCCGCGCCATAGGCGTAGGCTTCACCCTGCCGGTAAACCGCAGCCAGCGTCAGGGCGGGAATGCAGCCGAGGTGCGCCTGGATCGCGGGGTTGATCGCGTGGCCGGAAACGTGCGGAGCGATAGCGGCGGAGCGGCCGGTGAACGCGCGCAAGTGGAGAAAGCGCGACATGCGCGCGCCGTCGTTGACGGGATAGTTGTCCCACAGGCAGACCGGCCGCCCCAGTTCCCGCGCCACACGTTCGAGATGGGCGCGGTCGATCGCCCGCGAGCAGACTTCCTCGCCGGTCCAGTAGACGAGGACCGCCGGATCGAGCCGTCGCCCCAGTTCCCCGAGATAGCCGGCGGGCCGGTCGCCGAACACCAGATCGAGCACCGGGTCGTCCGAATAGTAGGTGGGGCAGGTATAGACCCGCGTCGCCCGGGTCAGGCCCGCGCAGAAGTTGACCACGTCCGCCTGCCGCGCGGCAAGGCCCGGCATGTCGCCGCGCAGGTCGTCGAACAGAATGGCAAGGTCGTCGATGCCTATGGCATCAAGGTCCGCCACCCGCCGGGCGAGGGCGGCGCGGGCGTCGTCGTCGTACGGGTGCGTGGAGCCGATCGGCGTCAGCGCGATGCCGAACCGCATGCCCGCCGCGCGCACGTCCGCGGAGAGGCGGTGGAGCATCGCGGTCTGTTCGGGATCGTGGCGCTGGCGCCAGGCGCGGCGCAACGCGCGGTCGGCCTTGGGGCCGTAATGGTAGAAGCCATAGCCCGCCGCGGCGAGCGTCTGCACGACATGGCCGCGCTCCGCCTCGGTCCAGATGCGCCCGAAGCGGCCTTCGATCAGGCCCAGTTCGGGTATCATGCGGGGTGATCCGCGCGCGCGCCGGCGATCCAGGTGGCGGTGACCGCGCGCGTTTCGTCCAGGTGGACGAGATCGGCGCGCAAGCCCGGCGCGATCGAGCCGGTTTCGTGGTCGAGCCGCAGGAACCGCGCGGGATTGCCGCTCGCCATGCGCGATGCGGTCACGATGTCGCAGCCGAGCAGGTCCATCGCGTTGCACAGCGCCTGCACCATGCTCAGCGCCGATCCGGCAAGCGTGCCGTCCGGCCCCCGGCAGGTGCCGTCGATCACCGCGATGTCCTGGCCCATCAGCGTGAACCGGTCCTGCGTGCCGCCGACCGGGGGCATCGCGTCGGTCACCAGCATCGCCCCGTCGATCCCGCGCGCGCGCAGCGCCACGCGCAGCGCGGCGGGATGGACATGGAGGCCGTCCACGATCAGGCCGAAATGGCTGGCGCGATCTTCCAGGGCCGCGCCGACCATGCCCGGTTCGCGGCTGAGCAACTGTGTCATGGCGTTGAACAGATGGGTGAAGCCCGTCAGCCCTTCCGCCAGCGCGGCGCGGGTCTGGCCGTAGTCCGCAAGGCTGTGCCCCGCGCAGACCAGCACGCCTGCATCGGTCAGCGCCCGCACGGTTCCCGCCGGTGCGAGTTCGGGGGCCAGCGTCACCACGCGCCGTCCCAGGGTGGGCTGCGCCAGCCGCGCGATGACGTCCGCATCGACCGCCGCGAAGCGCGCCTTGTCGTGGATGCCCTTCTTCGCGGGGTTGAGGTGCGGGCCTTCGATATGGATGCCGAGGACACCCGGCACCCGGTCGGCCAGCGCTGCCTCGCCCGCCGCGATGGCGGTTTCGACCACGCCGGCATAGTCGCTGATCAGCGTCGGTAGCAGCCCGGTCGTGCCGAAGCGCCGATGGGCGGCGGCGATGGCGCGGATGCCCTCGACCGAGGGATGATCGTTGAAGAGCACGTCGCCCCCGCCGTTCACCTGCACGTCGATGAAGCCCGGCAGCAGCCAGCCGCCGCCAAGGTCATGGCGGGCGCAGCCGGCCGGCAGGGCATCCGCCGGAGCAAGGCCGGCAATGCGGTCGCCATCGAGCAACAGCGCCTGCCCTTCGGCAACCGCGTCGACCAGAACAATGTTCGCGCCGGTAAGAGCCGTCAGCGTCATAGCGTGCGCGTTACCTTGTTGAGATGCGGAGGGCTATCGGGATTGCACCCCCGCGCCAGTGAAAGCGCATTGGCGAGGCCATAGAAGCTCTGGATCTGCGCGATCGCGCCCAGCACGGGATGGACCTGCGTGTCCATCGGCAGGACGAGGCTCGCGGGCGCCACGTCTTCGGGCAAGCCGGCGGCGATCACGTTCGCGCCCCGCGCCGCGAAATCCTCCAGCCGCGCGCGAAGGCCGGTCCGGGCAATATCGAGCGGGGCGAGGACCAGCACCGGATCGCCTTCGCCCACCAGCGTCATCGGGCCATGCGCCACTTCGGCGCTGCTGAAGGCTTCGGCATGGAGGTTCGATGTTTCCTTCAGCTTGAGCGCGGCTTCCCCGGCGATGGGCAGGCTGGGGCCACGGCCCAGCACCAGCATCTCGCTGGCGTCCCTCAACGGCGCGACGGCGGCGGTCCAGTCGGCGGCGGCGGCCTGTTCGAGCACGCGTCCCGTCTGGGGCAGCGCTTCCAGCAGGGCCGCGTCCTGGCTCCATTCGGCGACGAGATGGGTGAGCGCGACTAGCGTGCAAAGGAAGCTCTTGGTCGCCGCCACGCTGGTTTCGGGGCCGGCGTGGACGGGAACGACGATCTCGGCGAGGTCGGCGAGGGGGGAGGCGGCATCGTTGACCACGGCGATGACCACCGCACCCCGCGCGCGCGCGTCACCGGCGGCGGCGAGCAGATCGGGGCTCCGGCCCGATTGCGAGATGGCGATCAGCGGCACGTTGCGGAAATGGGCCGAGGTGGCGTGATAGAGCGAACCGGTCGACGGGGCGTGGCTGACCGTGGGGATGCCGGCTTTCGTTTCCAGCAGGAACTTGGCGAAGGCGGCGGCCTGATCGGAACTGCCGCGCGCCAGCGTCGCCGCGAAGGGCGGGGCGAGCGCGCGCAGGCGCTGGCCGGCGTCGCGGACCAGATTGGTATTAAGCTGGAGCTGCCGCGCGCACAATGCCGGCGCGGACAGCGCTTCCGCGGCCATCCGCGTTGCGCCCGGCGCGAGCGTTTCGATAGTGTGGGGAGTCGAGGTCATGGCGTGCAAGATACCATTCAAGCCAATTTACCTCAAGTGGCATTAAATTGGTTTTGTAATTTCCAAAAATGATGATACCGATCTGGCGAAGTCGCGATGCGGCGGCGGCGGGACGGTGTCGTCCGCGTGGGGTTCAGGGAGGCGTGTGAATGCTCAGGATCGAGATAGCCGCCACCGATCACCAGGGCGCGGTCAACGAGGATGTTGTGGGGCATTGCGGAAACGCGGCCTGGGTGATCGACGGCGCGACCGGCATCGGCGCCTCGCTGCTGGAAGAACCAAGTGACGCGGCATGGCTGGCGCAAACGGCGAGCCGGTTCCTCGCCGACGTTCTGCGCGCGCATCCGGCGATGCCCACGGTCGATGTGCTGCGCACGGTCATGGCGCAGTGTGGCGAAGCCCTGCTGCGCCAGCGCGTGCGCGAACCGGAAGGGCATCACGAGTTGCCCTCCGCGGCGTTCGCCATGGTGCGGGCGATCGATGGCATGGCGGAGATCACCACCCTGGCCGACTGCCGCGTGGCGGCGGCCGATGCGGACGGCGCGGCGCGGCTCTGGGGCAGCGCAGCGCTGGATGCGATCGAAGGGCGCACCTTGGCCGCGTTGCGCGGGGTTCTGGCGGAAGACTCCGCGATCACGCCGGATGCGCTCAAGGAGCGGCTGATGCCGGGCCTTGTCGCCAATCGCCGGCTGATGAACCGGGAAGGCGGATACTGGGTGCTCGGCACCGAGCCGGCGGCGGCGGACCATGTCTGGCAGACGCGCCTTCCGTTGCGGCCCGGCCAGCGTTTGGCCATCGCAAGCGACGGTTTCCTGCGCCTTGCCGAACTGTTTGACGTGGCCGGTCCGGCCGATTTTCTGGCCATCCGCAGCGCCGACGAATGGCGGCGCTGGATCGATGCGCTGCGGGCGCTGGAACGCGCGCCGGGCTCCTTGCGTCGCTTCGCGCGCGTCAAACCGCACGACGACGCCAGCCTGGTCGTCTGCCGCTGGGAGGACACGAACTGATGCTGGTGATGGGATACATGAGCGGGACGTCGCTCGATGGCGTCGACGTCGCGCTGGTGGAAACCGATGGCGAACGGATCGACGGGTACGGGCCATGCCTGCTGGTTCCGTTCTCCGATGACGAGCGCGCCGTGGTGGTGCGGGCGACGCATGATGCGCTGGCGTGGGATGGCCATGGCAGCGTGCCGTCCTCGTTCGCGGAGGCGGGGGCTGTGATCGACGCGGGCTATCTGCGCGCGGGCCGTGCGGCGATCGAACAGGCCGGGCGGAGGCCCGACCTCGTGGGCTTTCATGGGCAGACGCTGCTGCACCGGCCGCGCCGCCAGCTTTCGGTGCAGGTCGGCGATCCGCAGGCGCTGGCCGATGCGCTGGATGTGCCCGTGGTCGCGCAGATGCGGCAGGACGATTTGCGCGCGGGCGGCGAAGGCGCTCCGCTGGTGCCGGCCTACCACGCCGCGCTGGCGGCGCGGATGGGACTGCCGGGGCCGCTGGCGTTCCTGAACCTCGGTGGCGTGGCTAACGTAACCTGGATCGGCGCGGACGGGGAGCTGGTCGCCTTCGATACCGGTCCCGCCAATGGTCTTATCGATCTGGTCGTGCAGCAGCGCGGCGCGGGCCGTTACGACGACGGGGGCAGGCTGGCCACCGCGGGGCAGGTCGATGCGCGGATTCTGGCCGATCTGTTGGCGCACGAACACTTCCGGGGCAAAGGCCCCCGCTCGCTGGATCGCTACGATTTTTCACTGGATTGCCTGACGGATCTGGCGCTGGAAGACTCGGTGGCGACGTTGACCGCGTTTACGGTGGAATCCGTCGCGCTGGCCGGTCGCAGCCTCCCGGAGCCGCCCAAAGCCTGGATTGTCTGTGGTGGCGGTTGCCACAATCCCGTGCTCATGCAGGGGTTGCGCGATCGGCTCGGCGATTGCCGGGCGGCCGGCGATCTGGGGTTGCGCAGCGATTTCGTCGAGGCCGAGGCCATGGCGTTCCTGGCGGCGCGCAGCGTGCGCGGATTGCCGCTGACCTATCCCGGCACGACCGGCGTGAAAGCGCCGCAAACCGGTGGGACGCTGTGGCGTCCGCAGGCTGCATCCGCTGCTGTGGTATGATAAAAATAGTACCAGTTAAATACCGATACTTTACATTCTCGCACAGGTATGCATTTTGAAGGTCAATCCAGCCGAGCAAGCCGTCGAGTCTTCGGGTCGCACTGTCAGCACGGCGACGGCGACTGGGTTCAGGGAAACAGGAAAATGAAGGGAAATCCCATGGTGAAATCCTACCGTCATGCCGTGGCCACGGCCGCTCTCGCCGTCGCGCTGGTGCAGGGGACGGGCGTTGCGCACGCGCAGTCCGCCGATGCGCCTTCGGATGCCGGCGCCGAAGCGCCAGCGGCGGAGATCGTCGTTACCGGCACGCGCATCGCCGTGCCCGGCCTCACCGCGAGCAGCCCCGTCGCTTCGACCAGCGAGGAGAAGATCAAGCTCCAGTCCGCGCTGACGATCGAGGATTTCTCGACCAAGCTGCCGCAGCTTTCGGGCGGCGTCCGCCAGGGCTCGCAGGGCAGCGACGCATTCGGCGCGCAGGTTCTCGAACTGCGCAACTTTGGCCAGAGCCGCTCGCTGGTGCTGATCGACGGCACCCGTGCCGCGCCGTTCAGCTTCCGCAACTCGGTGGACGTGAACGCGATTCCGGCCTCGCTGATCAAGCGGGTGGACGTGCTGACCGGCGGCGCCGCCGCCGTCTATGGCGCCGATGCCGTGGCCGGCGTGGTGAACTTCATCCTCAACGACGATTTCGAGGGCCTGCGGGCCACGTCCGCCGCGCGCCTCGCCACGCATGGCGGTGCGCAGTATGGCGGCTCGCTGATGCTGGGTGCCGGGCTGGGCGATCGCGGCCACATCGTGATCGCGGCGGACTACACCCAGCGGGACGGGATTACCGCCAGCCAGCGCAGCTGGGCGACCACGCCCAACCAGACGATCCCCAGCATCGGCGGCGTCTTCACCGACGTGGCCAGCGGGCGCAAGTTCGGCTTCACCGATAGCGGCGCGTTCACGACCACGCCTTCGGCCACCTCGAACATTTCCGGCAGCTATCCGCTGGTTTCGCCGCTGAAGCGCATCAACGTGGCCGCGCTGTTCAAGTACGAGATCACGCCGCAGGTCGAAATCTACGGCCGCGCGATGTACACCAACGCCCGCACCGAAGAGACCGGCACGCCGGGCGCGACGCCCGCCTCGGTCAACCGCGTGGTCTCGATCAACCAGAACAACCCGTTCCTGACCGACCAGATCCGCAACCAGCTGACGTTCGTGAACGGCGCGGCGCAAGTCAACGTCTCGCGCTCGCTGGCCGAACTCGGCCTCATCACGTACCATACGGAACGCGACACGCTGCAGTTCCAGACCGGTCTGCGTGGCCCGCTGACGGCCTCGACCAAGTGGAACATCTATGCGCAGTACAGCCGCTCGACGGAGAACTCGCTGATTACCGGCGATGGCCTCGTCGCCAACGCGGCGGGCGTGAACAACTTCGGCGCGATCGCGAACACCGTGAATATCTTCGGGCCGAACCAGAGCGCCCTGGCTGGCGCGCTGGGCAGCTCGATCAACGGCTTCAACCGCAAGCGCGACCAGTTCGTCACCGCCGCCACGCTGAGCGGCACGCTGGAGGAACTGTTCTCGCTGCCCGCCGGCCCGATCGGCTTCGCGATCGGCGCGGAATACCGCAAGGAAAACGCGACCATCGCGCAGGACAGCGCGCTGCTCAGCGGCAATACCTATCGCCAGGGCGTGCAGGCGGCCTACAAGGGTTCGTTCGATGTGGCGGAGCTTTATGGCGAAGTGCTCGTGCCGCTGCTGCATGACCTGCCGCTGATCCGCAAGCTGAACGTCGGTGGCGCCTATCGCTATTCGCACTATAACCTGTTCGGCAACCATGGCACCTGGAAGGCGGAAGCCAACTGGGAAGTCGATGCCAACCTGCGTCTGCGCGGCACCTACCAGCGGGTTCTGCGCGCGCCGAACTTCGGCGAGTTCGCCGCCAGCACCTCGTCGCTGCCGTTCAACAACCTGGTCACGGTCGATCGCCTCAAGCCCCGCTATGGCGGCGATCCCTGCGTGCTCGGCACCGGCAACGCTGCGCAGTGCGCGCGCTTCGGCGCCCCGGCGGTGGGTTCGGCGGATTCCATGTCCGCCAGCTACCTGACCGGCAACTACTATTACGGCGGCAATCCCAACATCAAGCCGGAGACCGGCTATACCAAGACGCTGGGCGCGGTGCTGACGCCCACTTTCGTGCCGGGGCTCAACGTCACGGTTGACTGGTACGAGCTGGACCTGCGCGGCGCCGTCGGCGTGATCCAGCCGATCGCGGCGATCACCAGCTGCTACATCACCAATCCCTCGGCGAGCAACCCGCTCTGCGGGCTGGTGACCCGCGATCCGACGACCGGCTATTTCAAGGACGCCTACGTCAACAACCAGAACCTCGGTCGCCTGTTGCAGCGCGGGTTCGACATCGCGGCGAACTACACCGTCCGCCCCGACTGGCTGCCCGGCAAGGGCATGCGCCTCAGCTATCAGGGCAACATCGTCACGTCCTATCTGATCCAGGCCAACGCCACGGTGGCGGCGGTGCAGTGCAAGGGCACCTTCGGCGCGACCTGTTCGAGCGATGGCACCACGCTGGTCCAGCCCGATTATCGCCACACGGTTGGCCTTGGTTGGATGTTCGACAAGGGCGTTATCCAGTTCGACTGGCAGCGCATCGGCAAGGTGCGGTCGAGCACCGCCGGGTCGACGGAAACGCTGGCGGCGCAGGATACCTTCGACCTGTCGGCATCGTATGAATTCACCAAGGCGATCACGCTGACGGCCGGTATCTACAACCTGTTCGACAAGGACCCGCCGCGTGTTTCGACCGGCGGCGTGTTCAACACCTTCCCCGATACCTACGACATCATGGGGCGCACGATCGGCCTTTCGCTGACCGCGCATCTCTGAGACCCTGCCACCCTTCGCGGCGTCCGGTCGGTCCCTGCTGACCGGACGCCGGCTTTTTCCAAGGCCCCGGCCATGGCATGCCGGGCAAAGGACGGGAGAATTCCGCAATGACGCTGCCTTTCTCGATGGCAGACTGGCTGGTGATCGCCGGCTACCTCCTGCTGCTCGTCGGGGGAGGATGGATCTTCACGCCCCGCAAGACCGCGTCGGCGCACGATTATTTCCTGGCGGGCGGCAACGTGCCGGCCTGGCTCGCGGCGATTTCGGTGCTGTCCGCCACACAGTCCGCCGCGACCTTCCTGGGTGGGCCGGACTATGGCTATCACGGCGATCTCACCTATCTCAGCGGCAATATCGGCGGTTTGCTGGGAGCCATTTTCGTCGCGCATGTGCTGATCCCGCGCTTTTACCGGATCAAGGCGACGACCGCCTATGAACTCCTGACCCTGCGTTTCAGCGAGAAGGCGACGCGCTGGGCCGGCGGCATGTTCCTGGTCGGCCGCGTCTTCGCCGGCGGCGCGCGCGTCTATCTTGCCGCCATCGCCCTCGCCATGGTGATTACCGGCACGGTCGAGGCGCAGGGCATCATGATCGCGGCCGCGCTGCTGGTGGTGGCGAGCGTGCTGTTCACCTTCGTCGGCGGGCTCAAGTCGGTGCTGTGGAACGACCTGATCCAGTTCGTCGTCTATCTGGGGTCCGCCATCGCGGTGCTGGTGTTCCTGCGCCTGTCGATCCCGGCATCGACGGCGGACATCATCCACGGGCTGTCGCATACGCCCGAAGGCGTGGACAAGCTGCGGCTTTTCGATTTCTCGATCGATCCGTCGCGCCCGTTCTCGATGCTGGCGATCCTGACGGGTCTGACGCTGCTCTATATCGCCAATTCGGGCCTGGATCAGGATACCACCCAGCGCCTGCTCGCCTGCCGGGATGCGAAGACCGGCGCGCGCAGCCTTTACCTTTCGGTCCTGGCGACGGTTCCGGTAGTCGGCATGTTCATTGTCATCGGGCTGTTGCTTTACGTCTTCTATGACCGGCCAGACCTGATGGGCGGGGCCACGGCGGTTGCCGGCAACGAGTTCGGCGGCGAGAAGATCAGCATTTTCATGCACTATATCCTGACCCAGCTTCCCGGCGGACTGCGCGGTCTGGTGACCGTGGGCATCTGCGCGGCGGCCGTCGCCACGACCAATTCCGCGCTCAACGCGATGTCCTCGGTGCTGGTGCAGGACTTCTACCGACCCTGGCGCGCAAGGCGCGGCGCCGTGGCCGAACACCATTACGTGCAGGCGGGCCGCGCCGGCATGGGCGTGATCGGCTTCGCGATGTTCGTGATGGCGATCGTCTCGTTCTACTGGCAGCGCTATTCGGACATGGGCCTGCTGGAATTCGCGCTGCAGGTCATGGTGTTCACTTACGCGGGCCTGCTCGGCGTCTATTTCACCGCGCTGTTCACGCGGCGGGGAACGACCGGATCGGTCATCGCATCGCTGCTGGTGGGCTTCTTCACCGTGCTGCTGCTGCAACCCGCGATCGCGCGCGCGATCGGGCTGCCGGCCGCGCTGCTCGGCCTGTCGTTTCCCTTCCAGCTCTGCATTGGCACGCTGGTGGCCTTCGTGGTCTGTGCCGTGGTGCCGGGGCCGGGCGGGCCAGCGGTTTCCGAAACAGATTGATCCCCGCCTTGCGGAAAAGGATGTCATGAATACCGAAGCTCTCGATCCGCGCTACCGTGATCTCGATCTCTGGCCGACGGACCTGGCGGTGGAGGCCATGCTCGAAGGCCAGATGGCGGCGATCGCGGCCATCCAGACGCAGACCCGCGCCATCGCTCGCGCGGCGGAAGCGGCGGCTGAGCGCCTCGGCGCGACGGGGCGGCTGGTGTTCGTCGGCGCGGGAACGTCGGGGCGGCTTGCCGTGCAGGATGGCACGGAACTGCACCCCACCTTCGGCTGGCCGATGGAGCGGATGGTGTTCCTGATGGCCGGGGGTCTCGGCGCGCTGACCGAAGCCTATGAAGGCGCGGAAGACGATGCGAAGGCAGGCTGCGCCGAAATTGCCGAGGCGGGGATCGGGCCGGCGGACGTCGTGATCGGCGTCGCCGCCAGCGGGCGCACGCCCTACACCGTCGCGGCGATCGAGCAGGCCCGTCGGCTGGGCGCGCTGACCATCGGCGTGGCCAACAATGCCGGCTCGGTTCTTGCCGAAAAGGCCGAACATGCGATCGTGGTGGTGACCGGCAGCGAGGTCGTCGCCGGGTCCACCCGGATGAAGGCCGGTACGGCGCAGAAGGCGGTGCTCAACCTTCTTTCCACCGCGATCATGATCCGGCGCGGACTGGTCTATGAAGGGCGCATGGTGGCGATGCGCATATCCAACGCGAAGCTCTTGCAACGGGGGCGCGGCATGGTTCAGGATATCGCCGGGGTGGACGCCGAAACCGCCGCGCAGGCGCTTGAGACCGCCGGGAACGAGATCCGGCTTGGCGTGATCGTGGCGCTGGGCGTTCCGGTACGGGAAGGGCAGGCCCTTCTCGACGCCAACGGGGGTGACCTGCGCAAGGTCATGGGGGCGCTGGAAAGGCGAGATTGAGCAAACGATGCAAGACATTGCCTGGACACGCAGCGGGGAGGGAACACCGCTCTACCTGCAACTGGCGCGCAGCCTGCGCGAACACATCAGCAGCGGGGCCATCGATCCGGGCAGCGCGCTTCCATCGGAGCGCGATCTCAGCGAAATGGCCGGTCTCTCGCGCGTCACCGTGCGCAAGGGGATCGAACAGTTGATCGACGAAGGCGTGCTGGTCCGCAAGCAGGGCTCCGGCACGTTCGTCGCCCGCCGCATCGAAACGCCCGGCGGCAAGCTTAGCAGTTTCAGTGACGAAACCCGCTCGCGCGGCGAAAATCCCGGCGTTGTCTGGATCAACAAGGGCTATGCCCAGCCGACCGAGGAAGAGGCTGCCGCTCTCGAAATCGCCGCGAACGCCCGCGTCGCCCGGCTGGGGCGCGTCCGTCTGGCGGGAGGAGAACCGCTGGCGATCGAACATGCCGTGGTCCCGGCGGAGTTCATTCCCGATCTCGAAGCGCTCGGCGATTCCCTCTATCAGGCGCTCGACCGTTATGGCTTCCGGCCGACGGCGGGCACGCAACGCGTGCGCGCATCGCTGGCGACGCCGACGGAAGCAGGCATTCTGTGCGTGCGGCAGAATTCGGAAGTTCTGCGGATCGAACGCAAGACCTGGGTGCCCAGTGGCCGCATCGTGGAATTCACGCGATCGGTCTATCGCGGTGACCGCTACGAATTCGTGAGCGATCTCAAAGATATCTGACTTCATGGCCGAGGCCGCAAGGGCGCTTGCGGGATCATCGTACACGGCAGGGTGCTTCGAGTGCGGCGCAGAGGTCTGACGCAAGCCGCCTTCTCCAAATGGCGTGAAGGTGCAACCCGGTTGCATCCGGCGCGCATCCGACCCCCATTACGCAAGCCGATTGCCGCGCCCCCCCGCTAGGGTGAAGCCCGTTCATCACGGGACCCGAACATGCACTTCATGACCCTGGCGCGACAGGCCGACGATCCGATTCTGGCCATGGGCGCCGCCTTTTCCGCCGACGTCCGGGACCGGAAGCTCGATCTGGGGATCGGCGTCTATCGGGACGAATGCGGGCAGACCCCGGTCATGCGGGCGGTCAAGGAAGCCGAACGCCGGCTGCTGCTCGACCAACCGACCAAGAGTTACCTTGGCGTCGAAGGCGATCGCGCGTTTCTGGAGGGAGTGGAGCCGCTGGCGCTGGGCGATGCGCGGGCGGACCATGCCGTCACCGCGATCCAGACCGTCGGCGGAACCGGCGCGCTGCGGCTCGCCGCCGATCTGCTCGCGCGGGAGAAGCCGGACCGCACCGTGTGGTTCGGCGCGCCAAGCTGGACCAACCATGGCGCCCTGTTCGCCGCCGCCGGTCTGGCTGTCCGCACCTTCAGCTACCTTGATCCGCTCTCGCAACAGATCGATGAAGCCGCGTTCGGGGAAGCATTAGAAGCGGCGCGGGAAGGCGATGTCTTCGTGCTGCACGGCTGCTGCCACAACCCGACCGGGGTGGACGCCAGCGCAGCGCAATGGCGGTCGATCGGCAGGGCACTGGCGCGCCGCAATCTCCTGCCACTGGTGGACTCCGCTTACCATGGGCTGGGGCAGGGCCTCGAGGCAGACCGGGCGGGATTGCGCATCCTGCTGGAGGAGGTGCCAAACGCGCTCGTTGCCTATTCCTGCTCCAAGAATTTCGCGCTCTATCGCGAACGCGTGGGCGCGCTTTTCGTGGTTGGCCGGCGGCAGGGAGTCGAGCTGGCGGCGTCCAACCTTACCGCGCTGGCCCGCGCCACCTATTCGATGCCGCCGGACCACGGCGCGGCAGTGGTGCGCACGATCCTGCATTCGGACGAACTGACCGCGATCTGGCGCGCCGAACTGGATGCCATGCGCGGACGCGTGCAGGGATTGCGCGCCTTGCTTGCGCGGGAAGGACGGATCGGCCCCATCGATCTGGGCCGGCTGGCGGCGCAGCATGGCTTTTTCTCGTCGTTGGCGCTTGCCCCCGCTGATATCGCGCGGTTGCGCGACGATCACGGCGTTTATGTCGTGCCGTCCGGGCGCATCAACATCGCAGGTCTGCGCGAAGAGCAGGTGGGAGCATTCGTGGCTGCCCTGCGCGCGGTGCTGGCATGACGTTCGTGGTGGTCGGCGCGGGGGCGATCGGCAGCGCGATCGCGGCACGGCTCGCCCATGGCGGGCAGGACGTGACGCTGGTCGTGCGCGATGCGGCAAGGGCCGCGCTGATCGAACGGGATGGCGTGACCTGCGAGGAGGCGGGCGAGACGATTACCGGTCATCCGGCGGTCAGCGATCGGGTTCCCGATACCCCGGCCGATGTTCTGGTGCTGGCGGTGAAGGCGGCGGCCTTGCCCGGCGTGGCCGCAACGTTGCCCGCCGCGATCGGCAGGGACACGCTGGTCGTGCCGCTGGTCAACGGAATTCCGTGGTGGTTCCGGCTCGGGCGGGCGGATAGGGCAGAGCCGCTGCGCGCGGTCGATCCCGACGGCACGCTGACGCGGCGGTTCGCGCCGGCGCAGATCGTGGGCAGCGTGGTCTATACGACGGCGATGATGCAGGCGCCCGCCCACGTCACCGTCACCCAGCGACAAAGCCTGGTGATCGGCGCGATCGGCAGCGACAGCCGGGACAAGGTTGCGGCCCTCGCGCGGGTGCTGGCGGCGTGCGGCATCGACGTGACGGTCAGCGACCGCATCGTCGATGCGGTCTGGGCCAAGGCCGCGCTCAACCTGGCGACGAACCCGCTGTCGGTGGTGGCGGAGGCGGGACTCGGCGATCTGTGCTCCGATGCGCGGCTGGTCCCGATCGTGTCGAACATCCTCGACGAAACCTGGCGCGTCGCCGCGCGCTACAACGCCTGCCCGCCGATGACGCGCGACGAGATGCTGGGGCGTGGACGGCTGGCCGGGGCGTTCCGGACGTCGATGCTGGAGGATTACCTGAAAGGCCGGCCGCTGGAGCTGTCGTCGATCGCCGATGCCGTGTTCGAGATGGCGGACGAGATCGGCATGGACCTGCCCGTCAGCCGGGCGATCGTCGACATGGCGCGTTTCCGTGCCGGCACCCGCTTTCCGGAGAAGCAAGCATGACCAAGGCCGTTCTGACGGACGAGGCGGCGCTGCGCCGCGAACTCACCGATTTCTATCATCTCGTCGCCTGGTTCGGCTGGGACGAGATCATCTTCAACCATATCTCGCTGCGCGTACCGGGCGCGATTCACGGCTATCTCGTCAATCCCTTCGGCCTCGCCTACGAAGAGATCACGCCGGAAAGTCTCGTCAAGGTCGATACCGACGGCAACCTGCTGGAAGACAACGGCTACAAGGCCAATCCGGCGGGTTTCGCGCTGCACGGCGTGATCCACGCCCACCGGCCGGACGTGAATTGCGTGGCCCACGCGCATACGCTGGCGGTTTCCGCCGTGGTCAACAAGGCGCAGGGGTTCAGCCACGACAACTTCTACGGCGCGCAACTGACCGGCCGCATCGGCTACCACGATTTCGAGGGCATCACGCTCTATCCGGAAGAGAAGGGGCGGATGCTGGAATCGCTGGGCGAGCACGATGTGCTGGCGCTGCGCAACCACGGTGTCGCGGTCTGCGGGCCGGATATCGCGTCGACGTTCATGCTGATGTGGACGGTGGAGCGGGCCGCGCAGATCCAGTTGCTCGCGCAATCGATGCAGGGCGAGCAGATTTCGCTGACGGGGATCATTCGCGACAAGTGCGCGGCCGATGCGCGCCGCATCACCGGCGGTGCGAATGGTGCGGCGCGCATGGTGTTCGACGCGGCGGTGAGGCGCATGCGCCGCGCGCAAGGGTAACCACCGGACCGGGAAGCCGATAGCCCCCGGTCCGATCCGAACATACTTACTTTGCCGTGGCGTCCGTCCAACCCTTCACGACCGCGCCACCCTTCATCACGAAGCGCACGCGTTCAAGCTGGGTGACGTCCGCCAGCGGATCGCCCGCCACGGCGATCAGGTCGGCGTAACGATTGGCCTGGACCGATCCGACATCCGCGCTGGCGTTGAGCAGATCGGCGGCGTTGACGGTCGCCGCGCGGATCGCGTCCATCGGCGTCATGCCGGCGCGGACCATCAGCGCGAATTCCTGCGCGTTGGTGCCATGGGGCGCCATGCCCTGATCGGTGCCGAAGGCGATCTTCACGCCGGCCTTGTAGGCGTTGCCGAGGTTGGCGATCGTGATCGGGCCGACTTCCAGCGCCTTCTTTGCCGACGACGGGTTCAGCGATTCCGGGTGGGCCTTGGCGACCTTGACCACCGTGTCGGCGACGAGCAGCGTGGGTACCAGATAAGTGCCGTGCGCCTTCATCACCTTGTAGGCTTCGGCATCGCCGAACGAGCCGTGCTCGATCGAATCCACGCCCAGCGCCGAAGCGCGGATGATGGCGTCGCGTCCATGGGCGTGCGCGGCCACGCGCATGCCAAGGCTGTGCGCGGTGTTGACGACCGCGCTGATCTCCGCGTCGGTCATCAGTGTGTTGTTCGGATCGTCGCCAATGCTCAGCACGCCGCCGCTGGGCATGATCTTGATCAGGTCCACGCCATCGCGGTGCATCCGCCGGACGACCTTGGCGGCTTCGTCCGGGCCATCGATGACGCGGCCTTCGCTATGGAAATCGAGTTCCGTGCTCATGCCGTTCTGCGGATCGCCATGGCCGCCGGTGGGGCCGAGCGGATAGCCCGAAACCCACAGCCGCGGCCCCGCGATCTTGCCGCCGGCGATGGCGCGCTTCAGCGCGACGACAACGCCGGTTTCCCCGCCGACATCGCGCACGGAGGTGAAGCCGGCTTCCAGCGTCTTGCGCGCGAAGCCCACGGAATCGAAGGCGGTATCGATGTCCGAATGCGTCACGCGCTCGGCGATCGGGTTCTTGCCGGTATAGGCCGAGGTGATGTGATCGTGCATGTCGATCAGGCCCGGCAGAACCGTGGCCGTCGAAAGATCGATGACTTCCGCGCCGGCGGGCGTGACGAACCCGTCCTGGACGCCGGTGATGCGATCATCGTGAATCAGGATCGAGACGTTGTCGCGCGGCTTCGCGCCGACCCCGTCGATCAGATGCCCGGCGTGAACCACCAGATCCTTCGCCAGGGCCGGGGTGGTGAACAGGGCGAAAACGGTGGTTGCGGCCGTGGCGGCCAGACGGTTCCTGGTGATGGTGAACATGGGCGCTCTCTTGAAATGGGAATGGAATCGGGGCGGCCTTCTCCCGGCTGAAGGCCGCCCCGATGGGATCAGAAGTTGGTACGGAAATTGACGCCGACCGTGCGCGGCGTGGCGCTGGTTACCAGCGTGCGGCCGACGGCGATGGCGCTCGACGTGGAACGCGTGATCGCGGTCGCGTCGAACAGGTTGGTGACGAAGAGGTACACGCCCCACTTGTTGTCGGGCTCCTCGATGCCGATGCGGGCGTTGACCAGCGCGTAATCGTCAACCTTGCGGGCATAGACGTAGTTCGGACGGAAATCCGACCACGAGCTGCCGACATAGTTGAAGTCCGCCCGCAGGAAGCCCGAGAGAGACTCGGTGAGCGGCCAGCTGTACTGCGCCGAACCGCCACCCATGATCTTGGGCACGTAGGGTATGCGATCGCCCTTCAGGCCCGACGTGGCGGTCACGCCGGTGTTCTGGTTCTCGGTCAGCTTGGCGTCGATGTAGGAGAAGTTGCCCAGAATCGACAGGCCTGGCAGCGGGTGGATGCCGGTTTCCGCCTCGATCCCCTTGACCTTCGCCTTGCCGGCGTTGCCGATGTAGGAGAAGGCGCCGTTGGGCGTGCGCAGCGTGATCTGCATGTCGCTCCAGTCGATCTGGAACGCATCGACGTTGAGCGTCACCTTGCGGTCGAACCACGCCGTCTTGAGGCCCACTTCGTAGTTCCACAGGCTGTCCGAATTGTACGCGGTCAGCGCGGCGTCGAGGCCCAGCACCTGGTTGGCGCCGCCCGGGCGGAAGCCCTGCGCCGCTTCGGCATAGAGCATCACGTCCTGCGTGATCTTGTACGATGCGTTGGCCTTGACCACCCAGCCGCTTTCGCCCGACGTGACGGCGGTGGGCGGCGTGAGGCGCGCGCCGACCAGGATCGAGGGAACGGTCGTCTGGCCCACGATGTTCTTGTTGTAGTGGAAATAGCGCGCGCCACCGGTCAGGTTGAGGCGATCGGTGATATCCCACGACACTTCGCCGAAGCCCGCGATCTGTTCCAGCCTGTCATCGATGAAGCGCACCGTGGCGATCTGGAGCGGATAGATCACCTGGCCGTTCAGCGGATCGGCATTGACCTGCGGATTGGCCACGTTGGTGTGGCGGTTCGAATAGAAGCCGCCCAGGGTCCAGTTGATCGGTCCCTTGCCGTTCGAGCTGAGGCGGATTTCGCCGGTCCAGGTGTCCATGTCCTGCTGCGGGAACAGCGCCGACGTCGACTGGCCATCGACCAGCGCGTAGAAGTTCGTGAGCTGGGTCGGCGAACAGGCCGCCCCGCCGGCAACCAGCGCTGAACAGCGGGCGGGCGTGCGCTGCCCGCGGATGTAGCGCGAAACGTCGGAGACCGACGACAGCTTGCGGTGCATGTACGATCCGGTCGCGGTCAGCGTCGCGAAATCGAGGTCATAGTTCGACGTGATGCTGTACAGCTCCACGTTGTCGCGCACCGGCTGGCGGGTATAGGCATCGGAGATGTACTTGCCGGCGCCCAGCGTCCAGCTCGGCGTGTCGGTCCGGCTGCGGTTGATGTAGGCCGCAAGATCGATCGTCCAGCGCTCGGTCGGCTTCAGGCGCAGCAGCGCGCGGCCGCCGAAGCTTTCCTGCTTGTTGATGTTCTTGATGCCCAGCGTGGTGTTGTCGATGAAACCATCCTGGTTGCGATAGAAGCCGACGACGCGCAGGCCGACCTTGTCGGTCACGATCGGCGCGTTGATCATTGCGCTGCCTTCCATGTTCCAGCCGCCGTGGTGCGTGTTGGAACCGCTGATGTCCACGCCGGCCTGCACCGCGTCCAGGTTCGGCTTGTTGTAGATCACGCGCAGCGTGCCGCCCATCGAACCCGAGCCATAGAGCGTGCCCTGCGGACCGCGCAGCACTTCCACGCGCTGCACGTCGAACAGGCGCAGTTCGGGCGTCGATCCGCCGGCGTCGTTGCTGGCGCCGATCGATCCGGTCACCGGCGTTTCGTCGTAATAGGTGCCGATCATCGGCTCGCCCGGACCCTGGATGCCGCGGATGACCACGCGGCGTTGCGACGGCCCGCCATCGACGAAGTTGAGGCCCGGCGTGGTCGCGCCCAGATCGGCGATGCTCTGCACGCCCGAATTGGCAAGCGCTGCGCCGCTGATGGCGGAAATCGCGATCGGCGTGTCCTGCAGGTTGGTTTCGCGCTTCAGCGCGGTCACCACGATTTCATCGCCGCCGCGGTCCTGGGGCGTTTCCTGCGCCAGAGCCGGTGTGGCGAGCAGCGTCGCGCTTCCCGCCGCCAGCAGCATGGCCTTGAGGCGGATTGAGGTGCAACCCCGGTTCATGTTCTTTGTCACTTGACCTCCCTTTTGTTTGTTCCCTCATCACGCGGTGACGCGCGAAGGCGCCGCCGTATGACAAATCACCATGCCGATGCAACGGATGCGATCGACAGGCTTGTCTGCCCAATTTCAGGAGTCCCATATGAGAGGAGGAGATTCTACTCCCTTGTTTCCCCGCAATTTTTCCGCGACGGTGCAAATGCACGCTGCCGCGGCCCCCAAAGGTTCTTATGGCCGGGAGCGTGAAACAGGAGGGGGTTGCCGTCAATAAGAATGCAAGGGGCCGGATTCGCAGAATGCACGCGGATTGCATGAAGCGCGATCGCGCCGCACGCCGGTTGCGGAATTGGGGAAGATGGCGGAGGAACGCATCGAATGTGGAATTTTCGGCCTGCACAATGCTTCGCTCGTGCATGATCCTTCGCCAATCCGCGCGCACGGCGCAAGAAAAGGCGTTGTGTCGATTCCGGTCGCCGATAAGGTTGGCCGCCTTTCAAAGGGACTGTCCAGCCTCTCTTCCTCGCGCCTGCGGCGTGAGGCGTTTCAGCATGCCTGGCCGGCGCGTCGGGCAATCGTCATTTTCGGGGAGCACGTGTGAAGAACAGAACGATTGTTGCCGGCATGGCCATGGCCATGCTGCTGAGCGGTACCGCCATGGCGCAGCAGATGGACCCGGACTACGCCGCCGACGTGAAACGGTGGACCACCAAACCCGAGTTCATGAGCCCGCTGGTCGATCACCTGCCGGTCTCGCAGACGATCCCTTCGCCCAAGCAGGTGCTCGGCAAGAATATCGGCGCGCCCGATACGCTGCACTACTACGAGCAGATCATCGCCTATTATCGCAAGCTGGCGGAAGCCGCGCCGGACCGCGTGAAGATCATCGAGATCGGCAAGACCGAGGAAGGCCGCGAGAACATCGTGGTCATGATCTCTGCCCCCGACAACATCGCCAGCCTCGATACCTACAAGAAGAACCTGGCGCTGCTGGCCGATCCGCGCAAGCTGCCGGCCGCCGACGCGCCGGCGGTCATCGCCGCGACCAAGCCCGTCTATCACATCTCCGGCGGCCTCCACAGCGCGGAGACGGGGCCGCCGGAAATGCTGATGGAACTGGCCTATCGTCTGCTCACCGAAGACAGCGCGATGATGAAGGGCATTCGTGACAATCTGGTCGTCGCGATCACGCCCGTGCTGGAAGCGGACGGGCGCGATCGCTACGTCGACTGGTACTATCGCAACCTGATCGACGAGAAGGACGATCGCAACAAGCCCGGTGGTCCGCCCTATTGGGGCAAGTACATCTATCACGACAACAACCGCGACATCAATTTCTCGGACGTCAGCGCGCGTCACCTGATGAAGTACTACCTCGATTGGCATCCGCCGATCATGCACGAACTGCATGAATCGGTGCCGTTCATGTACACGTATTCCGGGCAGGCGCCGCAGAACCCCGATCTCGATCCGATCCTGTTCGGCGAACTGCCGTGGTTCTCGAATTTCGAAATGGCGCAGATGACCAAGTACGGCATGCCCGGCGTGTGGACGCACGGCTTTGTCGATGCCTGGACGCCGGGCTACCTCGCCTTCATGTCGTCGAACCACAACGGCATGCTGCGCATGTACGAAACCTTCGGCAACGCCGGCGCGACCACGATGTATCGCCACGTCGCCCCCGAAGTGCAGACGGGCGTGCGCGGCGGGGACTGGACTAAGCGCGACTGGTTCCGGCCGCTGCCTCCCTACAAGGAGGTGATGTGGTCGATGCGCAACAACACCAACTACATGGAAACCGGCATCCTGACCGCGCTCGACCTGGCCGCGCGGTTCCCGCAGGTCATCCTCGAGAACTTCTACAAGAAAAGCAGCAACGCGATCCAGGCAGGAGCGGACAAGGCGCCCTACGCCTATGTCATTCCCGCCGATCAAGCCGACCCTTCGCGCATCAAGTTCGTGACGGACATTCTCCAGTTGCAGGGGATAGAGATCGGGCGCGCCAACCAGGCTGTGACGGTCAAGGAAGGCACGTTCCCGGCCGGTTCGCTCATCATCAAGCTCAACCAGCCCTACGGCCGGCTCGCCAAGATGCTGCTGAAGCTGCAGAACGATTATCCGGACGAGAACCTGACGACCTACGACGACGCGGCCTGGACCATGGGGCTGATGACGCACACCCGGATCGTGGAGGTGGCGGACAAGGCCGCGCTCTCCGTGCCGGTCACACCGCTGGCGCAGTTCACCGTTACCGGGCGGATCAGCGGCGGCGGCGCGCGGACCTACGCCGTGCTCGATCAAGGCTCGGTCAACATGGCCACGCTGCGCTACCGGCTGAAGGACACGCCGGTGAAGGTCGTCGAAAAGGCGTTCCAGTCCGGCGGCAAGACCATTCCGGCGGGCTCCTTCCTGGTCGATGGCGGCGCCTATGCGGCGCTCAAGCCGGCGGTCGAGGAACTGGGGCTGGAGGCCATCGGGCTTTCGGGGCAGCCGAACGCCCCCGCGCATGACACCGTCCTGCCGCGCACGGCGGTGTTCAGCACCTGGGGGTCGAGCGAGAAGGTCGGCTGGCTGCGCTATGCGATGGATCGGCACGCCGTGTCCTATGACCTGATCTACAAGGAGCAGGTCCGCAAGGGCAACCTGCGCGCCAGTTACGACGTCATCATTCTGCCGATGCAGGGCCGGTCGGTGAAGGACATCGTTTTCGACATTCCGATGAAGGGCAAGCCGCTGCCCTACACCAAGACCGACCGCTATCGCTTCTCGGGCGATTACGGATCGTCGGAAGACGTGCGCGGCGGCATGGGGCTGGAAGGCCTGGCCGAACTGCAGAAGTTCGTCGAGCAGGGCGGAACGCTGATCACAACCGGCGATGCCAGCGCAGTGCCGATCGATTTCGGGCTGGTGGACGATTTGTCCGAAACCAAGGCCGGCGGCAATTTCTACGCGCCCGGCCCCGTGGTGACGGCCAAGGTGACCAAGCCCGCCAGCCCGATCTTCTATGGCTACGATGCCGACATCAAGGACCAGAAGATGCCGGTCCGCTGGGCGACCAGCACGCTGTTCACCGTGCCGGACAGGCTCAAGGGACAGATCCTGATGGAATTTCCCGGCGGCAAGGACGGCGTGCAGAGCGGGTTCATGCGCGGATCGGACCAGGTGAAGGACCGTCCGGCGATCATCAACGTGCCCGATGGTTCGGGCCGCG
This sequence comes from Novosphingobium sp. SCN 66-18, assembly GCA_001725355.1. Lineage (GTDB taxonomy): Bacteria > Pseudomonadota > Alphaproteobacteria > Sphingomonadales > Sphingomonadaceae > Novosphingobium. The sequence goes on from MEGD01000001.1 coordinate 336,592, forward strand.
TGCTGATGTTCGCCACCAATCCGATCTGGCGCTGGCAGAACCTGGGCGAATTCCGGATGCTGTACAACGCGCTGATCAACTGGAAGCAGCTGGGATTGACCGACGAGGCGCCGCCCGCGCCGCCGCCGGTGCCGGAAGGGCAGTAAGGGAATGCCGGGGGTGGATCGTCGCGCCTTTTCGCTGGGCATGCTGGCGACGCTGGCCGCGGGCACTGGCGGAACGGCGAGCGCCGCGCCTGCGGCGAACGGCGTTCCACCCGCGATCGGCGCGCTTTACCGCCGCGCCATCGTCATCGACGCGCTGGCCTCGCCGAATACCTGGAACGTGCCCTATCCCAAGCCCGGGCCGCTCACGCCCGCGCAACTGGAGAACGTCCGCGCTTCCGGCATGACCGCGATCAACCTGACCGTGGGCAAGCCGGGCAGCCTGGCGGAGACGGTCAAGGAGATCGGCTTCTGGCTGGACCAGATCGCGCGCCACGCGGATTACCTGACGCTGGTGCGCCACCATGCCGATATCGCGCGGGCCAAGCGCGAGGGGAAGCTGGGCGTGATCTTCGGGTTTCAGGGCATGGGCATGATCGGCACCGATCTTGGCCTGATCGATGCCTTTGCGGCCATGTCGGTGAAGATCATGCAGCTGACCTACAACGACCGCAACGCGCTGGGCGCGGGCAGTTCGCTTCCGGAAAGCGAGGGACTGACCGATCTGGGGCGCGAGGCGGTGGCGCGCATGAACAGTCTGGGCGTGCTTGTCGATGTGGGGCACGCCAATCCCTCCACTGCGATTCAGGCGGCGCAAGCCTCCACGCGACCGATCACGATCTCACACACCGGCGCTCGAGCGGTGTTCGACAGCCAGCGCAATCTGCCCGACACGGCGTTCCGCGCGGTTGCCGACCGGGGTGGCGTGGTGGGCCTCTACCTGATGCCGTTCCTCGGCCGCGATCCGGTGGCGGCCTCGCGCGCGCTGTTTCGCCGGCATTTGCGCCACGCGCTGGATACCTGCGGCGAGGATCATGTCGGGATCGGCAGCGACCAGAGCATCACCCCCGTGGACATTTCGCCGGCCTACATGGACATCGTGCGCCAGACGGCCGAGGCGCGGCAGAAGGCCGGTATCGGTGCGCCGGGCGAGGCGGACAGCCCGGTGACCGTGCCCGATCTCAACGCCCCGCGCCGGCTGGAGATGATCGCCGCCGATCTCAACGCGGCCGGCTATCCGGATCGGGTGGTCGAAAAGGTCATCGGTGGCAATTTCGATCGATTGTTCCGCGAGGTCTGGCCTGGCTGACAAGCCGTTGGTGATCCGGGAGAGAGCCGCGCTCCGGGCGCGGGAGGCGGCAGGCAGGAGTATAGGATGGCGCAGGAACGGCTGGACAGGTTCGATCGCAAGATCCTGCAGCACATCCAGATTCGCGGCGATCTGGGGCCGGGCGAACTGAGCACGCTCGTTCACCTCTCGCCCTCGCAATGTTCGCGGCGGTTGCATCGTCTGCGCGAACAGGGCTTTATCGAACGTACCGCCGCGATCCTCGATCCGGCAAAGCTCAATCTGGGCATTTCCGCCTATATCGCGGTGAAGCTGCGCTCGCAGACCGGCGAGGCCGAGCGCCTGTTCCGCGCGCGGATCGAAGCGCTGCCCGAAGTGATCTCGTGCGATTACACCACGGGGGAGATGGACTTCATGCTGCGGATCTATACCCACGATCTGGAAAGCTACAGCGAGTTCCTTTCCGCGAAGCTGCTGATCGGGGAGGAGATCGATAACGTCCGCACGTTCATCGTGATGAAGCAGCTCAAGAAAACGACCGCCCTGCCGCTCGATTTCTGCTGAGTTTCGCGCTAGCCGGCTAGGGTCAGGACCCATTACTGGCGCGATCGAGGTTTGAAGAAAAATGGCCCAGGGCAAGGAGGAGGGGCGCAGGAATATGTCGATATTTCCAGCCACTCCGACGTCGCGCTGGGCCATTTTGGTCAAATCCCTGCGGGACGTCCAAATTGCTTCCATCTCGAACCGAAAGGCGCTTGCCAAGACGTCCCGTCTTGGCCGCGCGCCATTAGGTCCGATATGTTCGCCATTTGGACGCCTCGACCGCGCCAGTAATGGGTCCTGACCCTAGACTTCCGGCTCGAACGATCAGGCTCTGCACCCGCACCATGACACGCTCCACCCGCAGGTCCGTCATCAAGGCCATGGCGCTCACGCCGGCCCTGCCCATTGCTGCCCAGGCACATCCGGCCGGACCGACCCGGGATGCCATCGCAGCGGACCTCGACCGCTACGTCGGCTTCGGCAACAAGGCGTCGGGCGGCCCCGGCGATACCGCCTGCGGCGCGTGGATCGAACAGCAATTGAAACAGGCCGGCGCGCAGACCGAACGGCAGGCGTTCAGCGTACCGTTCTTCTCCCCGCGCCGCACGGAACTGGTGAGCGGCGCGGCGCGGGCGGCGGTGCTGCCACTTGCTATCGTCATGCCGACGGGCGGGTCCGGGCTGACCGGAAAGCTGGTGCGCGTGGAGCCCGGATTGGTGCCGGCATCGGGCCTGTCCGGTGCGCTCGTCATGGTTGAACTGCCCTACGCGCGCTGGTCGAGCGCGCTGGCGCGGCCGGTCGCGGAGACGGTGCGCGCGGTCGCCGCAGCCGGTGCCGCCGCGGTCCTGCTGGTGACCAATGGCCCCACCGGAGAGGCCATCGCGCTCAATGCGGACGGGAACAAGGCCATGGTCGATGTCCCTGCCGCCATCCTTGCGCCCAGGGCGGCTGCTCCGTTCCGCGCGCTGGCGCAGGCAGGGGAGGCCGCCACGCTTTTCCTCGAGGGGGATGCCGGTCGCCGGGAGGCGTTCAATATCGCCGGCCGATGGCGGCGCGGCGGTGCGGGAACGCTGGTCGTGTCCACACCGCGTTCAGGCTGGACGATCTGCGCCGGCGAACGTGGTCCCGGCCTCGTTACGTGGCTGGCGCTGGCGCGCTGGGCTGGCGCGGCTCTCCCCCGGCACGATCTCCTGTTCCTGTGCAACAGCGGGCACGAGTACGAAAACCTCGGATCGGAACATGCGCTCGACGCGCTTGCGCCGTTGCCGGAACGCACGGCGCTGTGGCTGCATCTTGGCGCCAACGTCGCCGCGCGTGACTGGCATGAACCGGGCGCAGGGCGGCTTCTGCCGCTGCCGAGCGCGGATCCGCAGCGATTCCTGGCGGTTGGCGCCGACCTCCTGCCCTTGGCGAAACGGGTGTTCGCGGGGCTGCCCGGCCTTGAAATGGCGTATCCGGCCAGTGCCGGTGCGGCCGGCGAACTTTCGACGATCCTTGCGGCGGGGCACCGGCGCGTGGCCGGTATCTTCGGCGCGCACCGTTACCATCACGTCGAAGGCGACGATGCGCGTTGCGTGTCGCCCGATTTCGTTGCGCCGGTGATCGCGGCCTGCAAGGCGTTGATTCTCGGCGCGACGGCCTGACGATCAGACTTGTTCGAGCGGCGGCACTCGCCATTTGCGCTCGATCAGCTCGTCTTTCGGCAGATAGGCGCGCAGCGCAAGCCGCATGGGGCCAGCGGGGGCCGGCAGCCAGTTCGCGGCTAGGCGACCCTCGGGGCGTTCGCGCTGGATGCAGATCACCGTGCTGCCGTCCGGTTCGCGCACGAGATCGGGCGTGCGATCGCCGATCGAATAGCGCCCTATCGGATTCTCCACCAGGTAGTAGCGGCCGTCCGGCTGCGCGTCGTACATCGTCAGCGACCAGAACGCCTTGGCCGGAACGCCGCCGGGCGGCACTTTCCAGCGATAGGCGTTCTGGCCCGACAGACGTGCGCCGTGCGCATCGAAGTTGGCATGAAAGTACATGGCTTCCTGTTCGCCCAGCGCCGCGATCCCGCCCAGCGCCACAAGCGAACGAAGACGGTCGTTGCTGCCGAAATTCCCGACGCCGCGGGGCTGGTAGCTCCATCCGTTGACGACAAGATCACGGAAAAGGAAGCCTTCGCGCAGGTCCTTGATCCCGATCGGCAGGAAGCGCGTCCAAGCGGCGAGCAGGGCAGGGGAGGGTTGTTTGTCGGTGCCGATGCCAAAGGCGGCGAACTGCCCGGAGCGCGCGAGTTCCCCCTTGCGTCCCGGCGAACGGCGGATCAGCTCGTTGACGACGGCAAGGAAATTGGCGGCATCGGTCGCTTGCGGCTGGGCCGCGACCGTAAAGCCACGCGGCGGTTGGCGACCTGCCGGGGCGGATATGGTGATCTGTTGCTGCACGGCCTCTGCGGCGGGAAGATCGCCAGGCCCGTCGACAAGAATGCGCGCGAGCATCCAGACATCGTTCGTGCTCGACCGGAACACCGGCACCCCGTCGGGAGCGGTCCCCCGCCATTCCGGTCCCGCGATCCAGAAGCGGCCGCCGTTCCCGTTGGTCGCGCGCGTGCCGACATAGGCGAAGTTGTCGGTAAACGCGTTCATGAAGGCGATGGACAGATAGCGATCGCGCACCGTGGGCGCGGCCAGTTCCATCGGACCACCCGACAGGTCGAGCAGGCAGGACGAATAGATCGTGTCGTTGTTGGGCGCGGTCACGTTGCGGGAACGCCAGTCGGACAGCTGCGACCGCCGGACGATGGTGTTGAGCGTGCCGGGCGCGCCGACGCACCGGGCCAGCGCCTGTTCGTTGCGCGCGAACTCGTAGAGCGTGAAGGCATAATAGAACGCGGCGCGAATGCCGGCATCGGGATCGTCGGCCGCAAGCAGGCGTGCCGGCAGCGCCGCGCCGAACGACAAAGCGCCCGCCGTGCCCAGCAAGGCGCGGCGGGTAAGCGGCAGGGAACGTGAAGCACCGTCTGAAGTCATGGCCTGTATCCTTTCCCGATTACCGTGTGCCCGCCGCTTCGAGCGGGGATTTTTGACGGACGTCATCGCCGTCTTTCATCCTACCTGCCGTTCCCGGCCTTCCCAGAAGGGCGCGCGCAACTCGCGACGCAAAATCTTGCCGGCGGCGTTGCGCGGCACCATGTCGATGAAACGGAATTCCCGCGGACATTTATAGCCGGCGATCCGGTCGCGGCAGAAGGCGGTAACGTCGTCCGTGGTCAGGGCATGTCCGAAGGCGGGCACGATCATCGCCAGCACGGCTTCGCCCCAGCGCGGATCGGGCACGCCGATCACCGCCGCGTCCGCAATGGCCGGATGATCCAGCAGCGCGTTCTCGACTTCCACCGGATAGACGTTTTCGCCGCCGGAGACGATCATGTCCTTCACGCGATCACGGATGAAGAGATAGCCTGCTTCGTCCAGGTAGCCGGCGTCGCCCGTTTTCAGCCATCCCGCGCGGATCGTCTGCGCGGTGGCCTCGGGGTCATCGGCGTAGCCCGACATGACGATGTCTCCGCGCACCACGATCTCGCCCGTCTCCCCGGCAGGGAGCGGTGCGCCGTCCGTGTCGATCACCGCGATTTCGATTCCGTCGGCCGCGCGCCCGCACGACAGCAGCCGCTGCGCGCCCGGCGCATGGTCCTCCGGCGTCAGCAGCGTGACCGGGCCGGTGGTTTCCGTCAGGCCGTAGCATTGCGCGAAAGCGCACCCCATCCGCTCGCGCGCTTCGCGCAGGACGGATTCGGCAATGGGCGAGCCACCATAGACGATCATGCGCAACGCGGTGGGCGCGGCGTCGCGGAACGATGGCGCGGCAAGGCAGGCCTGGATCATCGCGGGGGCGAGCGTGGTATAGGTGACGCCTTCGCGCGCCATGATACGAACCGCCTCGTCCGGCACGAACTGGCTGGCCAGCACCAGCCGCGCACCTGACTGAACCGATCGCAGCACCGGGCCGATCCCGGTGATGTGGAACATCGGAGCGGGGGCATAGATCACGTCGGACGTGTCGAGATCGAGCGGCGGGCGGCTGAACAGGGCGATCGAGGCCATGACGCTGGCGTTGGTGAGCATCACGCCCTTGGGCAGTCCGGTGGTGCCGCTGGTGTACATCTGGAGTACCACGTCTTCGGCGCTTCCCCGCCGTTCGACCGGCGTGTCGCGCTGGCGGTCACGCCAGGCCGCGAACCCCTCGGCCCCCGCGTCGTCCAGCACGATCAGTGGCACCGGCCTTCCCTCCATCGCCTGCGCCACGATGCCGGCGAACTCCCGGTCCGCGAAGACGCGCGTCGCGCGGGAATGGCCGAGGATATACCGGATTTCCGGCGCGGCGAGACGCCAGTTGACGGGCAGGGCCACTTGCCCCGCGCGCGCGATGCCCAGCAACAGCTCGACTTGTTCCGCCGAATTGCGCCCGACGATGGCGATCCGATCGCCTGCGCTGCCGGAGGCATCGAGACCGTTGGCGACCCGGTGAACGCGCCCGTCGAGCGTGGCGAAATCGATCGCCGTATTGCGTTCTCCAAGGGCCGGCGCGCGCGGATGCCGGGCCGCGATCCGGCGCAGCAGATCATCGAGAAGGTGGCTTTCGCTCTCGCGGGAAACAGTATCGGCAGCAGAGGTATTCAAGGCACCACCCGATCGTCATGAATGAAATCGATGTCGGGATTCTCCCCGACGAACATGGAAAGCGTATCGGCGAAAGGGAACGCGCCGCCCCACGGCGGTGGCGTGAACCGGGGTGCGGGATCGAGGAACGCCGCACGCCAGTCGGCATAGCTGTCGAACCACAGTTCCATCACGCGGGGATATTCCGACCGTTCGCTGACCGCGCGGTACAGGCCGAACCGCCGCAGACCCGGCCGCGCCACGATTTCCGGCGCGGCGACCTTGTCGAACCAGGCATCGGCGTCTGCCGTCGGAACATTGGCCGGATAGCGCAGGAACACGATCCAGCGCAGGTAGGGCATGTCTCGGGGCGGGGTGGGCTTCGACAGGTAAAGCGTGTCCGGATTGACCGGGATCGTCGCGGTGGTGCTGCGGAACAGCCGGTTGCCGGCCCAGCCCCCGGGCGGCGGGGTGAACGAGGCGAGATCGCCGCCATAGAGACCGTTCCGGCGGCTTTCGCGAAAATCGTCGATGCTGTCGAAGTGGATTTCGGTCATGCGCCCGAACGCGACATGGAACCGATGCACGGCTTCTTCCGGCGGCAGATAGGCGCGAAACGAGAGGTAATCGCGCTGCCAGGCCTGATAGGCCCGCCGCACCTGGGGTGCGTGAAAGGTCATGTACCAGCGGTCGAGCGCCAGTTGATCGGCGCCCGGCAGCAGCTCGATCAGGATGTAGTGTTTGATCGCGCCGGTGGCGAAGGCGGGCTGCGGCACAGCGAGCGCGGCCAGCGCCGCCGCGCCACCGGCCATGGCTTGCCGGCGGGAGAGGTGGGCGGCCATCATGGTTCCTTCCTGGTTGGGGGCAGCGCCAGCGCGACCAGCCTGTGCGGCGCCTTGCGGAAGCCCATGCCGCATACGATGAATTGCCGGCCGTCGGCCATGTAGGTCATTGGCGGCCCCAGCGTGTGATCGGGCAGCGGGATCTCCGCCCGGAGCGCCCCTGTCGCCTTGTCGTAGGCGCACAGCATCTTGCGCGACTGCGCCGGGCTGTGCGGCCCTTCGCCCATGAACAGCAGCGTCCGCGTCAGCAGCGGACCGGTGCGGCTGGTCGTGCCGATCCAGCCAGGATTGTAGGGCCGGAACATCGGCAGGTCGCGCGCGCCCGGCGCATTGGCGCGGGTCCACGCGATCGCGCCCCGATTGAGATCGATCGCGGTGATGCGGCCATAAGGCGGCTTGAGCAGCGGCAGGCCGCCCGGTCCGCGTACGACGCTGGCACGGCCCGCGATCTCGCTGTCGCCGTCGGCCGCGTCGGTGCGCTTGCCGTCCCCGTCCAGCGCCATGGACACCGGCGCGGTCAGCGACGGGACATAGAGCATCCCGGTTTCCGGATCGGCCGCGGCGCCCCACCAGTTCGCTCCGCCCACCCAGCTCGGCAGCACGATGGTCGGCTGCGTACCCAGCGGCGTGAACAGCGGCCCGGCGGTGTATTTCGCCAGAATGGTCCTGGCCTCGTCACGCAGGGCCGGCGTGAAATCGATCAGGTCGTCTTCGCCGATGCCCTGCCGGTCGAACGGCGGCGGCTTGGTGGGGAAGGGCTGCGTCGCGGCGGTGCGTTCGCCCGCGATGGTCGATTGCGGCACCGGCCGTTCCTCGATCGGCCAGACCGGCTTGCCGTCGCGGCGATCGAACACGAAGCAGAAGCCCTGCTTGGTGACTTGCGCGATGGCGGGGATGCGCTTCCCTTCGACCATGATGTCGATGAGATTGCCGGCGCAGGGAATGTCGTAGTCCCAGATGTCGTGGTGGACGAGCTGGTAGTGCCAGCGGCGCAAGCCCGTTTCGACGTCGAGCGCTACCAGCGCGTTGCCGAACAGGTTGTCGCCGGGCCGGTCTCCGCCGAAGAAGTTGTTGGTCGGGCAGGTGCCGGGGACATAGACTAGGCCGAGATCGTCGTCCGCGCTCATCGGTGCCCAGGCATTGGCGTTGCCGGTGCGTTCGGCGGAGCCTTCGCGCCATGTTTCGGCGCCCGCTTCACCAGCGCGGGGGATCATCCGGAACGACCACTTGTGGCGCCCGGAGCGCGCGTCGAAACCCTGGATGACGCCCACGGGCATGACCGGACGGCTCGGCACGTCGTTGATGTACTGGCCCACGATCACGGTGTCGCGGCAGACCACCGGTGGCGAGGTTGCGCCGATCAATCGGGCGGGGGCGTCGGGAACCGGCTCTCCCGAGGAGCGGAGCAGGTCCACTTCCCCTTCTTCCCCGAACCCGGCAACCGGGGTTCCGCTGGCTGCGTCGAGCGCGATCAGGCGGTTGTCGCCTGTGGCGATGAGGACGCGCGCATCTTTCCCCGCGCGCCAGAAGGCCACGCCCCGGTGTTGGAAGCCCTTGCTGGTGGGATAGCCGTGCCGCCAGGTGCCGGGGTCGTAAACCCACAGCGTCCGTCCCGAAGCGGGATCGATCGCCGCCACCTGACTCATCGCCGTGGAGGTGAACAGGCGGCCATCGACCATGATCGGCGTTGCCTGGAATTCGCCGGGCTGCAATTCGGGGTGCGCCGCGAGGATGGTCGCGTCCGGCGATGTCCATTCCCACGCCACTTCCAGCGTGGCGACGTTCGAGGCGTCGATCTGGTCGAGCGGCGAATACTTCGTCGCCGCGTTGGTCGCCCCATAGACCGGCCATTCGGCGGCGTTGCGCGTTGGACGGACACGCGCGGCGAGGCCGGGGGCGAGGGCGAGCGCCGCAACGGCGCCCGCCCCCTTCATGGTCGTCCGCCTGTCGAAACCGGCCATGGCGCGGCTCACCAGTTGAACGAAAGCGTCGCGCCATAGGTGCGCGGCGTGTTGTAGTAGGAATTCCCGCCCACCGAGACGATCCGGTAGAAATCGTTGGTGAGGTTCTTCACATACCCCATCAGCGTCCAGTGGGGCGTCCTGATGCCGGCCGAAAGATCCACCATCGAGTAGTTCTGGCTGGGCCGGGCCAGCGAGGCATCGTCGAACCCTCCGGCGGCGGTCTGGTAGCTGGCCGTGAACATCGCGTCCATGCCGCCGCCGATCGGATGATCGTACATCGCGTTGAGATTGATGATGTAATCGCGCGTGCGGGGCGTGGTTTTGCCGGCAAGGTCGATGAGCGCGCCCGCGTTGATGATCGAGGCCCCGTCGTGCCAGCGACCCCGCTCGCCCGAGACGTTCAGGCTGGTCACGAGCTGTCCGCCCGCCAGCGGAATGGTGCCGCTCAGCTCGAACTCGCCGCCGAAGATGTCGTCGGTGCCGACGTTCTCGAGCGTGAAGGCGGGGTTGGTGGCGGACAGCGTGGTGGTTTGCTGCACGTTGCGGGTCACGCTGTAGTACAACGCCAGCTGGCTCCGGAAGACAGCGCTGCCGATCCGGAAGCGGCCTTTCACCCCGATTTCGCCCGATGTGATGTCTTCGGGATTGTAGGGAACGCGGTCGAAAAAGCCCTGTGCGGGGCTCTGGTTGAAACCGCCCGGCCGGTAGCCGGTCGCGACGCGGCCATAGAACGTGAGATCAGGATTGACCGTGTAGGTCAGCGACGCGGTGGGCAGGAACCGGTGCCATGTCCGCCGGAAGGTCGTGAGCGGAATGGTTTCGTTGGTCGTCGGATCGAGATCGATCTGGCGGAACCGGAAGTTCTTCCGGTCGATCTGGAAACGCGCTTCGACCGAGAGTTTCAACTGGCTCGTCAGATCGAAGCCCAGTTGCCCATAGGCCGAATACGAATCCAGCGTTTCCTGGGATTCCTGCCGGCGAAGCTGGCGCTTGAGCGAGATCGCGGTGGCGTTGCTGCCGGTGACCGTGCCGGTGCGCAGCGAATAGACGTTCGACGTGTAGGTCATGAAATCCACGCCGCCGAGCCAGGTGAAGCCCGTCTTTCCGGTCGACCCCCAGCGCGCTTCGGTGCCGTAGCGTTTGAAGTCCTCTCCCTGCGCGTCGTACAACTGCGCCGTGGGCAGCCGGATGCCGAGGTAGTGGTCGAAATCCGCGCCCGATCGGGCGCCATCGCGTCCCTTGTAATTCGCCAGCAGCGTCAGTTCGCTCGTTCCGAAATCATGCGTGAATTCGCCGATCATCTGCGTCTGGTTGATCGTTACGCGGTCCACCGCGTCGAGCCCGGTGCGCACGAAAGGATCGGGATCGAGCACCTGGTTCTGCCCCAGCGCCGTGAACCCGGGCGCTTCGGAGCGGGAATGTTCGACCATCAGCGTCGCGGTGCTGTCGGTCTTGATGCCCACGCCGATCGCGCCGCGAATGCCCCAGTCGCGTGACGTGTCGATGGTCTTGCCGCTCACCTGGTCCTTGTAGAACCCGCCGGTCTGGTTGACGTAGTAACCGCCCACGCGAACCGCGGCGGTCCCGCCGATCGGCACGTTCACCGTCAACGACGTGTCCAGTTCGTTGACCGAATCGTACCCGACCTTGCCGCGTACCTCGGTATCGAGCACGGGCTTGCGGCTGATGACATTGACCGCCCCGCCCACCGCGTTGCGTCCGTAAAGCGCGCCCTGCGGTCCCCGGTAAACCTCGACCCGTTCGACGTCATGAAAATCGATGCGGCTATAGCTGCGACCGCCGAAACCGCCGCCGGCCACGAAAATGCCGTCGCGATAGATGCCGGTGCTCGATTCCGAGAAGCCCAGCCGTCCGCCGCCCTGGCCGCGCAAGGCGATGTCGTTGAGATATTCGGGGCCGGAGCCGATCAGGATCGCGCCGGGGGTCTGCCGCGTATAGTCGGCAACGTCCTTGATCGCGAGGCGGCTGAGATCGCTGTCCGACAGGACGCCGACGGATACCGGCACGGATTCGATCGTTTCGGCCCGCTTGCGGGCAACCACGAAGATTTCGCCGGAACCGTCCTGCGGCGCATCCTCGGCGTAAGCCGGTGCGCCGATCAGCGCCGCAGCCAGAATGGCCAGCGCGCTTCCCGCCCTCAACGCACACGCCTGCCGTTCCATACCTTTCATCTCCATCCCCTTCTCGCTCGAAACGGGTGGCGATTCATCCTGACGCCACCTCTGTAACTCACGGGTAACATCTAGTTCCGGGTGAGTAAATAGGCTTGCGCTTTGCGCTGCCGGGACGGAAGGGGAGATGCCCGGTTGCAATCCGGCCGGCGGCGGGAGAACGTGGCGCGATGACGCAGAGCTATTCGGAAATGCTGGACGCGCATCGTGCCCGCAGGCGGGAGACGCTGCTGCTCGCGGCGGCGACGGTGCTGAACGAGCGGGGCCTGCGCCAGACGACCATGGATCAGGTGGCGCAGGGCGCGGGTGTCTCGAAGGTCGTGCTCTATCGCTACTTCGAATCGAAGGACCGGCTGGTGCACGAAGTGCTGTCCGATGTCGTGGATGCGCTGTTGCGCGCCGACGACGTGGACGTCGACTGGTGGACCAAGCGATTGCACCGGACGCTGGCGGTCGCCCGCTCGCATGCCGCCGCGATGTGCCTGCTGGTGCGGCATGCCTCGCACGATCCGGAATTCGGGATTCATTTCGACCGCCTCACGCAGGCGCTGGTCGGACGTGTGGAGGAGCGTCAGGCCGCGATCCTGGGGCCGGAAAGCAGCGACACGCCGGGCGATGTGCGCATCCTGGCCGAATCCGTCACCGCCTTCCTGCTCGACGCCTATGTGCGCTGGATGGAGAACGGCGATCCGGCCCGGGATGAGCAGTTCCTCGCCTGGATCACGTCTTCGGTCCGGGCCACGGTCTATTACTGGCGAGGTCTCGCGCCCTGATTGCCGGCCCGGCGGCGCTCCGCCTTGAACTCTGCGGGATAGGTGTGTAACTCTTCGGTTACATACTGGTGGAGAGGAGGAGAACGCGAATGGCGGGCTATCGGATGATCGCGGGCGGAATGGTGGTTATGGCGCTGTTTTCCGGCGCCGCCGCTGCGCAACGCCCCGGCTTTGGCGAACGTCTGCGCGAATTGCGCGCGGCGCGACAGCAAGCCTCCGCGGATGTCGATGGCGCCACGCGCCAGACGCTGACGTTCGCGGGGCGGGAACGGAGCTACGCGTTGCTCGATGGGCACAAGGGCGGCACTCCCGCTCCGCTCGTGATCGTGCTGCACGGCGGCGGCGGCAATGGCAGTACGATGCTGCCACGTTGGGCCGACAAGGCGCGGTCCGAGGGGCTGGTCGTCGCGGCGCCCGATGGTGTGGGCCGTATGCAGGGCATGGGAACCTGGAATGCCGGTGGCTGCTGTGGCGAGGCCATGACCAGCGGGCTGGATGACGTGGCCTTCGTCAACGCCGTGGTCGATGACATCACGCGCAAGGGCGGTATCGACACGCGGCGGATCTACGTGGCCGGTTTTTCCAACGGCGGGATGCTGACCCATCGCTTCGCGATCGCGCACGGAGACCGGATCGCCGCCGCCGCCGTTGTTTCCGGGGCGATGTTTGGCGATGAAAAGCCGGCGGCCACGCCGGTTCCGATGCTGATCATGCATGGCAGGAAGGACAATGTCGTCGGCTACGACGGGGGCATGAGCCCGACCAGTTTCGTTGCGCGTGCCCAATCCGCGCCGTTCCTGCCGGTGGAGCGCACCGTTGCGTTCTGGCGGGATGCGGATGGCTGCCGCGCCGCGCCGGCCGTCACCACGGGCGGGGATGTGACCAGCGCGCGATCCTCAGGATGCTCCGGCGGATCGGAAGTGCTGTTCTACAGCCTGGCAAGTGCCGGTCATGGCTGGCCGGGCGATACCCGCAGCCGGGGGATGCTCGGGAACGATCCTTACACGCAGATCAATGCCACCGAGGTGATCTGGGATTTCTTCAAGGTCCACCGGCGCTAGGGGATTGGTTCGTCAAAGACGATCAGAACGCGAAGCTGACCCCAGCCGACATCCGGTGATTGCGATAGCTCTTGCCCCGGTCCACGCCATCGTAGCTGGCCTGGACCGAAAGGTTGCGCGCCAGATTTGCGCTGACGGCGGCGCCATAGGCCATGCCGCTCTTTGCCAGACCGGTGCTCTGCACCTTCCATGCCGCACCGTTGAGGACCGCCGTGCGCGAGGCCGTTGGCGCATCGCCAAGCTGGGTCAGCACGGTTCCATAGGCGGATAGCCTGGCGGACGCGAACGTCTGCACCAACTGGCCGCCGACGCGGCTGTCCAGCGTGTTCCAGCCGCTGTGGGGCAGGGTCAGGGCGAAGGCGCTGTTCGATGCGGTTTCGCTGACCTGCCCGGAGGACGCATTGCCAAGCTGCACCCCGGCCAGCGCATAGGCCGCAAATCCGCCGGCCTGCACCGCCCGCAGCCGTGCATCGACCGCCAGTTGCGCCACGGTGACACGCGCGTTTCCGCTGGCCCGCACGGTATCGCGGGCGGTGGCGATGGTCCGGCTGGCGTTCATCGTGCCGGAAGCAAACCCGCCAATCGCGGAGAGATCGACGAAAGCCGATGGCGCATAGCGGCCGTAGAGGTAACCAACCGCTCCCGCGCCGCTGGCTTCTGCCCCGAATCCGGTGTTGATCCGGGTATGGGTGTAGCCGCCCGCCACGCCAAAGCGCAGGCGCGGCGTGTTGACCAGCGTGGCCCCGGCGATGAAGCCGCGCGTCGTTGCCGAATTGCCGTTGCCCCGCGCGCTCTCGCCCGGCGCCTCATGGCTGTTGATGTAGCGCATCCACAGCTGGACGCCCTGCTCGCCGCGCGCTCCGACGTAGCCCCCCTGATTCAGTTGATCGCGCACCGTGCCCAGGGCGGTATTCGCCGCGCTGGCATAGCCCTGCAGCGCATCGGCATAGATCTGGCCGCTGATCTGCGAGAAGGCCCGTTCATAGCCGGCCGCATCAAGCCCATAGAGACTGTTGAACAGGCCGCCGTTCGCGGCATTGCCGCGCAGGCTGTCCAGCGCGGTGGCCGTGGCCCGCGTATTGCTGTTCCATCCGCTGGTCGCGCCCAGCGAGCCAAAGCTCACCGGTGTTACGACCAATTGCGCGGTGGTATCGGTGTAGAGCGCATCGAAGCGGGTGTTGGCCGCCAGGCCGCTGGCGGGCTGGACGACGGTGTCGAACCTGCCCTTCACCGCCGTTGCCGATACAACGGTGTAGCGACTGCCCAGCGCCGGCGTGTAGCTGTTGGTGGCAGCACCGGTGATGCCGCGCAGTGTGGGGACAATCGTGCCGCCCAGCGTCACGGTGCCATTGACCACTAGCCGGTCGTAACTGCCCGCGCCACCGCCGGCGGACCAGCTCGCCCCGTCGATGTCCACGGCCATGGTGGATCCCGACGCCAGCGTGACGGACCCGTTCACCATCAAGGTGCCCGGGGAGTTGCCCGGCGCCAGCGTGGCCCCGCTGGAGACCGCCAGAATTCCGTTATCGGCCACGGTGATCGTGCCCGAACCGCTCAGCACGGCGCCATTGGCCACGGTCAGCCCGCCCGTCGCCAAAGTGCCATTGACCGCAAGCCGCCCGGCGGAAACGGTGGTGGCGCCACCAATCGCGCTGCTTCCGGTGAGGGTGAGCGCACCGCTGCCCGATTTGGCAAGGGTGCCGGTTCCGGTGATCGATCCGGCATAAGTGCCATCGGTCGCCTGGATAAATTCAAGCGCGCTGTCGTTCAGGATCGGCCCTTGCAGCGAAGTGCTTGTGCCCTTCAGCGTCCCGCCGGCGATCGTGGTGCCGCCGCTGTAGCTGTTGGCGCCGGTGAGCGTCAGCGTGCCGCCGCTCAGGCCGAACTGTCCCGCTCCGGAGAGGACGCCCGAAAAGGTGCCGGTTCCGGCCGAGACGGTCAGCGCCTTGCTTCCCAGCACGACTGAGCCCGACCCATCGAGATCGACCACGCTGGTCCCTTGATCCGCGATGCCCGAAATATCGAACGTGCCGTCGACCGCCAGAGAGGAAGAAGCGACCGCCCCGGAACCCGTCAGCGCCAGCGTGCCGCCGCTGACGACGGTACCGCCGGTGTAGCTGTTCGCGCCCGAGAGCGTGGTGGTGCCGTTGGTCTGATGGACGCTGCCGGTGCCGGCCAGCGCGGCGCGGATCGTGCCGCCCTGCAGCGCGAAGGTGCTGGAGGAGGCGAGCGTGCCGTTCTGGATCGTCCCGCCGGCAAGGGTGACGCCGCCATTCTGCGTCTGGCTGGTGCCGCCGAGATTGAGCGTGCCATTGGCGTTGACGGTGGTGGAGCCGCTCGTATCGCCGAGCGCGCCATCGCCCGCCAGCGCCAGCGTGCCACCGCAGACGACGGTGCCGCCGGTGTAGCTGTTGGTGCCCGAGAGCGTGGTCGTGCCGCTGGACTGGTCGACGCCGCCGGTGCCGGCCAGCGTGGCGCTGACCGTGCCGCCTTGCAGGGCGAAGGTGCTGGAGGATGCGAGCGTGCCGTTCTGGATCGTCCCGCCGGCCCACCAAGATCAAGTATGCCATTGGCGTTGACCGTGGTGCTTCCGTCTGCGGCACCGAGCGTGCCGTCGCTGGTCAGGGCGAGCGTGCCATCGCTTACGACCGTGCCGCCGGTATAGCTGTTCGCGCCGGAAAGCGTGGTGGTGCCGCCGGACTGATGAACGCCACCGGTGCCGGCCAGCGCGGCGCTCACCGCGCCCCCTTGAAGCGCAAAAGTGCCCGACGAGGAAAGGACGCCGTTCTGGATCGCCCCGCCGGCGAGTGTGACGCCGCCGTTCTGGACCTGGCTGGTGCCGCCGAGATCGAGCGTGCCATCAGTGTTGACGGTGGTGCTTCCACCCGCGCCGCCCAGGGTGCCGTCGCCCGTAAGCGCCAGCGTGCCGCCATCGACGACGGTGCCGCCGGTGAAGCTGTTCGCGCCGGACAGCGTGGTCGTGCCGCTGGACTGGTGGACGCCGCCGGTGCCGGCCAGCGTGGCGCTGACCGTGCCGCCTTGCAGGGCGAAGGTGCTGGAGGATGCGAGCGTGCCGTTCTGGATCGTCCCGCCGGC
>MEGD01000002.1 GCA_001725355.1 Novosphingobium sp. SCN 66-18
CCCTGCGCCTGGCGTTCGCCGATCGCCAGCGCCCGGCCCATCAGGTAGTTGGCCACGCGGCCCTGTTTTTCCACCTGCTTCATGATGCGCGTGCGCAGCACCTCGAACAGGCGCGGCACCACGACCATCAGTGTGGGGCGCACTTCCTCGATATTGCTTGCCAGCTTTTCCAGCCCTTCGGCGTAGAAGATCTGCGCGCCCATGCCGATCGGCAGGTACTGGCCGCCGGTATGCTCATAGGCGTGGCTGAGCGGCAGGAACGACAGGAACACTTCCTCGTCCCAGCCGAAATCGTTGGCCAGGATATGCGCCGCGCCATCCACATTGCACAGGATCGCGCCGTGGTGCTGCATCACCCCGCGCGGCGCGCCGCCGGTACCGCTGGTATAGATGATGCAGGCGGTGTCCGCGCGCCCAATCCCGGCGATGCGCGCCTCCACCGCCGCGCGGGCAGCCGACACATCGCCCGCCAGCAGCGCGTCCCAGTCATGGAACGTCAGCGTGCCCGATTGCGCCTGCCGCAGCGGCTCGATACCGATGACGTGTTCGGCGCAGGGCGCGCGCAGCGCCGCCGCCAGCAGCGGGCGCGCCAGCTTGGCGTTGGAAACGACGATCGCGCGCGCGCCGGAGTTTTCCAGGATGTGCAGGTGATCGCGCTCGGTATTGGTGATGTAGGTCGGCACGGTGACTAGCCCGGCGGCCATGATCGCCAGATCGGCCAGGCACCATTCGGGCCGGTTTTCCGACACCAGCGCCACCCGGTCGCCATCCTTCAGGCCCAGCCCGCGCAAGGCCTCCGCCATCAGGCAGACCCGGTCCGCCGCCTCGCGCCAGGTGATCGCCCGCCACGCGCCATCGTGCTTGGCCGAAAGGAACGGCCCGTTGCCCCGCACACGCGCACGGTCGAAGAACATCGCGACCAGGTTCGGGAATTGTTCGAAATCGCTGAGCTGCACGTCCGGTCCTCTGCCCCACCCGCGCGCCGGCTTTTGCTCCGCCGTTCGCGCAGGGGAAAGTCCTAAAGAAGCTGCGCCGCTACGGCAACCTTGCGCGGGCGGACACGCCTATCGGAAAGCGTTCAGGGCGCCACCGCCGCGCCTTCGCTGCGCGGGTCGGCCGCGCCGCGCCAGCGATCGCCGACGCGTTCGATCGCGTTGGCCTTGAACGAGGCCTCGCGCGCGATGACCCGCCGGTGGCCGAGCGCCACGAGCGCGGGGATCATCGCTTCCTGCGCGGAGCCCTTTTCCACGAACACCACGTCGCCGCCGGGCGCGAAGATCACCGGCAGCGCGATCGCCTCGCGCGCGGGCAGGCCCCAGTCGAGCACGCCGATGATCGCCTTGGCGACCTGCGCCGGGATCGTCGCGCCGCCCGCGGCCCCGATGGCCAGCCGCAACCGACCATCGGGGCCATAGATCAGCGTCGGCGCCATCGAGCTGCGCGGCCGCTTGCCCGCTTCCACCCGGTTCGCGGTGGGCACGCCGTCGCGATCGGGCACGATGTTGAAGTCGGTCAGTTCGTTGTTGAGATAATAGCCGCCGACCATCAGGCCCGAACCGAACGGGCTTTCGATCGTGGAGGTATAGCTTGCCGCGTTGCCCCAACGGTCCACCGCGACGAAATGGGTGGTGCCATGCTCTTCCTGCGGACGCGCCGGCGCGAAAGCGGTGCGGACGCCCGGCGGCGTCCCGGCCACGACCGACGGCAGCGTGCCCTTGTCCGAAATCAGCGCAGACCGCGTCGCCAGATAGCCGGGATCGGTCAGCCCGGCGACCGGCACGCTGACGAAATCGCTGTCGCCCAGGTAGCGGTCGCGATCGGCGTAGGCCAGCCGTTCGGATTCGGCGATCAGGTGCCACGAAACCGGATTGTCCGGTCCCAGCGCCTTGAGATCGAAGCGTTCGAGCTGCTTGAGAATGGCATAGACCGTGGTCGCGCCCGAGGACGGCGGCCCCATCCCGCACACGCGATAGCCGCGGTAGTCGCCGCACACCGGCGCGCGTCCCTTCGCCTGATAGCCGGCGAGGTCGGCCGTGGTCAGCGGCGCGGGATTGCGCGGCGCGGTGCCGACCTTGGCGGCCACGGTCGCGGCGTTGTCGCCGGCGTAGAAGCTGTCGGCCCCCTGCGCCGCGATCTTCTCCAGCGTTTCGGCCAGCGCCGGATTGCGGATCACCGTGCCCGCGGGCAGCGGTTGCCCGTCCGCCCTGTAATAGATCGCGCGCGCCTGCGGATCGAGCGCCCCGGTCCGGGGGAAGCGGCTCAGCATCGCGTAAAGGCGCGGCGTCATCACGAAGCCATCGCGCGCCAGCCGGATCGCCGGCTGGAACAGCGCGCGCCACGCCAGCTTGCCGTGGTGCGCGTGCGCCAGTGCGGCCAGGCGCAGGTTGCCCGGCACGCCCACGCTGCGCCCGCCCGGAATCGCCTCGATGATCGGCAGCGGCTGGCCGTTGACATAGAACCACTGCGGGCCGGCGGCCTTGGGCGCGGTTTCGCGACCGTCCACGGTCTCGACCTTGCCCGCCGCATCGCCCAGCACCAGAAAGCCGCCGCCGCCGATGCCCGAGCTTTGCGGTTCGACCACGGTCAGCGCCAGCATCGTGGCGATCGCGGCGTCGGTGGCGGTTCCGCCCAGCCGCAGCATGTCCACGCCCGCTTCGGCCGCGCGCGGATCGGCGGCGGAAACCAGCCCCTTCTCGCCTACCGGCACGCCATCCGCGGGCACGGGCGCCGGCGCGCCCTGTGGAGGGGGAGAGGCCATCTGGCCCATCGGGGCGCAGGCGGACGTGAGCAGAAGCGCTGCAAGCAGCGCGCGACCGGGCATCTTCATCGACAGCATGGCCGCAAGGCTATTCGGTCCCGACGGCCTCCGCAATGCTCGTCATGCCTTCTTGCCGCACGCGCTTCGCCAGGCCCGACACGATCGCGCGCGCAAGGCCTGGTCCCTCATAGACCATGGCGCTATAGATCTGGACCAGGCTGGCGCCCGCGCGAATGCGCTCCCACGCATCGTCGGCGCTGGCGATGCCGCCCACGCCGATCAGCGGAATGGCGCCGCCGCTCGCCTTGCGGAACTCGCGCAGGCGTTCCAGCGCCATCTGCCGCAGCGGCTCGCCCGAAAGCCCGCCCGTTTCCCCGGCATGAACCGACCGCAGCGAGGCGGGCCGCTCGATCGTGGTATTCGACACGATCAGCGCATCGAGCCGCCTGTCCAGCGCGATCCGGCAGATCGCGTCGACATCGGCCCGCTGGAGATCGGGGGCAAGTTTCAGGAACACCGGCGTCGCCAGCGCGCCGCGCGCCTCGATCACCGCGTCCAGCAGTTCGGCCAGCGCGCCTTCATCCTGCAACGCGCGCAGCCCGGGCGTGTTGGGCGAACTGATGTTGACCGTGAGATAGGTCGCCAGCGGCGCCATTGTCCGCGTCATCGCCGCATAGTCGGCGATGCGGTCCGCCGAATCCTTGTTGGCGCCGATGTTGACGCCCACGATCCCCGGCTTGCCCAGGCGGGCGCGCAACCGCGCGGCTACCGCATCGGCCCCGTCGTTGTTGAAGCCCATGCGGTTGATGACTGCCCGGTCCTCCACCAGCCGGAACAGCCGTGGCAGCGGATTCCCCGCCTGCGGCCGCGGCGTCACCGTGCCGATCTCGGTAAAGCCCAGACCCAGGCGCAGCACCGCGTCGGGCACTTGCGCGTTCTTGTCGAAACCCGGCGCCATGCCCACCGGGTTGGGAAAGACGATGCCAGCCACACGCTGCGTCAGCGCGGGTTCGGGCGCCAGCCGCAGGGCGAGCGGCGCGGCGCCTAGCGCCATCAGGGTAAGCCGGTGGGCCTGTTCAGCCGGTACGCGAAACAGCAAGGGGCGCAGCAGTCGATAAAGCATGAAACGGGAAGTCCGCATCCGGATCGGGGAAGAAGTTCCGTCCTATTGCGTCTGCTGTGTCCCAAGCCAAGTGCGATTGCTGCCATCGTGCATCGATATTTCATATAACTATCGGCATTTTTTCAACCTGTTGCGCCGCCGCAACCGTTTTTGTCGAATCCGTACAATTACCGACTCGACCAATCCCATAGACAAACCGAGCGACCCGAAGGGCTCGGTGCAGTGATGTATCGGGTTCTCGACTTTACGGCGGCCGATGCCCTTCGGGGTTCGGCCGCCTTTTTTTTCACTCATTCCCGGTCACGCATCGCGCGGATTTGCCACCGCCGCCTCCGCGCCTTGCGCTTGCGGAGAGCCGCGCCTAGATAACCGGAACGATTCGGTCTGATTTGCAGCCCGCGTTCCCGGAGACACCCAGGCGATGCGTCTTTCCAGCATGGCGGACTATGCCGTGGTCACGATGACCGCCGCCGCGCGCCATTGCGGCGGGGCGCGGATCAGCGCGCAACAACTGGCCGAGGAAACCGGCCTGCCCGCCCCCACCGTGCAGAAGCTGGTCAGCAAGCTTTCGGCCGCCGGCCTGCTGAAGTCGGTGCGCGGCGCGCGCGGCGGGCTGAAGCTGGCCCGCCCCGCGGCCGCCATCACCCTGGCCGATATCATCGAGGCGGTGGAAGGCCCGATCGCGCTTGCCCCGTGCAGCACGCCGGTCCGCCAGGACTGCACCTGCACGCTCGAGAAGGACTGCACGGTCCGCCCGCACTGGCCCGTCGTGGACGCGGCGCTGCGTGGCGCGCTCTCGGCCGTCCCTCTCACCCAGTTTGCCCGTCCGATCGTGGCGGAGACCACCGTATGACCGAAGAAGCACAGGTAAGGGATACCCCCGAAAGGGATCAGGCCGCGCGCGATGCCGCGAAGAAGCTCGAAACCTACGAATGGGGCTTCACCTCCGACATCGAGCAGGAGTTCGCGCCCAAGGGTCTGTCCGAAGAGACCGTCCGTTTCATCTCCGCCAAGAAGCAGGAGCCGGAATGGATGCTCGAATGGCGGCTGAGGGCCTATCGGCACTGGCTCACGATGGAAACGCCGGACTGGGCGAAGCTCAACGTGCCGCCGATCGATTACCAGGACGCCTATTACTACGCCGCGCCCAAGAAGAAGGACGGGCCGAAATCGCTGGACGAGGTCGATCCCGAAATCCTGCGCGTCTATGAAAAGCTGGGCATCCCGCTGGAGGAGCAGAAAGTGCTCGCCGGCGTGGAAGGCGCGCGCAAGATCGCGGTCGACGCCGTGTTCGACAGTGTTTCGGTCGCCACCACGTTCCGCAAGGAACTGGAAGAGGCCGGGGTGATCTTCCGCTCGATCAGCGAGGCGATCCGCGAATACCCCGATCTGGTGAAGCGCTGGCTGGGCAAGGTCGTGCCGATGCACGACAACTACTTCGCCGCGCTCAACTGCGCGGTCTTCTCCGACGGCACCTTCGTCTACATTCCCGAAGGCGTGCGCTGCCCGATGGAGCTGTCCACCTATTTCCGCATCAACGCGGAGAATACCGGCCAGTTCGAACGCACGCTGATCGTGGCCGACAAGGGCGCCTACGTCTCGTACCTCGAAGGCTGCACCGCGCCCCAGCGCGACGAGAATCAGCTGCACGCCGCCGTGGTCGAACTGGTCGCGCTCGACGATGCCGAGATCAAGTATTCGACCGTCCAGAACTGGTATCCCGGCGATGCGCAGGGCAAGGGCGGCATCTACAACTTCGTGACCAAGCGCGCGCTGTGCCAGGGCGCGCGGTCCAAGGTTTCGTGGACGCAGGTGGAAACCGGATCGGCGATCACCTGGAAGTACCCTTCCTGCGTGCTGAACGGCGAGGATTCGGTGGGCGAGTTCTACTCGGTCGCGGTCACCAACAATTTTCAGCAGGCCGATACCGGCACCAAGATGATCCACAACGGCAAGGGATCACGCTCGACCATCGTGTCGAAGGGCATTTCCGCCGGCCGGTCGAACAACACCTATCGCGGCCTGGTGCGCGTGGCCCCGCAGGCCGATGGCGTGCGCAACTTCACCCAGTGCGATTCGCTGCTGCTCGGCGGCGAATGCGGCGCGCATACCGTGCCCTATATCGAGGTGCGCAACCCCGGCGCGACGATCGAGCACGAGGCGACCACCAGCAAGATCAGCGACGACCAGCTGTTCTATGCGATGCAGCGCGGGCTGGACCAAGAAAGCGCCGTGGCGCTGATCGTCAACGGCTTCGCGCGCGAGGTGCTGCAGCAACTGCCGATGGAATTCGCGGTGGAAGCGCAGAAGCTGCTGGGTATCAGCCTGGAAGGATCAGTCGGTTGAAGAAGACGCTTACCCTCAAGCCGGTCGAGGAGCGGGCCGACGCACCCAAGCTCCAGAAGAAGGGGCGTGGCTGGAACATCGCCGAATCGCGGCTCGATACGCTGCATGACGCCGCGCGCGAGATGCGCCGTTCGCCCACCCCGGCGCAGGCCGCGCTGGCGGCGGAGCTGGCCAAGGCCGATCTCGGGCGGTACCGCTTCAAGCGCTATGCGGTGATCGGATCGGCCATCGTCGATTTCGCCTGCCAACCGCTCAAGCTGGTCGTCGCGCTCGACGAAGGCGCGAACCCGCCGGAGATCGAGCGCCGCCGCGACCGCAGCCTGGGCGAAGTGGGCATCAAGGTGATCCGCTATCCCGCCGCCGACGTGCTGGCCGATCCCGAAGGCGCTGCCCGCGCCGTGCTCGCCGAAATGAAGGCCCGCTGGCATGAACAGCGCGCTTCCTCCCGCCCGAACCAGAACCGTCACCGGCAAGGCGCCGCGCGCGGATACCAGAGATAACCATGCTCCAGATCGATAACCTTTCCAACGAAATCGCCGGCAAAGCCATTCTCAAGGGCCTGTCGCTGACCGTGAACGCGGGCGAGATCCACGCGATCATGGGGCCGAACGGCGCGGGCAAGTCCACGCTGGCCTACACGCTGGGCGGACGGCCCGGCTACGAGGTCACCGGCGGTTCCGTTGCGTTCGACGGTGCCGACCTGCTCGCCATGGAACCGCACGAACGCGCAGCGGCGGGGCTGTTCCTGGGCTTCCAGTACCCGGTCGAGATTCCCGGCGTGTCCAACGTCCAGTTCCTGCGCGAAGCGCTCAACGCGCAACGCAAGGGCCGGGGCGAAGCGCCGCTTTCGGGCGGCGAATTCCTCAAGCTCGCCAAGGAAAAGGCCGGCCTGCTGCGCATGGACATGGACATGCTCAAGCGCCCGGTGAACGTCGGCTTTTCGGGCGGCGAGAAGAAGCGCGCCGAGATGGTGCAGATGGGCATTCTCGATCCCCGGCTGGCGATCCTGGACGAAACCGATTCCGGGCTCGACATCGACGCCCTGCGCATCTGCGGCGAAGGCATCAACGCGATCATGCGCAAGCCGAACAAGGCGGTGCTGCTGATCACGCATTACCAGCGTCTGCTCGATTACGTGAAGCCGGACTTCGTGCACGTGCTGGCCGGCGGCCGCATCGTGAAATCGGGCGGCCCCGAACTGGCGCTCGAACTCGAACAGCACGGCTACGAGGCGGTGGCGGCGTGAACGCGGCGGCCCTGCCCCTGCCCACCCGCAAGGACGAGGGCTATCGCTACGCCGATCTGGCCGCGCTGGAAACGGTGTGGCCGGCGGCGGTGCAAGTCGTCCGCGTGCCCGCCGGGGAAAGCGCGGCGCTGTCGCTCATCGCCGATGGCAACGGCCCGGAAGCGCGCGAGATCGCGGTCACGCTGGAAGACGGGGCGACGTTCGACCTGCGCCTGCTCAACGCCGGCGCTGCCTATGGCCGCATCGGCGTGACCGTCACGCTCGGCAAGGGCGCGGACTTCACGCTGGGCGCGGCGCAGCTGGGTGGCGGTGCGCAGACGCTCGAAGTGGTGACCGAGGTGACGCACGCCCACCCCGACGCGCAGAGCCGCCAGATCGTGCGTTCGGTGCTGGGCGGCCATGCCACCGGCACCTATCTCGGCCGCGTCGCCGTGGCGCGGGGCGCGATCGGCACCGATGCCGAACAGTCGGTCCGCGCCATGCTGCTCGACCGGACGGCGACCGCCAACGCACGCCCGGAGCTCGAAATCTTCGCCGACGACGTGAAATGCGCGCACGGCTGTGCCGTTGGCGAGCTTGATGCGCAGGGCCTGTTCTACCTGCAATCGCGCGGGCTTCCGCCGGCGGAAGCGAAGAAGCTGATGCTGCAGGCGTTCATCGCCGAAGCCTTCGTCGGCGCGGCCGACGAGGACGCGCTGACGCAGGCGGCGCTCAAGGCGCTGGAGGGGCTGCTGTGACGACGGCAACGCTCACCCGGCCGGTCGAATGGCCCGGCCTGCGCAATCCGGATGGCAGCCGCTGGCACTATCTCGATACCGCCGCCACCGCGCAGAAGCCGCAGAGCGTGATCGACGCGGTGACGCGGGCGATGGGCGCGGATTACGCCACCGTCCACCGCGGGGTCTATACCCGTTCGGCCGACATGACGCTGGCGTTCGAGGCCGCGCGGCGCAAGGTCGCCGGCCTGCTGGGCGGCGATGAAAGCGAGATCGTGTTCACCCGTGGCGCGACCGAGGCGATCAACCTTGTCGCGCAAACCTGGGGGCAGGCCAATCTCAAGGCCGGCGATCGCATCCTGCTGTCGGTGCTGGAGCACCATTCCAACATCGTGCCCTGGCAATTGCTGCGCGAACGGACCGGGGTGGAAATCGACGTCTGCCCGCTGACGCCGGACGGGCGCATCGATCTGGAAGCGGCCGAACGCATCCTCACGCCCGCGCACAAGCTCGTGGCCTTCGCGCATGTGTCCAACGTGCTCGGTTCGATGCTTCCGGTGGAACATGCGGTGAAGCTGGCCCATGCCGTCGGCGCGAAGATCCTGCTCGATGGCTGCCAGGCCGTCGCCCGCCTCGCCGTGGACGTGAAGGCGCTCGGCTGCGATTTCTACGTCTGCTCCGCGCACAAGCTCTATGGGCCGACGGGCATCGGCGCGCTGTGGGCCAAGGCGGACCTCCTCGATGCCATGCCGCCATGGCAGGGCGGCGGCTCGATGATCGACCGGGTGACCTTCGCCAAGACGACTTACGCCCCCGCACCGCAGCGCTTCGAGGCGGGCACGCCCGCGATCGTCGAGGCGATCGGCTTCGGCGCGGCGGTCGATTTCGTGCGGGGCATCGGGCTGGACGCGATCCATGCCCACGAGGCCGCGCTGGTGGCGCGGGCGCGGGGCGAACTGTCGCGGCTCAATTCGGTGCGCCTGTTCGGCCCCGAGGACAGCGCCGGGATCGTCAGCTTCGCGCTGGAAGGGGTGCACCCGCACGATCTCGGCACGATCCTGGACGAGGAAGGCGTGGCGATCCGCGCCGGGCACCATTGCGCGCAGCCGCTGATGGACCATCTTGGCGTTCCCGCCACGGCCCGCGCGAGCTTCGGCATCTACAGCGATGACAGCGACATCGCCGCGCTGGTGCGCGGCATCGAACGGACGATGAGGATTTTCGGATGACGAACGGTGAGGAACCCCGGTTCACCGTGGAAGAAGTCGAAGACGTGGCCGCGCCGCGCCGCGCCCGCGTGGACGACATTCCCGAACCGCCTGAAACGCCGGCCGAGAAGCTGGAACGCAAGCGCGACTATCTCGAGGGCTTCCTGGCCGAAAAGCCACAGGGCGTGAGCGCGGGCGAGCCGGGTGGCGAAACCTACGAGGCGGTGATCGACGCGCTGCGCGAGATCTTCGACCCCGAAATCCCGGTCAACATCTACGATCTGGGGCTGATCTACGGCGTGGACGTGACCGCCGATGGCCACGCCACGGTGACGATGACGCTGACCACGCCGCATTGCCCGGTTGCCGAATCGATGCCCGGCGAAGTGGAACTGCGCGTGGGCGCGGTGCCCGGCGTGCGCGAGGCCGAGGTGAACCTCGTCTGGGACCCGCCGTGGGACCCGCAGAAGATGAGCGACGAAGCCAAGCTCGAACTGGGCATGCTGTGATGGCCACGGCGGCGCCAGCGATCGCGGACCGCCTGACGGTGACGCGCGCCGATTATGGCAACGCGGCCGACGCCGCTGCCGTGGTCGCGCTGCTCGATGCCTATGCCCGCGATCCGATGGGCGGCGGCGCGCCGCTGGCCGAGGACGCCAAGGCCCGGCTGGTCGACGGCCTGGCCAGCCATCCCGGCACCTTTTCGCTGATCGCGCGGATCGATGGCCGGCCGGTGGGCCTCAGCAACTGCTTCACCGGCTATTCCACCTTCGCGGCGCGCCCGCTGGTCAACATTCACGACATGGTCGTACTGCCCGGCCATCGCGGCCACGGCATCGCCCGCGCCATGTTCGCCGCGATCGAGGATCAGGCGCGCGCGATCGGCGCGTGCAAGGTCACGCTCGAAGTGCTGAGCGGCAACGCGCGCGCCAGGGCGGTCTATGCCTCGCTTGGCTATGGTGACTACACGCTCGATCCCGAGGCCGGACACGCCCTGTTCTGGCAGAAGAGGCTGACATGACGACAACCACGACAACCCGCCCCCGGCCCGCCGCCGTCCTGCTGACACCGTCGGCCGAAGCGCGCATCGCCACGCTGATGCAGGCGGCGCCCGAAGGCGCGATCGGGGTAAAGCTCTCCACCCCGCGCCGGGGCTGCTCCGGCCTGGCCTATTCGGTGGACTACGTGAACGAGGCCAACGGCTTCGACGAACGGATCGAAACGCCCGGCGGCACCTTCTTCATCGATGGCGCGTCGGTACTCTACCTTATCGGCAGCACGATGGACTGGGTGGAAGACGATTTCCAGGCGGGCTTCGTGTTCCAGAACCCCAATGCCAAGGGCACGTGCGGCTGCGGCGAGAGCTTTACGATCTGATTCGTCCGGTCAGGACCACCAGCGCCACAGGCCGGCAGGAATGCCCGACAGCCACAGGTGGAGCCAGGTCACCCCGACCCACGCGGCCAAACCCGCGAGCCAGAACCAGCCGAGATCGGCCAGCCGCCCCAGATGCGGCCAGAACGCGGTGCGGCCGCACCACGCGCGCCAGGCATCGGCGTGGAGCGCCAGCTTCTTGCGATCCTGCAGATGCGCGCCGACCAGCGCCAGCAGCGCCATCGCCCCCGCCAGCACGATAACCCGCGCGCTGGGCGCCACGATCACGTGGGCCACGGCCCACAGGGCAAAGCCCATCATCATCGGGTGGCGCGTCACGCGGAACACGCCGCGCGCTTCGCGGGTCGCCAGCCCTTCGAGTGATGCTTCGGGCATGGCCGGGTTGCCGACCAGCGAGGCCAGCAGCAGCGCCATCGCCAGCACGGTCAGCACGCTGGCCACCAGCCACGGCGCGTCGGCCCATCCGTTCCACAGCAACGGCCCGGGCGTCGCAGCGCGAAAGGCCACGATCACCCAGCCCAGCGTGGCGAACGCGACCAGCGAATAGACCCCGGCGAAACCCCGTTCCCCCAGCGCCCGAACCAACGGCGCGCGCAAGGGGTGCGACAACAGGAAATGCGTGCCGACAAACGCCGCCGACGCCGCCATGAGCATCACGACCGAAGCATCCATGTTCGTTCTCCCTCCCGCGCGGCGCGGTCCGCCGCGCACTTATTGATGGGCCTTGGGGCGGCGCGGTCCGCCGCGCCTCTATTGATAGGCCTTGGGCAAGCTCCCTTCCTGCGGGTGGCGATAACGGTCGCGCAGCCGCGTCTGGTGATTGACCAGCGATTGGGCCACGCCGTCCACGTAAACCGCGACCACGCCGGACGTAACCTCCAGCGGATCGCCATCCCACACCACCACGTCCGCCGCCCGGCCGGGTTTCAGGCTGCCGAAGTGATCGCCTTCGCCGATGATCTCGGCGGGCACCGAGGTAATCGCCGCCAGCGCTTCGCCCCAGGTCAGCCCGGTGGCGCCGGGGACGCGCGCCACGCCCACAAGGTTGCCGGCATATTGCGGGGCGTAGCGCGGCTGTTCGCCATCGTAGAAATTGCCGATGGCGACCTTCACCCCGGCCTTCTTCATCCGCCCGATGTTCGACTGGGTGGCGGCCAGCGTCTCGAACCGGCCGGGCAGGTCGGTCAGCGCGGTGGCGATCACCGGCACGTGCGCGGCGGCCAGTTCGCCCGCCACGCGCCAGCCTTCGGCCGCGCCGACCACGATCAGACGCAGCGCCGGAAATTCCCGCTTCAGCGCCAGCGTGGCGCGGATGTCGGCGGCGCGGTCGACATGCACGTAGAGCGGCTGCCGCCCGGTGACGACGGGCACCAGCGCTGCGGCATCGAAGCGCGTCAGCAGCGTATCGGTCGCCTGCCCCTGCACGGACTGGACCATGCGCGGATCGCCGCCCGCCACGCCGGGCGCGGACAGCCCGGCACGGCGGTCCAGCTCGCGCGCCTCGCGCAGCGCGTTGCGCAGCAGCGCCTGCGCGGCCACGCGGCTGCCGCCGGCCAGACTGGCTCCGCGCTCGCCCAGTTCGACATACTGGAACGCCCGCGCGCGCGTCACCGGATCGGCGCTCGCGGCCAGATCGATCACCGCGCCCTGGCCCGCGAAGATCGCGTTGCCGGCCACCGGCGCCACCGCCGCGCGCGTCACCCCGCCCGCGCGCGATACCGCCACCGGCGGCGCGTCCGGGTCGATCGCCACCGAGACATCGAGCGCGGCGTTGAACACCGCCTTGTCGGCATCGTCGTCGTTGCTTTCCGAAACCGCGCCGACATCGACCAGCCCCAGATCGGTCACCGCGATCACCAGTCCGGGCGTGACCCACTTGCCGCCGGCGTCGATCACCCGAACGCCGGCCGGCACGGCCACGCCGGCGCCCGCCGCGACGATCTTGCCACCGCGCGCCACGACCACGCCGTTCTCGATCGGCGCGCTTCCGTCGCCCACCGCGACCCGAGCGTTGACGATCGCCCAATCCGCCGGTGCCTGCGTCTGGGCCAATGCCGGCATAGCAACCGTGGCGGCCAGCAGCGCCACCGCGCCACGCCTGATCCTGCGCGCGATCATTTCACGTCTCCCTCACCGGGCAGCCCCAGTTCGAAATCGGACACCGGCCGGCGCTTGGGATCGAGCGAATCGTACAGCAGCGCGCCGTCCACCCAGACCTTTTCCGGCCGGGCATAGACCGACAACGGATTGGCATTCCACAGCACCACGTCACCCATCTTGCCGGCGGCCAGGCTGCCGGTCTTCGCATCGATGCCCAGCGCCTTCGCGGGGTTGAGCGTGAACCAGCGCACCACCTGCTCGTCGGGGATCGCGATACCGATCCGCCGGCCATCGCCCTGGGCCTTGGCCGCTTCCTGATTCAGCCGCTGGATGCCGTAATCGTCATCCGAATGGATGATGACGCAGACGCCGGCATCCTGCAGCAGCGCGGCGTTTTCGGGAATGCCGTCGAACGCTTCCATCTTGAAACCCCACCAGTCCGCCCAGACCGCCGCGCAGATGTCGTTCTGCTTCAGCAGATCGCCGATCTTGTAGGCTTCCGCCGCATGGTGGAACGCGCTGACCTTGTAGCCGAACTCCCGGGCCATATCGATCACGAAGGCCATCTCGTCGGCGCGGTAGCAGTGGTTCTGCACCAGGATCTTGCCGGCCAGCACGTCGGCCAGCGTCTCCATGCCGAGATCGCGCTCCTCGAGCTTCCCCGCATCGCGCTTGCGTTTGTATTCGGCGGCCTTGATCCACGTCTGGCGGTCGACCGCGAAATTGCCCATCCGCGTGGAGGGCATCTGCCCCTTCGCGCCATAGACCCGCTTGGGATTCTCGCCGCAGGCCATCTTCATGCCATAGGGCGCATCGGGAAACTTCATGCCTTGCACCGTGCGCGAGGGCACGTTCTTGAGTACGACCGAGCGCCCGCCGATCAGGTTGGCCGATCCCGGCAGGATCTGCAGCGTGGTGACGCCGCCGTTGGCCAGCGCGCGCGAAAAGCCCGGGTCCTGCGGCCAGACGCTGTGTTCAGCCCAGACCTGCGGCGTGGTCGGGCTGGTCATCTCGTTGCCGTCCTGGTGGGCATCGACCCCGGGGCTGGGATAGACGCCCAGGTGGCTGTGAATGTCGATCACGCCCGGCGTCACGAACTTGCCCGCGCCATCGATCCGGCGATAGGTGGCCGGCACCGCCAGCGCGGCATCGCCGATCGCCTGGACCTTGCCGTCGGCGACCAGCACGGTGCCGTTGTCGATCCGCCCGCCGGCGCCGTCAAACACCGTCGCGCCGACGATGGCGACCGGCTCGCCCGGATAGGCGCGATAGGTGGAGGGGTAGGGATTTTCATTCCAGGCGGGCGCTGGCGCGGTCTGTCCCCAGGACCAGGGCGAGGCCCGCCAGCGCGTGCCCCGCCGTTCTTCCCATTCGCCGCATCATGCGTTTCCCCACCGTTATCCCCACTTACTGCACCCCGTGCATCAGTCGCTTGAGCGGCACGGCCAGCAGCAGCAGGACCACGCCGATGACAGCCGAAACTTCGCCGATGGTCTGGAACACACCGACATAGGTCTCAAGGCTGACCTTGAGATTGGTCACCTCGCCGCCCACCGTCTCGACACTGGCGAACTGCGCGACAACACCCGCAACATACTGCGCGACCGCGATGGAAAGATACCAGGTTCCCATCATCATGCCCACGATACGCGCGATCGACAGCTTGGTGACCATCGATAGGCCCACTGGCGAAATGCACAGTTCCGCCATCGAATGGATCAGATAGAGCCCGGCGAGCCACCACAGCCCGACCTTGAAGTTGCCATCGGCAAACTGCGCGCCCCAGACCAGGAACAGAAAACCCAGGCCCACGCCGATCAGCGCTATGCCGAACTTGACCGGGATGCCCGGTTCCAGTCCGCGCCGGGAAAGGGCACCCCACATCATCGAGAACAGCGGCGCAAGCGCCACGATGAAGAAAGCATTGAAGAACTGCGTCTGCCCGGCGGTGATCGAGAACAGGCCGAATACGCTCATTGAGCGAGGAGCCCGCCTGCTCGAACAGCGTCCAGAACACCGTGTTGAAAGTGATGAGCACCATGGCCGCAACCATCATCTGGAACTCGCGCGCATCGCCGTTGCGCCACGACCAGAACAGGATGCCGGGCACGGCGACGAGGAACGTGCCGAACATGATTTTGCCCATGATCGGCAGGCTGGCGATATAGCCCAGCAGGCCGGCGCTTTCGGGCGGCTTCACATAAGCCATGAGATTGGCGAACAGCAGATATGCCAGCGGCACCGCCGCCAGCGCGCCGATATAGACCAGGGCATCGCGCGACGGGTCGGCGTCCGCCGGCCGTTCGCCGAAGCCATCGAGCTTGCCGCCATCGAACTGGAACAGCAGCCACGCGACTCCCATGCCGGCCGCGGCAAGCGCAAAGCCCGCCCACCAGCCCAGCCCACCCCATGAACCCATGCCGACGGCCAGCAGCGGGCACAGGATCTGCGAGAACAGCGAACCGAGGTTGATGCCCATGTAGAAGATGGTGAAGCCGGCATCACGCCGCAGGTCGCCCTGCGCATAGAGTTCCCCCACGATTGTGGCGATATTGGGCTTGAAGAAGCCATTGCCGACCGTGACAAGCGCTAGACCGAAGATCAGGAAGAAGGTGAACAGCGCGGAGCGTTCGCCGCCCGGTTCGAACTTGCCGGGAGCGATGCGGCGCGCCTCGCTGCCGTCGGCGCGCAGCAGCGAGATCGACTTGTCTTCGTTGCCCTTGATCTGCAGCGCCGCGCCCTGATCGCTGACATACTGCTTGCGGGCATCGCCGGTCCCGGAAACCGTTACTTCATAGCGCTGCCCATCGATCAGCGCGAAGGGCTTGGCCGCGCCGCCGCTGCTGGAGAGGCACAGCACGACATAACCCAGGCTCATCAGGATCGCGCCGAACTTGACCGAGCGCTTGGAGCCGAGAAAGCGGTCGGCCATCAAGCCGCCGATCAACGGGGTGAGATAGACCAGCGCGGTGAAGCCGCCATAGATGCCGGTCGTCGTGGTGTCACTGAACAGGAAATGCTGCGCGAGATAGAGCGTCAGCAGCGCGCGCATGCCGTAGTAGCCGAACCGCTCCATCGCCTCGGTCGTGAACAGGCGTGCGAGCTGGCGGGGATGGCCGAACCAGCTGGCGTCCGCCGTACCGGAAACGGGCGGCGGCGCATCGTGTGAAACTGTCATCGGGGCAATGCTCTCCACAAACCGTCGGGACACCGGCCGCGGAGCGGCGCCGGCATCGTCCATGGCGCGCAAACTAGCGTCAAATGCCGGCAAGAGAAGAAACTAATCGCACGCGAAACCAGTTCGACACGATCATGCGGCGGGCAACCGGCCGCCTCCGCACGCGCCGCGCGCGAACCGGTAATGCGCGACATAATATTGCGCTGGAAAACTGCACGGAACGCCCGCGGCATACCGTTTGCGTGCCAAGCTGTATTATGCCACTAGATCACCATGAGCATGGCCAGCCGCCCCGTCTACCTCAAGCTGCGCGACCAGATCGCCGCCGCCATTATCGAAGGCCGCTACCCGGATGGGGCCATGCTGCCGTCCGTCCGCGCGTTTGCCGCCGAGCAGGGCGCCAACCCGCTGACAGTGGCCAAGGCCTACCAGCAGTTCCAGGACGAAGGGCTGGTCCATGTGCAGCGCGGGATCGGCATGTTCGTCGCTCCGGGCGCGGCGCGAATCCTGCTCGAACGCGAACGGCAGGCCTTCCTGAGCGACGAATGGCCCCACATCGCCACCCGAATCCGGCGGTTGGGGCTGGATGCGGACGCATTATTGCATGAAAACGCCCCTGAATCGGTCAAATAGCACCATTTCGCAACGGTCCCCTCACAATCGATAGATTGTGCAGCAACGCGCTGTCTGGCAAAATCCCCGACCACGTCATCGATGGGGGTCGATATGACGCGGGAAAGCGGTTTCGCTTTCTTCTTGGGGATGCCTTCAGGCATCGGCGGAGGGTAGGTATGATCAGGTCTGAATTGCTGCAGGAACTGGGGCGGGAAAGCCCCGGTCTGCGTGCCGAGGAAATCGAGCGGGTCGTCGACGTGTTCTTCGACGAGATCGCCAAGCGCCTTGCCGAAGGCGGCCGGGTGGAACTGCGCGGTTTCGGTGCCTTTTCCACGCGGGAGCGCGAAGCCCGCAAGGGCCGCAATCCGCGCACCGGGGAAGCGGTGGACGTGCCGGACAAGCGCGTGCCCTATTTCAAGCCCGGCAAGGAAATGCGCCAGCGCCTTAACGCGGACTGACCCGGCCGGACCGGAGGAAGCAGGGTCCGGCGCGTGATCCAGCGGCGCCGGACCGGCTTCCCGCAAACCCGCTCCTCCCGAACATAATCGGCGGACTGCATTGCGGCGGTGGTGCCGTTGTGCCAATCGCTCCATCACCCATTCGGCGGACGTGGCGGAATGGTAGACGCAGGGGACTTAAAATCCCTTGGGCATAGCCCGTGCGGGTTCGAGTCCCGCTGTCCGCACCATTTCCGAGATATTTCATCCGCCTAGGTATTTGTGCTGATGAAATAATCTGGGATCGAACGGCGTCATGGTAACCGCCCGGAAAGACTTTGCACGCTATTGAACTCGTCGGTCAGGGCGCCTGTGCGCCCGGCGCGAATACCAACAGATAGCGTACAAGGGGACAGGGCTTGGCCCAGGAACACGATCTGCCGACGCCACCGCGTCAGGACATGCAGACCCTGCCTGCCGGCGCCGAACTGCGCGCTGCCCCCCGCTTTACGCTGCTGATCCGCGCCGCCAAGCTGATCGCCGATGGCCGCGAATTCCTGTGCATCATCCGCGACGCATCGGCCACCGGCCTCAAGGTCCGCCTGTTCACGCCGCTGCCCGAGCACAAATCGCTGCTGGTCGAACTGGGCAGTGGTGAACGCTACCCGATCGAAGTGGTCTGGGCCGCCGACGACCACGTTGGCGTGCGCTTTGTGGAAGCCATCGACGTCGAACGGCTGCTCCACGAGAACCAGGGCAACCACGCCAAGCGGCAGGTGCGGCTGCGCATCGCGCTTGAAGGCCTGCTCTATTCGGGCGGCGAAACGGTCCCGGTTTCGTTCGACAACATCTCGCAGCAGGGCGCGCGCATCGAAAGCGAGAAGTGGCTGCTCATCAACGAGCTGGTGCGGATCGAAACGAGCGCGCTGCCGCCGATCTACGCCAAGGTCCGCTGGCGCAATCACCCGCATTACGGCCTCCTGTTCGAGCAGACCTTCAAGCTCGATGAACTGGCGCGCATTTCCGCCACGCTGCAGCCGGCCCCGGACGCGCAGCAGGCGCCGGACAGTGGCGATTCGGTCAGCCGCGCGGGCTGAGAAATTCGTGCGGCGATCCTTCCCGTTTCGGAGGGTTCGTTAACCACCCCTTAGCCAATTTCCTTCATTTCCTGTGGCAGAGAAACCGCGTGGACGGGGAAATATGATGGTTAACACAGGGTGCCCTTCGGTTGGTTCCAGCCAGCAATACGATGTCGATGTCGCGATCATCGGTGCCGGCCCCGCCGGACTCACCGCGGGATACCTTCTCTCCAAGCAGGGCTACAGCGTGGCCGTGATCGAAAAGGACACGCGCTACGTCGGCGGCATCAGCCGCACCGTCGAACACGACGGCTATCGCTTCGACATCGGCGGGCACCGCTTCTTCTCGAAAAGCCAGCAGGTCGTCGATCTGTGGAACGAGATCCTGCCCGACGATTTCATCCAGCGCCCGCGCATGAGCCGCATCTACTACGAGGGCAAGTTCTACAGCTATCCGCTGCGCGCGTTCGAGGCGCTGTGGAATCTTGGCATCGTGCGCTCCACGCTGTGCATGGCCAGCTTCGCCAAGGCCAAGGCCTTCCCGAAGAAAGCGGTCAAGAGCTTCGAGGACTGGACCACCAACCAGTTCGGCTGGAAGCTCTATTCGATCTTCTTCAAGACCTATACCGAAAAGGTCTGGGGCATGCCCTGCGACGAGATGAGCGCCGACTGGGCCGCCCAGCGCATCAAGGGCCTGTCGCTGGGCGCGGCGGTGCTCGATGGGCTCAAGCGCAGCCTGGGCCTCAACAAGCGCCCGAACGACGGGATGCAGACCAAGACCCTGCTGGAAACGTTCCGCTATCCACGCCTCGGCCCCGGCATGATGTGGGAAGCCGCGCGCGACAAGGTTGTCGCCGCCGGCAGCCACGTGCTGATGGGCCACGCGATGAAGCAGCTGGCCAGCGATGGCCAGGGTGGCTGGCGCCTTTCCGCCACCCGCGTCGATGCCGATGGCGCGATTCAGGGCGAAGCGCTGATCCGCGCGCGCCATGCGATCAGTTCCGCGCCGATGCGCGAACTGGCCACGCGCCTCCACCCGCTGCCCGCCACCACGCTGGAAGCGAACCGGCTGCGCTACCGCGATTTCCTCACCGTCGCCCTGAAGATCCGCTCGGAAGACCTGTTCCCCGACAACTGGATCTACATCCACGACAGCAAGGTGAAGGTCGGCCGCATCCAGAACTTCCGTTCGTGGTCACCCGAGATGGTGCCGGACGAATCGGTGGCCTGCGTCGGCCTCGAATACTTCTGCTTCGAAGGCGACGACCTCTGGGCCGCGTCGGACGAGGCGCTGATCGCGCTGGCGACGAAGGAAATGGCCATTCTTGGCCTTGTCCGTCCCGAACAGGTCATCGGCGGCGTGGTCGTGCGCCAGGAAAAGGCCTATCCGGTCTATGACGACGAATATGCCGCCAATGTCGCCGCGATGCGCGCCGAACTGGAAGGGGCCTATCCCACGCTGCACCTTGTGGGCCGCAACGGGATGCACCGCTACAACAACCAGGATCACGCGATGATGACCGCGATGCTCACGGTCGAAAACATCATCGCCGAACGCCGTGTCTATGACATCTGGTGCGTGAACGAGGACGCCGAATACCACGAAGCGGGTGACGAGGGCGAACAGCAGGCGCTGCCCGCCGGCCGCGCGCCGCTGAGCGAGGATCAGGCCGCCGCGCTCGCATCGGTGCGCGATGTGCCGGAACGCATCCCCGCCACCGCGGAAGCGCCCGTCTCGGGCAAGCCCGGCCGCCGCGCCGCCTGATCGCCCCTTCCTGTTCGCCGCGCCCGCCTGAAGGATCGCCATCGATGACTGAGGTCGTGCTTCCGCTGCTCCATCGCCTGCGACAGGCAACGCTGATGCGTTACCTGTTGGCCAGCATCGGCGCTCTGGCGGTGGACATGGGATGTTTCCTGGCGCTGCTCGAAGCCGGCCTGCCGGCCATGGTGGCTTCGGCCATCGGCTACAGCTTCGGCATCGCCGCCCACTGGCTGCTTTCCAGCCGCAAGGTTTTCGCGGACCAGGTGGCGATGGCTGGTCCCGCCCGCACGCGCCAGAAGGCCATGTTCGTCGTTTCCGCCCTGATCGGGCTGGGGCTGACGACGGTGATCGTCGGCGCGTTCACGGCGGTCGGGATCGATCCGCGCTTCGCCAAGGTTACCGCCATCGTCGCCAGCTTCGCCACCACGTGGCTCCTGCGCAAGCGAGTCGTCTTCCGGTGAACGGACCGGGTTTCAAAGCCGCCATCCCCGGCCGGGGCCTGTTACCGGCCACGGGCGCGATCCGTGGCGGGACGACGGCCGGCGGCATGTCCGGCTTCGGCTGGCCCACCGTGGTCCGCGCCGTCCTTGTCTGGCTGGTGCTCTGCATCATCCTGTTCACCGCCACGCGCACCGCGATCGCCACGATGCGTTTCGCCGATCCGGACGATGCGCTGCGGCTGCTGGAAGTGCGCGATCTGCTGGGCGGGCAGAACTGGTTCGACGTCCACCAGTATCGCGTCGCCGCGCCCGAAGGCGTGGCGATGCACTGGTCGCGGCTGGTCGATATACCGATTGCCGGCCTGATCCTGCTGCTGCGCCCGCTGGTGGGCGCCGCTGGAGCAGAGACGGTCGCACTGGTCGCCGTGCCGCTGCTGACGCTGCTCTGCGCGCTGCTGCTGATCGCGCGCCTCGCCGTGCGGCTGTTCGATCAGGAAGTGGCCGGCATCGCCTGCCTGGTCGGCGCGATCGCAAGTCCCGTGCTGTTCCAGTTCATGCCGATGCGCATCGATCACCACGGCTGGCAGATCGTGCTGGCGCTGGCGGCGTTCAACGGCCTGACCGCGCGCGATGCGCGGCGCGGGGGCACGGTGATCGGCCTCGCGCTGGCGGCGCAGCTGGCGATCTCGATCGAGGGGTTGCCGGTCGCCGCGCTGTTCCTGGGCGTCTGCGCGCTGCGCGGCCTGCGCAATCCCGGCGAACGCCATGCCTGGCTGGCCCATGCCGCCACCGCGCTGGCGCTCGGCTCGATCGCCCTGTTCCTCGGCACGCGCGGGTTGCTCGATCCGGTCAACCATTGCGACGCGATCTCGCCGGTGCACCTTGCCGTTTTCGCCTGGGGCGCGATCGGCGCCAACGCGCTGCGCCTGGCCGCGCCGCGCCCGCTGGCGCTGCAGATCGGCGCGCTGGCGGTGATTGGCGCGGGCGCGCTTGGCCTGCTGCTGCTGGTCGCCCCGCAATGCGGCACCGGCGCGTTCGCGGAAATGGACCCCGTCGTCCGCAAATACTGGTACAGCGCGGTCAAGGAAGGCCTGCCGGTGTGGAACATGCCGCCGCTGAACGCGGTGACGATGATCTTCACCCCGCTGTTCGGCCTGCTGGCGACGGCGTGGTACTGGCGCCGCGCCTCCTCCGCGCCGGAGCGCCTGCTGTGGCTCGATCTCCTGCTCGTGCTGCTGGGCGCCTATGGCGTGGGCCTGCTGGTCGCGCGCGCTTCGGGCACGGCCTGCGTCTTTGCCGCCGTGCCGGTCGCCGCGCTGGTGCGCGATGGCATCACCGCCCTGCGCACCCGCGCCATTCCCGCGCGCATCGCGGGCTACGCCGCGGCCGCCGTGGTGCTGCTGCCCGCGCTGCCCGTGTTCCTGTGGAACGCGTGGGGGCCCGCCAGCCACGACAAGCCGGACACCGCCTTCCACGTCACCCGCTGCCAGTATGCGCAGGCCGCCAGGGCGCTCGACAGGCTGCCCCCGACCGACCTGTTCGCGCCGCTCGACATCGGTCCCAACCTGCTGGTCTATTCGCACCACCGCGTGATCGCCACCGGACACCACCGCGGATCGGCGGCGATGCGCGATGTGATCGATGCCTTTATCGGCACGCCCGAACAGGCGCACGCGATCGTCCGTCGCCGCCACGCGACGATGGTCGTGCTCTGCCCCGACATCAACGAGCCGCAGTATTACGCCGACGCCGCTCCGGACGGGCTCGCCGCGCGCCTGCTGAAGGACAAGCCCCCCGCGTGGCTGCGACCGATCGATCCCGCGCCGGGTTCGCACCTGCGGTTCTGGCGCGTGGTGGATTGATCAGAGGACGGCGCGCGGACGGTGGCTTGAAAGAAGACGCCGGCCTGGTTTAGCCGCCGCCATCCAGCCGCTGTTGCGTCTGCGACCGATCGATCAGCATCTTGTCGGACCGGCGCTGGGCTTCCCACTCGCTCTTCCGCATGCAGATACGCTTGGCTCGTATGCGCGAGCCCAGTTCCGGAACCTTCTGACACACCATCGGGTCCGTATCCGCTTCCGCGTTGGCTGGTGTGGCCGCGGCGGCTTGTGCGGTTATCGTCAGAACTGTCCCGGCAATGATGGTAAACAGCATTTCACACCCGTTCAAAATCCATCGTACCCGCCACGGGCAGCGATGGAATGCTATGCCCCGATAATGTCACCTTTTTATGTCGAACGCCACCGTTAGCCGGTCGCCGGTGAGAAAGGGGCGTGTCGAATGCCACATCTGTGACGGAAACAGCACAAGTCGGCCCGGCACCGGCTTTATCACCTTGATGGGTCCCAGACCCAGCTTCAGAGATGCGGGAGCCTCGCCGAGAACAAGGCTGCCATCGTCCTCGGGCAGGGCTTCCGGCAGCGAGACGTAGAACACGCCGCTGATCCAGCCTTGCGGATGATGGTGGCTTTCATGGAACCCGGCGTCGCGCAAGCGGACGGACCAGCTGCCGGCGAAGCGGGGGTCATCTTTGCGTGATTGCGCCAGAACGGGATGGCGGGGATCGGATGCCCCCAGCCCCCGCACGTGATCGGCGACCGCCGCGCGCACTTTTTCCCGCAAGGCCGAGATCCCGGAATCGATCCGCGCGAACAGGGGGCCGTCTGTCTGCGTCCCCTTGCGCACGGACTGGTTCATGAAGCGCCCCGCCCGCGCGTGCAGCATTTCCAGTTCGCGCTTCAGCGAATGCATCGCGGCGGCATCGCACGGCAGGTCATGCACCGTTATCAGGCCCGGCTGGCCTTCGAGCCATTCCGCCCTCGCATCGCCTGCCAGACGCCACGCGAGCGACGCGTAGGGCCAGAAGGCCTCCGCACCGGCCTTGTCCAGCCATGGTTCGATTTCCGCGCAGGCTTGCCCAACCTGCCCTGTCCGCAAAAGATGACGCACGCGCCAGATGGCATGATCGGGTTCCGTGCCCTGCCCCAGCCGGTCAAATACGGCCGCGGCGGAGCCGTGGTCACCGAGATCGTCGAGCAGCGCCGCCCGGCGCAACAGCAAGGCGGGTGTGGCGGCACACCGGGCCATCGCCCGATCGACCGCGACAAGCCCCTCCGCATATCGTTCCGCGTCGGAAAGCAGGTCGATGGCAAGCACGTGCAATACTTCCGCCCGCGGGTGAACGGTCAGCGCGCGGTCGATGCTGGCCAGGGCCGAATCCGCCCGGCCGACAAGCATGGCCAGCTGGGCGAACTGGCGGTGCCCGTCCACCCAGCCGGCATTGCCCGACAGCAAGGTGCCAAGCTCGTCGAGCGCCCGGTCGCCATCCCCTTCCGCCAGACGCGCCGAAGCGAGGCCCAGGCGCAGGTCCGGATCGGAGGGCGCAAGCGCAATCGCCTGCTCGAACAGGCGCACGGCGGGCACCCCCGCTTCCAGCGAGACATGCGCGAGCGCGTGCGCCAGCCGCGCGTCCGACGGCGCGATGCGGCGGGCGGTCCGCAGCGCTTCCAGCGCCTCTTCGCGCCGATCGAGTTCCCGTCGCAGCAAGCCCAGGAAATGCAGAACGCGGGCATCGCGCGGATGTTCGCGCGCATAGGCCGCCAGCACAGGCTCCGCCTGCGCCTCCTGCCGGTTGTCGAGCGCGCGCGATGCCAGCGCCAGAAGATCATCGACCTCGTGCCTTGAACCGCCGCTCATCGCCTCAGCCCTTACAGATCGGAGCGCCGCGGAGCATCGACCACCTCCGTCGCGATCACGGCGCTGACAGCACTTTGCTCCAGCTCGGTCAAACCGGGATGCCAGACGTCGAAGATCAGCACGACGCGCAGCCGATCCGACGGATTCATCGCTTCGTGCTCGATCGTATCGTCGAAGACGAAGGCTTCGCCTTCGCGCCAGAACCGCGTTTCCGCACCCACGCGGAACCAGCAACCGTCCGGCACGACCAGCGGCAGATGGCAGACGAGGCGCGCGTTGTTCACCCCCACATGCGGGGGAATGGCCGTGTTGGGCGCCAGCAACGAAAACATCGCGTTGGGAGACGCGCCGGCGATGGTCGGCTGCGGCAGCCGGCCCAGCAGTTCCATCGTCACGGGGCACTGGCCGGCGTTTTGCGCGACAGCCTGCCCCTGGCGCAACAAGTGGATGGCCGTCCAGTCCCTGTTCCGGTTCAGGGGCCGCCATTGCGCCAGCGCTTCATGGTCCTGATACTGGATGTAAGGCAGCAGTTCGGACCGTTCCGATGCCATCGCCGTCCGCATTTCCTCGCGGATTGCGTCCGTTGCCGCTTCCAGATCCGAAAGCCACGGAAAATGTTCGCGCGGATGAAACTCCCGCTCCACAAGCCCGGGATAATGGAAATGGGTCGGTTCGCTGTGGAACACCTTCGTCTTGTGCAGGATGTTGTCGCGAAACCGGTTGATGCGCCACAGGGTATCGCCATCGGCGACGGTCTCCTGCGCCCGGATGGCGTTGCGCATCATGTCTTCGCGCTGCCTTAGCCATGCGTCGCGGACCTTTTCCCCGGCCGTGACGACCGGCGTCAGAGTCGCTCCCAGATCGCCGGAGGGGCGCTGGGCCAACGCTTCGTCCCAGGCCTGCCCGCAACGTTCGTCACCCATTTGCTCCAGCAGGCTGGCGCGCAGGACCAGCGCCAGGAAATCCAGGGGCGCGAGCGCCAGCGCCTGCTGGACGGCGTCCAGCGCACGGCGCGGCTGACGCATGGCGCGGCGCAGACCGGCCAGTTGCAGCCAATGCGTGGGTGCCCCCCCGCCACCGGACAACGCTTGTTCCAGCACGCCGGCCCCGCCAGGCAGATCGCCTTGCCGGACAAGCGCATCGGCTTGCGCCAGAAGCCCGGGGTCCGGCGCAGCAGGCATCATGCGGATGCCGTCTCCGCCGAGGCCGGCCATTCGGGAATGCGCCCGTCGTCCAGCGAATAGCCGAACCGGTCGACCCACGGCCGGATCGTATCGAAGATCGGCGCCAGATGCCGCTCGTAACGCTTCCAGCGCCCCGCCGAGCGCTGGTACACCGGTTCGACCACTTGCGCATAACTGGCGGTCGACACCATGCCCCGTGCGCGAGCGGCCTCCCGGTGGTCGAGCCCCTCTTCCGGCCAGGCCAGGCCCAGCCAGTCGAACAGCGGACGCAGTTCGCGCGCCGTATCCTCCACCAGCCGTTCGTAGACCACCGTCCGCACAGGCAGGTCGAACAGCGCAAGCGTCCTCTCCCAGTGCGAGAAGGTGAGGTCATAGAGGCTGGCGGCATCCCGCAGATCGAGAAAGCTCGACATCGCGTTGTTGGTGCGGAAGTTGGTGAGGAAGCAGCTCAACAGCACATCGCACGGGTGGCGCATTGCAAGCACGAACCGCGCATCGGGAAAAATCCGGCGGATCGCCGCCGCCTGGTTGGTATGCAGCGGCTGCTTGTCGATGATGACCATGCCCGGCGTCAGCTTGGTATGCGCGGCAACGCGTTCGAAGTAGCGCGCGCGCGCCGCCGCCAGTACTGCGGCATCCGCCTGCGCCATACCGGCAAGCCCGCCCAGTTCCTGCTCGATTTCCACAATGAAGGGCTGTTCTTCCAGCACCACAGTCGTGGGGTCGGTCATCAGCATCGTATCGAGCAGCGTGGTGCCGGAACGCGGGAATCCGCCAAGGAAGATCGGCGCGGGATAATCACCGGGCTCGGGATCGAACGGCGTCCAGGTGCGAACCCAGTCCGCCGTCAGGATCGCCGTGTTGGCGGCAACGCCGCCGCGGTATTTCGCCGCGCGGCCGGCGGGGTCGCTGGGATCGTCGCGCCAGAAGGCGTTCATTGCCTCGAACGCCTCGAACGCCTCGTCATAGCGGCCCAGGCGGTCCAGCATCAGCCCGCGCAAATGCTCGCGCCAGGCGCCGGAAACGACATCGCCGGCACGCTCCAGCGCAACCAGCGCATCGTCGTTGCGGCCCGCGCGCTTCAGGCGCAGCGCGTCGATGAAATCGATGGGCGGGCCGTCGATCCCCACGGCGATCGCGCGCGCGCGCAGCGGTTCCAGATCGGCCTCGCGATTGACGCGCTCGTATACCGAGGCAAGCCCCACATAAGCCGGCGCGTGTCCGTGATCGATGGCGATGGCCGCTTCGTAGGCGCGTTCCGCATCTTCGTAGAGATTGAGCCGGGCGGCCTCCAGCCCGAATTCGCTTTGCAGCGCCGCATCCTGCGGCGCGCGACCGGCGGCATCGCGCAAGGCCTCGAACGCGGCGGTGTCATAGCCGGCGCGCCGATAGAGGCCGTGCAGCGCCAGCAGCGGCGCGGGATCCTCCAGCACCGCCAGCGCGGCATCCCGCAACAGGGTTTCAGCCTCGTTGACCTCGCCCACCTCCATCAACGAATTGCCCAGGTTCACCCGTATCGGCTGGGAATCCGGCGCAAGAGCCAGCGCCTTTTTCAACGCCGCCGTCGCCGCGTGATGATCCCCGACGTCGGACAGCGCATTGCCCAGGTTGTTCCAGGTGCTCCAGTCTTCGGGCTGCTCGGCGACGACGATCCTGTACAGCTCGATCGCGCGCGGCGCATCACCGGCTTCCTGGGCAAGCGCGCCACCCAGACGCGCAAGCCGCAGCGAGCGATCGGCCCGCGCGGATTGAACATCGCACAGCTGCAGCGTTTCCGCGGTCCGACC
The DNA here is from genome assembly GCA_001725355.1 of Novosphingobium sp. SCN 66-18. Lineage (GTDB taxonomy): Bacteria > Pseudomonadota > Alphaproteobacteria > Sphingomonadales > Sphingomonadaceae > Novosphingobium. Next base: position 27,071 of record MEGD01000002.1, read on the forward strand.
GGTACGGAAAAGGCATTCGGCAAGGTTCGCGCGTGCCGCGATATCATCGGGCCGCGCGCGCAACGCCGCGGTCAGATAGTCCGCCGCCCGCGCATATTGGCCACGGTGCATTTCGACGGCGCCGGCCAATCCCGCCAGAACCGGGTCTCCCGCATGGGCAACCCACGCGGATGCCGCCAGCGTAGCCGCGGCATCGAGGCGCCCCGCCCGCGCGTGCGCCGCGATCTGCTGCAATGTCTGGGGCGAAGCGGAAACTGCCATCAATCAAATCCTGCCGTCTTCAGGACACGCTGTCCATAAACGTAAAAAAGGTGGCGGCTTCCCGATGGAAGCCGCCACCCTCGTCATTCGGATCGGAAACCGATCAGAAGTCCAGCGTGATGCCGGTGTAGATGTAGCGTCCGAGCGAGTCATACACGCCCGGATAGGTGTTGCCGTTGCAGTACGTACCGCTGCAGGCGCTGGCGCCGAACGCACCCGAGCCCGAGGTAACCAGCGGCGGCTCCTTGTCGAACAGGTTCGTCGCACCCAGGCGCCACGTGTAGTGGTTGCCGATACGGGCGCTGAGCGACAGATCGAAGTAGCTCTGCGAACCGATATGCGAGTTGAAGTTGTAGTAGTTGCTGTTCAACGACGCGCTCGGGTTCTTGTACTCGACGTCGACGCCGCCGTAGAAGCGCCACTGGCCCGACAGCGTGATGCCGTTCGGCATCGCCCAGGTGAGGCGCGCCTTGTGGCGCCACTTGGGCTGCGGCACGCCGCAGGTCGGTCCGTAGTAGCCCGCGCAATCATACAGCGCGGTGAGCCCGTTATCGACCTTGTAGCTCGTCAGCGCGGTGCCCACGAGGCTGGCCGAAACGCGGCCCATCTTGCCCACTTCAAGCGCGTAGTTGAAGTTGAAGTCCCAGCCCTTGGTCTGAACGCCACCGATGTTGGTCGGCAGGTTCTGGACAAAGCCGTCCGAGGTCAGCCACAGCGAACCCGCGGCGTTGCGGTGGATAAGGCCGCAAGCAAACGCGTTCACGTCGTTGACGCACGAAGCCAGGATGGCGTCCGAACCGAAGCCCTGGATCGCGCCCTTCACCTTGATGTCGTAGTAATCGACGCTCAGCGAAAGGTTGCGCACCCAGTGCGGCTGAATGACCACACCGGCCGTCTTCGTGGTGGCGATTTCCGGACGCAGGTTCGGGTTGCCGCCGATGAAGCCGTTGTACTGCGCAGCCGGGTTGGCGGTGACGCGCTGGCCAACGCGCAGGCCCTGCAGAAGGCAACCCACGTCGGCAGCGGTCAGCACCTTGCCCGCGCAAGGATCGGTCACGCCGTCAAGCGCCACGATCTGCGGACCGAACAGTTCCTGGATGTTCGGAGCGCGAACCGCGCGGTTGTAGGCGCCACGGAAGCGAATGTCCGAAATCGGCGCGAAGTCGACACCAAACTTGTAGGTGTTGGTGTTGTACTTGTTCCCGTTCGACACCGAGTAGTGCGAATAACGGTAACCGGCGCTCAGGCTCAGGTTGTAGAAGAAGCTGTCCTGAACCAGCGGAACTTCCGCTTCGGTGAAGAACTCGGACACCTTGTAGGAACCCGAAACCGGCAGCGTCGGCGCGCCCTGACCGGTGAGATCGCCGGTGCTGAAGGCGTTGTCGGTCTTCAGATCCAGCGATTCCTTGCGGTATTCGGCACCGAGAACGATGCTCACACCCTGCGAAGCCCACGGCGCCTTGATGTTGTACTTGCCAAGATCGCCCGAGATATAGCCGCTGGCAACCTGTTCGGACGTGTAGCCCGACTGGAAGCCGGTGGAGCTGACGTAGTTGATCGACGCGGCCGAAGGCGTGCCCGAGAACACGTTGTAGGGGACGCAGTTCGGATCGGCGCCAGTCTGCGCCGCACGGCAGACCGCCGTACCGCCCGGCCCGGCAACCGCGTCAAGCGCGCTGACGAGACGCGAGGTCGAGAACTCGTTGCTGTAGACCTGCGTATAGTTGGTGCGACCGTACTGGTAGTACACGTCATAGGACCAAGCTTCGCCAAGGTCGCCCTTGGTGCCGATCACGCCACGGAACGACGTGTGGGTCAGGTCGTTGATGCGCGGACCGCCTTCGACGTTGCGACGCAGAAGCTGGAAGAACGCCTTGTTGTAGGTCGCGCCCGTGGTCGGATCGATATAGTTGACCGCTCCGGGAGGCGTGGTGCCGTACACCGACTGATAGCTGGTCGCGGTCAGCGGATAGGTGCCGACGTTGCCAACGATCAGGTTGTCCTGCGCGCAGATGACCGAGCGCTGCTGCGCGCTCATCAGCGGGTTGTCGCAGTTGATCGTCAGGGTGTTGCCGAAATCGCCCGACGGCGCGATCTGCGCCACGGTGCGGTCGTTCATGAACATGAATTCCATGTACGGATGAATCGACTGGTTGATTTCGTAGTCGGCGAAAACGCCGGCCGTGTAACGCTCGTCGGGGCGCTGGAAGTAGTTCAGCGGCGCGAAGTTGTACCGGTTGGCAGCGCCCGGCGTGACCGTGCCATTGCCCAGCGACGCCAGGGTCGAGGTCAGGCCACTGCCCGTGTCGGCAAAAAGAATAGCGTTGTTCGAGGTTGCCGAACCACCGCACTGCAGGGGCGCAGCCGGATTCAGACGCGTCGGGTTGGTCAGGCGCGCACCGGTGTTCTGGATGGTGCAGGCGCTGTAGTCGCGGTTGGCCTGGAGGACGGGGTTGACCTTGCGGTAGCCGAAGTAGGCCGTCATGTGGCCCTGATCGTCACCGAACTTGGTGCCGAAGGAAACCGTCGCGTCGAATTGCTGGCCATCGGCCGCATTGCCCTTGGGATCAGGGAAGTTGCGGGCGGCCAGCAGCGGCGAGATCAGCTGGTTGCCGTTGCTGTGCTGGTAGAGGCCGTAGTTCGTGTCGACGCGGAAGCCTTCGAAATCCGTATCGATGATGAAGTTGACGACGCCCGAAACCGCGTCGGCACCGTAGGTGGACGAAGCACCGCCGGTCAGCACGTCGACGCGCTTCACCAGCGACGACGGAATGTTGTTAAGGTCGGCGGCCGAGCTGCGCGCGTTCGGATCGCCCGGCATGAGGCGGCGGCCGTTCACCAGCACCAGGGTGCGCGACGGCCCGAGGCCGCGAAGGTCGACCGTGGCGGTGCCGGTCGCGCCGTTCGAGAGAGTCGACGACTGCGAAGCGAACACCTGCGGCAGCGAGTTCAGCAGGTCTTCGGTCTTGGTCGTGCCGAGCGCCTTGAATTCATCCTGCGAAACCGCCGTGATCGGCGCGACCGAGGTGAGGTTGGGCGACGCAATGCGCGAACCGGTGACGACGATCGGCTGGGCAGCCGCCGTATCATCCGCTCCGGCTTGCGGAGTGCCAGCTGCGGCGTCCTGCGCCAGCGCCGGCGCGGCCACAAGCGCAAGGCTCAAGGCGGTCGGCGCAACGCCGGCCTTCAGCATCGAAAATGTTTTCATTCGGTTCAGCCCCTTAAACAAGGTTGACGGAACGTCGATCACGTCCGTCGCGTTTCAAAGCCGGTACCCCGAGCGTATCCCCACAGTGATCGCCCAAATTCACGGCCAGATGGTGCATGCGTGGCGCAACAGGCATGGCGAAGTAAAGCCAAGTGGCCGTTCAGTGTTTCAAATCTGTACCCGATGTAACCATTCTGCAACACCCCCTCACGGCATATATCGTTATACATCAATATCTTATGATAATATGATTGCACAACGTAGCCGCGCGCTTCACGGTGGCTGCTCCACGGATCGGGGTTTGCAATCCATGCCGCTTTCATCAAGGCTCGCCCTGGCAGCGGCCACGGTCGCGCTTTTCGCTTGTCCGATTTCGCCCGTCACGGCCCGCGACGGCAAGCCCTCCGAAAGCGCGAAACCGGCGGCTTTCCAGCAATTGATGGATTGCCGCACGATAGAGGACAGCGCGAACAGGCTCGCCTGCTTCGACCGGCAGGTCGCGATTCTGCAGCAGGCGGAGCAGACCAAGGAAATCGTGGTCGCCGACAAGAACGCGATCCAGGAGGCCAAGCGAGGCCTTTTCGGTTTCACGGCGCCGGTAGGGCGGTTGTTCGGACTTGGCGGCGGCACTGATTCGCCTGAAGACGAACTCAAGCGCATCGATACGGAAGTCTCTTCGGTCAGCTATGGGCGCGGTGGCGTTCTCAGAATCGCCTTCGTCGAGGGCGGAGCCTGGGAACAGACCGACACCCGCAACTTCGCTATTTCCCCCCGCGCCGGCCAGAAGGCCTATATCCTGAAAGGTGCGCTCGGCAGCTTCTTTGTAAGCGTGAATGGCCAGCCCGGAATCCGGATGCGCCGGGTCCAGTAATCCCCGAGGATCAGCGCGCGCCGTCCCGCGCCACGAACAGCAAAGGATCGAGCCGGCGGTCCTTCCACTTGATGCTCCAGTGGAGGTGCGGCCCCGTGGCGCGGCCGGTCATGCCGACCAGGCCCAGCACCTGCCCCTGCCGTACCACGTCGCCCTGCTTCACCAGCAGCCGCGCGCTGTGGAGGAAGGCGCTGTTGAGGCCCATGCCGTGATCGATCATCAGCAGGTGGCCTGCCAGCGTGAACGGCGCCTGCGCCGCCAGGATCACCACGCCATCGGCCGGGGCGACGAAGGGCACGCCGCCGCCCGGCGCGATGTCCAATCCGGAATGGTAGGCACCCGGTTCTCCGCGATAGATGCGCTGCGCGCCGAACCGCCCGGAAATCCGCCCGCGCACCGGCCAGATGAAATCCTGCGTCCACCCTTGCGCGCCGGTGTCCATCGCGCGCGCGGTGTTGATCTGCGCCAGCTCCAGCGGCCGGCGACGCTCGAACTCGGCGCTGGGCGCGGCACCGGGCCGCTTGCCCACCGCGACATGCTCGATCTGCCAGGCGCGCGGCGCGATTGCCAGAGGCGCGGAAACCTGCCGGCCATCCGCGAGCGTCGCCGAAAGAACAGCGGATGCGCCGGCATCGCGATCGAAAGCCGCCAGAAAGCGGCCGTCCGGCGCGAAGGCCAGCGGCTGCCCGTCCAGCGAGAGCGCGCGCGTTCCACGTGGAACGCTGCCCCGCAGCCACCCGCCCTGCGTCAGTTCGCCGGCCAGCGTGAAGCCGTTGAGCGCGAGGCTGTTTGCGGCGGACCTGGCCGGTCCGGCCGACGCCGGAGGGGGAACGGTGGAAGCCGCGGGGAGGAGGGATGCACGATCCTGCGCGTCGGCACCCCCGCAGACCGCAAGCGCGCCCAGCGTACCCACGCCAGCCAGCGCGCGCAGCCGCGCCATTACCCGCGAACCCCGCACGGGATGCGCCGCCTCAGCCCTCGCCCAGCAAGCGGCGCGTGGCGATTTCGGGCGTGGCATAGGCTTCCTGGCGCTCGACGCTCCAGTAGCGCAGCACGTCGAGCGGGATCTGTTCGCCGCTGACGGCGCAGACCACATGATCGCCGGCCGAAAGCTGGCGGAAACCGTTGGGCAGGAAGTGCAGGCGCGCGGCGCGTCCGGAAGGTGACATCAGCATGGCCACGATCCTACCCCCATGCCGCCGTCAAAGCAATTTGGGCTGGTTGCCCGTGTCGGTGGCCGGGCGCGCCCGTGCGGCAGCCCGTCCGGCGGGAGGGGACTGCGGAGCCGGAGACGGTGGAGCAGCGGGTCCGTCGCCCGTCGCCACATCCAGCGTGCCGTCCACGAATTGCAGGCGCAAAGCGGGCTGGCCCGCCGCCGCCGCGCGCGTCTTGACGAGATGGCCGGCCGCGTCGGTCACCAGCACGTAGCCACGGCGCAGCGGCGCCTTCGGGTCCAGTTGCAGCCGCAGCCGCTCCAGCGCGTCGACGCGGCCGCGCGCGACCTCGATCCGGTGCAGCAAGCGCTCCGGCGGGAAGCGGAGCGTAGCCAGCCGTTCGCGCTCGCGATCCAGCCGGCGGGTCAGCAACGCGGGACGCAAGGTGCCGGCATGGCGGGCAAGCGCGGCGCCCGCCAGCTCGGTGCGGTGCCCCAGCGCGCGGCGCAGGCGCTCGCCCAGATCGTCGAGCCGCTGCGCCTGCCCCTGCAGCAGCGCCTGCGGCGGCGGCAGGCGCCCTCCGCGCTGCTCCAGCCGTTCGCGCGCATGGGCGAGCAGGCGCACCGTGGCGCGCCGCCGCCGCGCATCGAGATCGGCGACGAGCGCGGCCAGCTCGCCATGGACCGGCACCGCCAGTTCGGCGGCGGCGGTCGGCGTGGGCGCGCGCAGGTCCGCCGCGAAATCGGCGAGCGTGGTGTCCGTCTCGTGCCCCACCGCGCTGATCACGGGAATGGTCGAGCCGGCGATGGCGCGCACCACCTCTTCCTCGTTGAAGCTCCACAGGTCCTCGATCGAACCGCCCCCGCGCGCGACGATGACCAGATCGGGGCGCGGCACCGGCCCGCCCGGCTCCAGCGCGGAAAAGCCGCGCACCGCCGCCGCGACCTGCTGCGCCGCGCCCTGCCCCTGCACCAGCACCGGCCAGACCACGACGCGGCTGGGGAACCGGTCGCGCAGGCGGTGCAGGATGTCGCGGATCACCGCGCCGGTGGGCGAGGTCACCACGCCGATCACGCGCGGCAGGTAGGGCAGCGGCCGCTTGCGGCGCGGATCGAACAGGCCTTCCGCTTCCAGCCGAGCCTTGAGCTTCGCCAACAGCGCCAGCAGCGCGCCCTCGCCGGCGATCTCCATCCGGTCGATCACGATCTGGTAGTTCGACCGGCCCGGATAGGTCGTCAGCTTGCCGGTGACGATCACTTCCACGCCGTCTTCGGGCAGGAACGACAGCCGCTGCGCGTTGCCGCGCCACATCACGCCATCAAGCCGCGCGTTCTCGTCCTTGAGCGCGCAATAGAGATGGCCCGATGCCGCCCGCTTCACCCCCGAAAGCTCGCCGCGCACGCGCACGAAGCCGAAGCGGTCCTCGACCGTGCGCTTCAATTGCGCGGAAATCTCCGACACGGACAGCGCGGCGGCGTTGTCCCCCGGCGTTTCCCTCGCTAACAGCCCGCCCGACGGATCGGCGTCATGAGGCGAAGAAGGGAAAGCCATGAATATCCTGCTGCTGGGTGGGGGTGGTCGCGAACATGCGCTCGCGTGGAAACTGGCCCAATCGCCGCGTCTGGGCAAGCTCTATGCAGCGCCGGGCAATCCCGGCATCGCCGAATACGCCGAACTGGTGGCGCTGGACCTTGCCGACCATGCCGCCGTAATCGCCTTTTGCGAGGCGCGCGACATCGGCCTGGTCGTGGTCGGCCCCGAAGCGCCGCTGGTCGATGGCCTGGCCGACAGCCTGCGCGGCGCGGGCTTTTCGGTCTTCGGCCCCGGCAAGGCGGCGGCGCAGCTCGAAGGATCGAAGGGCTTCACCAAGGATCTGTGCACGCGCGCCAATATCCCCACCGCGGGATACGTCCGCGCCGGATCGCGCGAGGACGCGCTGGCGGCGCTGGCCCGCTTCACCGTGCCGGTGGTGATCAAGGCCGATGGCCTGGCCGCCGGCAAGGGCGTGGTGATCGCCGAAACCGTGGCCGAGGCCGAAGCGGCGATCGCCGACATGTTCGACGGCGGCTTCGGCGAGGCCGGCGCCGAAGTGGTGATCGAGGAATTCCTCGAGGGCGAGGAAGCCAGCTTCTTCGCACTGACCGATGGCGCCACGATCGTCCCCTTCGCATCGGCTCAGGACCACAAGCGCGTGGGCGATGGCGATACCGGCCCCAACACCGGCGGCATGGGCGCCTACAGCCCGGCGCGCGTGTTGACGCCGGCGCTGGAAGCGCAGGCGCTGACCGAGATCATCGCGCCCACGGTCAAGGCCATGGCGGACGAAGGCATGCCCTATTCGGGCGTGCTCTATGCCGGGCTGATGCTGACGAAACAGGGGCCGAAGCTGATCGAATACAACTGCCGCTTCGGCGATCCGGAATGCCAGGCGCTGATGATGCGGCTGGAAACCGATCTGGTCGAGCTGCTGTCCGCCTGCGCCGACAGCCGTCTGGCCGCGCTGGAAGCGCCGCGCTTTTCCGCCGACGTGGCGATGACGGTGGTGATGGCCGCCGCCGGCTATCCGGGCACGCCGAAGAAGGGTGGCACGATCGGCGGACTGGCCGAAGCCGAGGCCGACGGCGCCCGCGTGTTCCACGCCGGCACCGCGCTCGACGCCGATGGCCGGCTGGTGGCGAGTGGCGGCCGCGTGCTCAACGTGACCGCGCGGGGGCCGTCCGTGCGCGCCGCGCGCGACGCGGCCTATGCGGCGGTGGACCGCGTCGTCTTTCCCGACGGCTTCTGCCGCCGCGACATCGGCCAGAAGGAAATCGCGCGCGAACTCGAGCGCCAGAGCGGGGAGGGCAATGGGCAAGGCTGACGCGCTGAGGCTGGCGCTGATCCTGCCGGTATCGACGCTGGCGGCTGGCGCGCACGCCGCGACGGCCGATGCCGCGTTTGCCGGGCACTACTACCTGTCTGGCGTCATGGAGACAGGGTCGGAACTGCTCCTGCGGCCCGATGGCACGTTTGCGTGGTACATGTCCTATGGCGCGGTGGACCAGAGCGCGGAGGGCACCTGGCTTCGCGATGGCGATGCCGTGGTACTGACCGCCCGCCAGCCCGACCGGTCCGCCCCGCTGTTCGCGCTGGCCGGCGTGGACGCCTGGGATGCCGACGCGGAGAACCGCCTGCTGGACCGCCAGCACGACGATGCCGCGGCCGCGTGGCAGGACCGCTGTGGTGGCGAGGCGGTCGCGGTGACGGCGGTGGTGGCCCCGCCCGTCGACGACGCTTCCGCCACCACCCCGGTCGAAGCACCTCCGCCCATGGCCGATCCGGCGCCCGCCCCCGCCCGCTTGCCGGGCTGCGCACCGTCGGATGCGCCGGCCGAACCCGCCGATGCGACCACCCTGCCGCCCGATCGCTGGCAGGGTGGCATCGCCATCGCGGTCTTTGCCGAACAGAATGGCGAACGCATGGGCGTGAGCCGGGTAACGGCCACGCTGACTTACGCGGACGGTGCCGTGGCGAAGGCCGAAACGCGCCGGGGATGGGCCTTTCTGCCGCGCAAGGCGGGAGCGCGCGCGATCCGGCTGGATCTTTCCGCCGGGTTTGCCGAGGGCCGCGACGCGAGCCTGCCCCTGCCCCCGACCGAACAGGGCGTGTTCCGCATCGCGCTCGACGCGCGCCAGGTGATCCCGCCCGCTTTCACCACGCTGCGCCTGCGGATTGACGGTAAGGCGCTGATTCCCGACGCCTTCGGGCGCGGCCGCTATACCCGGCCGAGCGAATAGCCCGACCGTTCAAGACAACCGGTCAGCCCGGCTGTTCAGCCCATCCGCGCGGCGACGAGCTGCTTGAGGTCCGCTTCAGGCCGCGCGCCATAGTGCGAGATCACTTCAGCGGCGCAGATCGCGCCCAGCCGCAGGCAATCCTCCAGCGAGCGCCCGCGCACGTGGCCGAACAGGAAGCCGGCGGCGAAGAGATCGCCCGCGCCGGTGGTGTCCACGACCTTCTCGATCGGTTCGGCGGGAACATGGGCCTGTTCGCTGCCGCTTACGGCGTGCGCGCCCTTTTCGCTGCGCGTGACCACCACGGTCGGCACCTTCGCCGCGAGCGAGGCGATGCCTTCGTGGAAATCCTCGATGCCGGTCAGCGCCGCCAGCTCGTGCTCGTTGGCGAAGAGGATGTCGATCTGGCCCGCCTCGATCAGCGCGCGGAAATCGTCGCCATGGCGCGCGATCACGAACGCGTCGGACAGCGTGAAGGCCACCTTGCGCCCCGCCGTGCGCGCGGCGGCGATGGCGCGGCGCATGGCCTTGCGCGGCTCTTCCGGGTCCCACAGGTAGCCTTCGAGATAGAGCACCGCCGCATCGGCGATCACCGCTTCGTCCAGCGCTTCGGCCGGCAGGAACTGCGACGCGCCGAGGAACGTGTTCATCGTGCGCTGGCCATCGGGCGTCACGAAGATGAGGCAGCGCGCCGTCGGCGGCTCGCTTTCGCGCGCGGGCGTGGCGAAGGCGATGCCGCCGGCGCGGATATCGTGCGCGAAAACCTCGCCCAGCTGGTCCTGCGCCACCTGGCCGATGAAACCGCACTTTGCCCCCAGCGCCGCCAGCCCGGCCAGCGTGTTCGCCGCCGAACCGCCCGAAATCTCGCGCGCCGGCCCCATCGCGTCATAGAGTTCGCGCGCGCGATCGGCATCGACCAGCGTCATCCCGCCCTTGGCGAGGCCCAGCCGCGCGATATCCGCATCCTGCGCGGGGGCCATGACATCGACGATGGCATTGCCGATGGCGATAACGTCGGTAGCGGGAGCGGTCATCCGCAAGCTCCATAAATGAGGGGCCGATCGGGGAACGGCAGGCGGCGCGGCCCTAGCGGGCTGTTTGCCGCGCCGCAAGTGCGCTGACCCGGCGACCACGGCGGACGAGCGGTTCGGTCTCCCGGTTGACAGCCGCGCGCCGCCGGGCGATCCGGCATCCATGCTTTCCGCTTTGGGGCTTTCCTTGGGCCAGCTTGCCGACCGGCGCATCCTGCGGGTGCTGGGGAAAAGCGCGCTCGTCACGCTCGCCCTGTTCGTGGTGCTGGGCGCTCTGGGCTGGTGGGGTCTCGACACGGCGTTCATCGCGTCCGGCCTGCACGACGACCTGGCCAGCGGCGCGCAGACCCTGCGCGTGCTGATCGCGGGCGTGATCGTGCTGATCGGCGTCTGGCTGCTGTTCCGGCTGGTGGCGATCGCGGTGGTCCAGTTCTTCGCGGACGAGGTCGTCGCGGCCGTAGAGGCGCGCCATTACCCGGCCCTCGCCGCCACGGCGCGGCCGCTGGGCTGGCGTGCCGAAGCCCGGCAGGCGCTGCGCGGGCTGGTGCGGTCGGTGCTGTGGAACCTGGCCGCGCTGCCGGTGGCCGTGGTGCTGCTGGTCACCGGCCTTGGCCCGGCGCTGGTGTTCTTTCTGGTCAATGCCGTGCTGCTGGGCCGGGAACTGACCGAGATGGTCCGGCTGCGCCACCGCGACGCCGCGGGAACCCCCGCCGCCGCGCCGCCCGCGTGGCAGCGGCTGCTCCTGGGCGGAACCGTGGCCGGGTTGCTGGCCGTGCCTTTCCTCAACCTTGTCGCGCCGGTGATCGGCGCGGCGACGGCGACGCATCTGGTGCTGCGCCGCCATATTGGAGTTTCCGATGCGCCGTAATCAGGCCGTGCTTGTGATGACGCTGCTGCTTGCGGCCTGCGGCGGCGGAACCGGCGCGCAGACCAGCGGGACCGGCAAGGCCGCGACCATCCGCAGCGTCGGCCACCCGCCGCCGCGCCCCGCCGCGCAGATCCTGACGGCGCCCGGCCTCGAATCGGTGATCGGCGCCGACGCGCAGCAGCTATCGCGCCTGTTCGGACCGCCCCGGCTGGACATTCACGAGGAAGACGCGCGCAAGCTGCAATGGTCGGGATCGGCCTGCATTCTCGACGTCTTTCTCTATCCCCCCGCGCAGGGCGGGCGGCAGACCGCGACTTATGTCGACGCGCGGCGCGGCGATGGCCGCGATGTCGATCGCGCGGCCTGCATCGCAGCGCTGAAGAAGCCCTGAGCGCAGGTCCCTAACCGCAAGGGCGCGCGGCAGGCTCCGCCACGCTCCACGGCGCGAAGGCCGGGGCGCCGGGGCGGGCGATGTCCGCCAGCGAATAGCGGTCGAGCACGGCAAGGAACGCCTCCAGCGCTTCGGCCAGAACGCCGCTCAGCGCGCAATCGGCGCGCAGCGCGCACCGCGCGCAATCGGCCAGCTTCATGCCGCGTTCCAGCGCGCGCACCACCGCGCCGACGTTGATTGCGTCCGCCGGGCGCGCCAGCGCGATGCCGCCGCCGCGCCCGCGCAGGCTGCGGGCGAAGCCTTCGTGCACCAGCGTCTGCGCCACCTTGGCGACATGGTGGGGCGAAAGCCCCTGTTCGGCGGCAAAGGCCGGAACCGAAACGGCTTCGCCTTCGCGCCGGGCAAGCACGATCAGCAGGCGCAGGCCGAAATCCGTATGCTGGGTCAGTTGCATCGTTCGATCATGTCGGATTTTCGCTTGCCCGAATCAAGCATTTCCAATACCGGTATTTTTAATACTTGTTTTAAGGAGATCCCGCCATGCGCACCGCTTCCGAACAGGCCAAGGCCATCGTCAAGGCCACGGCCCCCGTTATCGAAAAGCACGGACTCGCCATCACCACGGCCATGTACGCCCGCCTGTTCCGCAATGCGGAAGTCGCCGCGATGTTCGATCAGGCCGCGCAGGAAAGCGGCGAACAGCCGCGCCGGCTGGCCGGGGCGATCCTTGCCTATGCCCGGAACATCGACAAGCTGGGCAACCTGGGCGCGGCGGTGCAGCGGATGGTGGCCAGGCACGTCGAAACCGGCGTCAAGGCTGAACACTACCCGCTGGTGGCCGAAGCCCTGCTGCCGGCGATCCGCGACGTTCTGGGCGCGGACGTGGCCACCGACGAAGTGCTCGCCGCCTGGGGCGAAGCCTACTGGATGCTGGCCGACATCCTGATCGCGGCCGAAGCCCAGGCCTACGAGGAAGCCCCCGCGCAGATCTCCGCCGCATGACGCGGCGCGAGAGCCCGCCGTCCGCGATCCCCCTCAACAGCGGACGGCGGGCTTGATCGCCGGTGTCGTTCAGTCCTCCACCGCAAAGGCGATCTCGGCGTGCGCGCGCAACCGCGCCACCAGCGCTTCGCCCAGCAGCGCGCCCGGCGTGGCGATCCCGCCGTCCGCCGCGCAGGACAGCAGCGCGATGCCGGTTTCGGCCAGCATCCGGCTGGTGGAGCCATAACCCGGATCGTAGCGCCCCTTGACGCCATAACGGATCGTCCGCCCGTCGGGCATCTCGCCCACGAACAGCACGTCGTAGAAGCCGTTTTCGCGTTCCTCCTGCGACGGGCCCTCGCCCGGCTGCGGATCATCGGGCCGGCCGATCATCGGCGTGGTGGCGATATGCTCGGCCACCGCCTTCCCCTGGTCGCCGGGGCCGGTCAGGATCATCTCGTCATAGACGAAGTCCTCGCCATAGGGGTGCCCGAGCAACCGGTTGGTGCGGTGGACGTTCTTGGTGTTGATCGTCGCCATGATGAACGGCGCTTCCCACGACCCCAGCGTCTCATCGTATTGCGGCTTGTCGCCCGCGGGCTGCGGCGGCCCTTCGAAACCCGGCGTCAGGCCGAAGGCGCTGGTCATCCAGGGAATCAGTTCGGGATGCTGGCCCAGCGTGGCGAGCGTGGCCTTGAGGCTGGCCGCGGTTCCGCCCGAAGCGCCGCCCTTCATCCCCCGGACCCGCCCTTTCACGCGCGGCGCGGGCGCGCCGAAGCGGGCCACGGCCTCCTTTTGCAGCATCAGCACGCCCAGATCGAACGGGATCGAATCGAAGCCCGAGGAGAAGCTCACCCGCGCCCCGGTGCGCTTCGCTTCCGCGTCGTACTTGTCCACCATCTGGCGCATCCACACCGGCTCGCCGCACAAGTCGGCATAGTCGGTTCCCGCCGCGATGCAGGCGGCCAACACCGGTTCGCCATAGAGCTGGTAGGGGCCGACCGTCGTCACCACCACGCGCGCCTGTTCCGCCATGGCCGCGAGGCTGGCGGGATCGCCGGCATCGGCCACGATCAGCGGCGTGTTGATCGGCGCGTCGATCGCATCGCGCACCTCGGCCAGCTTGCTGGCACTGCGCCCGGCCATCGCCCAGCGCGGCCCCTCCTGGCCATAGGCCCGCGCGAGGTACTGCGCCACGAGCCGCCCGGTAAACCCGGTCGCGCCATAGACCACGATGTCGAACGGCCGATCCGCCCTGGCACCCATCATCCCATCCCCTTTTTCGGTTCGTTATGGGCGGGATGGTGATCGGCCCCGTTCCGGAAAGCAACAGGGCAGTTGCAGCAGCGATTGCAGGTGCGGAGATTACAACGGAGATTACAGCCGGGGCAGGGTCACCCCGCGCTGGCCCATGTATTTGCCGGCGCGGTCGGCATAGCTGACCTCGCAGGGTTCGTTGCCCTGCAGGAACAGGAACTGGCACGCGCCCTCGTTGGCGTAGATCTTGGCGGGCAGCGGCGTGGTGTTGGAGAATTCCAGCGTGACGTGGCCTTCCCAACCCGGCTCCAGCGGGGTGACGTTCACGATGATGCCGCAGCGGGCATAGGTCGATTTGCCGAGGCAGATCACCAGCACATCGCGCGGCACGCGGAAATATTCCACGGTGCGGGCCAGCGCGAAGCTGTTGGGCGGGATCACGCAGACGTCGGTCTTGCGATCCACGAACGAGTTGGACGCGAAGTCCTTGGGGTCCACCACCGCCGAATCGACGTTGGTGAAGATCTTGAATTCGTCCGCCACGCGCGCGTCGTAGCCATAGGACGACAGGCCATAGCTGATGCAACCTTCGCGCCGCTGGCTTTCCACGAACGGCTCGATCATGCTCTCGCGCTGCGCCTTGTCGCGAATCCACTTGTCGGAAAGAATGGCCACGTTGTTTCCCCGATAATCCTGTTCAGGCCAAACTGCCTTTATACCAAACTGGCCGGACCGAAAGCATGCGGCAAGAGCGCCGAGAGCCGCACCTCGATCACCTCGCGCGCGCCCACGCACAGCACCAGCGGATCGGTGCCGCCCAGCGCGGCGAGTTCGTTGAGCACCTGCCGGCAACGCCCGCACGGCGTGATCGCCGCGTCGATCGCCCCGCCGGCCCCGCCCATCACCGCCACCGCGACCAGCCCGCCGCGCCGCCCGGCATGGCTGGCGATCGCGCAGGCGACCGTCTCGGCACAGAGCGAGAGGCCGTAGCTGGCGTTCTCCACGTTCGCCCCGGTCACGATCGCGCCGTCCTCGAACAGCAGCGCCGCGCCGACGTGGAAGCCCGAATAGGGCGCATAGGCGGTGTCGACCGCCGTTCGCGCGGCCGCGACCAGCGCCTCGCGCGCACCGGGAGCAAGATCGGGCGACGAAATATTCGTCATGGCTGCACCGCCACCCAGCGCAGCGGCCCCGGCGCGGCATCGGTGCGCAGGCGGCTCGTAGCCGTCCACATCACCCACGGCCGTTTGGCATAGCCCGGGACGAGGAAATCCTGGCGGACCCAGATGTTGCGATCGATCATGGCGGCGAGGTGATAGCGGCTTTCGAACCCGCGCGACAGCATCAGGATCGCCGGCTTGCCCGCGTGCATTTCCATCTGGTTGAGGAACGTCGTCAGCTCGCTCTGCAGGGCCGCTTCGCCCGGCGCATCGGGGCAGCTGCGCGAATCGAGGTCGAGCACCACCGCCGGCGGCAGCAGCTTGGCGTCGCGCGGGACGGTGGTAACGAAATTGGCGGCCTGCGCATCGGCCGGGGCGCACAGATCATAGACATGGACCGCGCCCACCTGCATCCCCTGCGCGCGCGCCGCGTCCAGCCCCGATGCGAAAGCGGCATCGCGCCGGCCTGGGCCTTCGCTGGCGGTGAGATAGACGAAGTCGGCGCCGCGGGCGTGAAGGATGCGCCAGTCGACCGGGGCGTCATGCTCGTCGATCCAGGCGCCCTGTACCGGATAGTGCGCGCGATCGGGCATCCAGGTGCGCGCCTTCCACCAGCCCAGGCCGATGGCGATCATCACGACCAGCAGCAATGCCGCCAGCCAGCGCCGCAGCGCCGTTTTCCTCGCCTTCGCCATGAAATCCGTATCCCGCGACCCCGGTCCCTCTAGCCCCTGATATGGAGGACGCAGATCAAGGTAAAGAGCCGGCGGGCCGTGGCGAAGTCCGTTTCCACCTTGCCGTCGAGCCGTTCCAGCAGCATTTCGGCCGCATCGTTGTGGACGCCGCGCCGGGCCATGTCGATCGTCTCGATCTCCTGCGCGGTCGCCCGGCGGATGGCTTGATAATACGAATCGCAAATCGCGAAATAATCGCGAATCGGCCGGCGGAACCGGCCGAGACCGAGGATGATCGTTTCGAGCAGATTTTCCCGTTCGTCGGCGATGACCAGCGCCAGCCGCCCGTCTTCCACCGACAGACGCAGGCGATAGGGGCCGGTATGCCCGGCCTCGAACGCGCGGATCGGACGGAAGGTGTTTTCCTCGATCAGGTCGAAGATCGCGATCCGGCGTTCCTGCTCGATATCGGCATTGCGCCAGAGGATCGTCGCCTCGTCGAGCTCGATATGCGAGATGCGCGGGTCCGCCATGGGGCAGGCTATTTCGCAGACGCGGCAAGGCGCGGCAAGAGATTTGCGCAGTCCACAGGCTGTGGGTAAATTCAGGCGGCAATCGGGCCACACCGCGTCTTGCGGCGAGCGGTCACCCTGCGCCATTGGTGTGTCATGTCGGCAAGTGAAGCGATCCTCCTGCGCGAACCCGAAGAGATTCGCGCCCTTCCCTCCAACGTCGAGGCGGAAGCCGCGTTTCTGGGCGCGGTGCTGATCGACAACCGCATTCTCGAAGAACTCGCCACCCCGCTGAAGCCCGAGCATTTCTTCGCGCCGGTCCACGGCCGCGTCTATGAGCGCATCCTGGCGCTGGTCGATCGCAAGGCGGTGGTCACGCCGGTCACGCTCAAGCCCTATTTCGAAAGCGACGAAGGGCTGAAGGAGCTGGGCGGCACCGCCTATCTCGCGCGGCTGACGGCGGACGGGCAGGGCCTGCTCGCCCCGCGCGAACTGGCCGAGCAGGTCTATGACCTCGCCCTGCTGCGCGAGCTGATGGCGGTGGGCCGCAACCTGGTGGAAGGCGCGCGCGACACCAGCAATTCGGTGGCCCCGCTCGAACAGATCGAACGCGCCGAAGCCGCGCTCTATGCCGTGGCCGAAGGCGCGCAGACCGGCAGCGAGGCGCAGAGCTTCGGCATGGCCACGCGCACCTCGCTGGAAATGATCGAGAAGGCGCTGCTTTCGGGCGGCCACATCTCGGGCAAGACCACCGGCCTTACCTCGGTCAACGAGAAGATCGGCGGTCTGCACGATTCGGACCTCATCATCCTTGCCGGCCGCCCCGGCATGGGCAAGACCTCGCTCGTCACCAACATCGCGTTCAATTCGGCCGACCGGCTGCGGCGCGATCAGGCCGACGGCATCGCCACCAAGGATTCGGTCGGCGCGGCGGTGGCCTTCTTCAGCCTGGAAATGAGCGCCGATCAGCTCGCGACGCGTATCCTGGCCGAACAATCGGGAATCAGCTCCGAAGCGCTGCGCATGGGCCGCATCAGCCGCGAGGATTTCCAGCAGCTTTCGTTCGCCAGCCAGCGCCTGGCCGAACTGCCTCTCTATATCGACGATACGCCGGCGCTGACCATCGGCAGCCTGCGCGCGCGGGCGCGGCGGCTGAAGCGCCGGCACGACATCGGCCTGATCATCGTCGACTACCTCCAGCTCCTCCAAGGATCGGGTCGCAGCGACAACCGCGTCAACGAAATCTCGGAAATCAGCCGCGGCCTGAAAACGCTGGCCAAGGAGCTTTCGGTCCCGGTGATCGCGCTGTCGCAGCTCAGCCGCGCGGTCGAACAGCGCGACGACAAGCGGCCGATGCTGTCGGACCTGCGCGAATCGGGCTCGATCGAGCAGGACGCGGACATGGTCTGGTTCGTGTTCCGCGAGGACTATTACGTCGCCGCGCGCGAACCCAAGGTGCCGCAGGGCAGCGACGACATGAAAATCCAGGAAGCCCACGCCGCCTGGCAGGCGGAAATGGAGCGGGTCTATGGCCTGGCCGAACTGATCGTGGCCAAGCAGCGCCACGGCTCGACCGGCAAGGTGCGCCTGCGCTTCGAATCGCGCATTACCAAGTTCAGCGACCTCGCCCCCGATGCGCTGGCCGGTCACAGCTACAACGACGAGTAAGGGGCGAATGGCGGGACGCCCGGTCTCGCCATCCCGATTTCCCGCTGTCCCGATTTCCTTGACTTTTCCACACCCCGCGCCTAGCTGCGGCTCTTTCCGTCCTTTCCTGTATTCCGGAGTGCCCGAATGGCGCGCGTTACCGTCGAAGATTGCGTCGACAAGGTTCCCAACCGTTTCGATCTCGTCCTGCTGGCCGCCGAGCGCGCCCGCGCGATCTCGGGCGGCGCCGAGCTGACCGTGGACCGCGACCGCGACAAGAACCCCGTGGTCGCCCTGCGCGAAATCGCGGACGAAACCGTTCGCCCGACGGTGCTCAAGGAAAACGTGATCCAGTCGCTCCAGCGCGTGCTGCCCGACGACGATGATGAAGTCGATGAAATCGGCTCGCTGTCGCAGTCGGCCGAAGCCCTGCGCATCACCGCCGCCGCTCCGGTGCGGAATACGTCGCTGGGCGCCGACTACGACGGCTGAGGCCAGCCGAAATTCAGCCCATGCCGGCCTGCGAACGGAACTTTTCTGCGCTTCCGGTGCTCACGTGCTTCAAGCACGCTGCGCGCCGGTTCTCGAAAAGCACCATTCTCGGCGCGGCCTGACCTGAATTTCGACCGGCCTGCTTCAGGGCCCTGAATGAAAATCCTTTTTGGAGGCGCCGGGGATAAATTCCCGGCGCCTTCTTGCGTGGGGGGACGGCCGCCGCCACATTCCCTGTATGGCCAGTCCCCTGCCAGGAAGACGACACGGGACAGCCGGGGATGGTGTGGTCAAGGCGGTGCTTGGCCCGACCAACACCGGCAAGACCCATCTCGCGATCGAGCGGCTGTGCGCCCATTCCAGTGGCGCGATCGGCTTTCCGCTGCGCCTGCTGGCGCGCGAGGTCTATGACCGGGTCTGCGCGATCAAGGGCGCGGACCGCGTCGCGCTGATAACCGGCGAGGAGCGGATCGAGCCGAAGGACGCCCGCTGGCTGCTCTGCACCGCCGAAGCGATGCCATCGCGCCCCGATCTCGCCTTCGTCGCGCTCGACGAAGCGCAGCTTTCCGCCGATCCGGAGCGCGGGCATATTTTCACCGACCGGCTGCTCCACACGCGCGGGCGCGAGGAGACGATGCTGCTGGGCTCCGCCACGCTGGAGCCGATGGTCCGCGCGCTGGTGCCCGAAGCGGACGTGATCGGCCGGCCGCGCTTTTCGACGCTCAGCCATGTCGGCGCGAAGAAGCTTTCGCGCATCCCCCCGCGCAGCGCGATCGTCGCCTTCTCGGCCGAACAGGTCTATGCCATGGCCGAAATGCTGCGCCGCTTCCGGGGCGGCGCGGCGGTGGTCATGGGCGCGCTGAGCCCGCAGACGCGCAACGCGCAGGTGGCGATGTACCAGGCGGGCGAGGTCGATTACCTCGTCGCCACCGACGCGATCGGCATGGGCCTGAACCTCGATGTCCACCACGTCGCCTTCGCCGGCCTGTCCAAGTTCGACGGCCATCGCCAGCGGCGGCTGACCACGGCGGAAATGGCGCAGATCGCGGGCCGCGCAGGACGCCACCAGCGCGACGGCACTTTCGGCACGCTGGCGGGCACGGGGGCGGGCACGGGCGGGCACGATCCGGAATTCACGCCCGAGGAAGTCTTCGCGATCGAGGAACACCGGTTTCCGCCGCTGACCCGCCTGTTCTGGCGCGAGGCGGAGCCGCGCTTCGATTCGCTGGCCACGCTGATCGCGGATCTGGAAAGCCCGCCGCCCCGGCCCGAACTGGCCACCCCGCCGCAGGCGATCGACCTGGCCGTCCTGAAACGGCTGGCGGAGGAGCCGGACACCGCCGGCACGGTGCGCGGGCGTGGTGCGGTCCAGCGCTTCTGGGCGGCCTGTTCGCTTCCCGATTTCCGCCAGCAGGGCGCCGAAACCCATGCCCGCTTCGTCGCGCGGCTGTGGCAGGATCTGCGCCATGGCTATCTGGGCGCGGACTACGTGGCGCAGGCGATCGCCGCGCTCGACAACCCGTCCGGGGACATCGACACGCTGCAGGGGCGCATCGCGGCGATCCGCAGCTGGTCCTACATCGCGCAACGGCCCGACTGGGTGCTGGCGCGCGACGAGATGGCGGCGCGCGCCCGCGCCGTGGAAACGCGGCTGTCCGATGCCTTGCACGCGCGCCTGACCGAACGCTTCGTCAACCGCCGCACCACGCTGCTGATGCGCAAGACCGGCGCCGACGCCGCGTTCCTGCCCGTCCGGCTCGACGAGGCGGGGGCGGTGCTGGTGGACGACGAGGCGATCGGCCACCTCGAAGGCTTCCGCTTCGTGGTCGATCCACTGGCCCGCGCGGCGGATCGCAAGCTGCTGCTGGCGGCGGCGGAGCGGCATTTGCCGGGCTTGCTGGCCACCCGCGCGCAGGCGCTGGTCCGCGATGCCGGAACGGCGGAGGGAATCACCCTCGCCGACGGCGCGCTGCGCTGGAACGGCATCACGGTGGCGCGGCTGGAGAAGGGCCGCACGCTGCTGGAGCCGCGCATCCGGATCGACGCGGCGCTCGACCGGTTGCCGTCCCCGGTCCGGCAGGGCGTGGAAACCGCGCTCACCGAATGGCTGGCGCGCCATGGCGAAAGGCCGCTGGAACCCTTGCGCAAGATTGCCGAAACCGGGCGCGATCCGGCCTCCGGACCGACGCTGCGCGCGCTGTTGCTGCGTCTGGTGGAAGGTGGCGGCGTGCTGGCGCGCGCCGAAGCCGGGCTGGAGCGGCTCGACGATCGCCAGCGCACGGCGCTGCGCGGGCTGGGCGTTCGCGTGGGCGCGCTGGACCTTTACGTGCCGGGCGCGCTGCGGCCCGCCGCCATGATCCTGTGGAGCGCGCTGGCGCGCGTCTGGGGGCTGGAACACGGCGCGCCACCCGATGCCATGCAGCCCGTGATTCGGGGCGGCAGGGAGATACCAGTCGGCTACCGCGCCGCCGGATCGCAGGCGATTCGCGTGGATCTGGCCGAAAAGCTGCTCCACGCCGCCCACCGCACACGCACGGAAGGCGCGATCGGCGGCAGGACGCGCCGCTTCGCGCTCGATCCGGCGCTGGCGCGGTCGATGGGGCTGACCACCGCCAGCTATGCGGCGCTGCTGCGCGCGGCGGGCTTCCGCGCGTGGCCCCCGCGCCCGCTGGCCGAAGGCGCCGCGGGGCCGCCCGCGCCGCCGCTGTGGGACTGGCGCCCCCCGCGCCCGCGCGAAGAACGCCGGCCCGAAGCCGCCCGCCCCCGGCCCGACAGCGCCTTCGCCGCCCTGGCGGAATGGTTGGCGGCCGAACCGGTGGGGCGCTGATGGCCGCGGGGCTGCGGATCGACAAGCTGCTGTGGTTCCTGCGCCTCGCCAAAACGCGCGCGCTGGCGCAGGATTGGGCGCAGGCGGGGCACATCCGGCTTAACGGACGGCGCGTGGAGCGCGCGCACCAGGGCGTTTCCGCCGGCGATATTCTCGTGGTTCCGCTGGGTTCGGCGGTGCGCGTGATCGAGATTCTGGCGCTTCCGGAGCGGCGCGGCCCCGCTCCCGAAGCACAAGCATGCTATCGGGTGCTTGACGATACGCCCCCCTCGCCTCTAGCACGGCCCGAAACGCGTACCTGAGGGATAATCACGCCATGACTTATGTTGTGACCGACGCCTGCATCCGCTGCAAATTCATGGACTGCGTCGAGGTCTGCCCGGTGGACTGCTTCTACGAGGGCGAGAACATGCTCGTGATCAACCCCAGCGAGTGCATCGACTGCGGCGTGTGCGAGCCGGAATGCCCCGCCGAAGCGATCCTGCCCGATACCGAAAGCGGCCTGGAACAGTGGCTTGAGCTGAACGCCAAGTATTCGGCGGAATGGCCGAACATCACCGCCAAGAAGGATGCTCCGGCCGACGCCGACGAGCACAAGGGCGAGGAAGGCAAGTTCGACAAGTACTTCTCGGCCGAACCCGGCGAGGGCGATTGATCCGCGCCCCAGCCGCGCGCCCGTAACCGCCCCAGATCGGGACTAGTCCAAAACAGACTGAAATTCCCGCGCCATCGGGCGCGGGAAACTCTACGTTGCGTCCCCGAAAAGAATGAATCTGACGGGGGTCGGAACCAGGTGTCTGAAATCGCAATATATGCGGGAATCGCTTTCCTGTCGGCCACGGTCGGCTTCTTCGCGGGCGCGCTGATGGCGATATCCAAAATCTCCTATCTGGAAAATCGCCTTTCGCTGAACGAACGCGAAGTGGAGAGACTCGCCACCCGGGCCGAAGCGCTGCTGGTGGCGATGGGGCGGATCGCCACGCCGTCCGAAGAACGGGCCAGCCCCGACCCGTCCGTCTCCACAGCGGCGGGAATCGCCAGAACGGCCTTGCACGCGCTTCGCTGACGCAGCGTCAAGCCGCCGGCCGCCCCGCGAAAACAAGGAACCGTGGAGATTCTCCGCCGGGACTGGAAATTTTCCACAAAAACGTTATATACTCGCGCGTGCGGCATGGTCCCGGCCATGCGTCGCATTTCACGAAGATAAGGCAGGACACAAAGGCAGCACAAAAAAGGGGTCGCAGACCGCTTGTTGAAGGCCGCCCGCGAAGCAATGCGGGCATCGGGCGCAATACGCGCACCGGGGCCTCCTCCGCCGCCACATCCTAGCCCGTGTCGAAAGGGTAACCAATGGCAGCCAAGGCTCTTGCCTTCGATGTTGGGGATTACGTCGTCTATCCGAAGCACGGCGTCGGCCGGGTGGTCGAATTGCAGAACGAAGAAATCGCCGGAATGACGCTGGAGCTTTACGTGCTCCGTTTCGAGAAGGAACGCATGACGCTGCGCGTTCCGGTCAACAAGGTCGAAGCCATCGGCATGCGCAAGCTGTCTTCGGACAAGACGCTGCGCGAAGCGCTGGATACGCTGAAGGGCAAGCCCAAGGTCAAGCGCACCATGTGGTCGCGCCGCGCACAGGAATACGAAGCCAAGATCAATTCGGGCGACCTCGTTTCGATCGCGGAAGTCACGCGCGACCTGTTCCGCGCGGACGACCAGCCGGAACAGAGCTATTCCGAACGCCAGATCTTCGAAGCGGCCTCTTCGCGCCTCGCCCGCGAACTGGCGGCGATGGAAAAGACCGATGAACCGGCCGCGCTCAAGAAGATCCTCGCGATCCTGAACGAATACGCGCCGAAGTACTACGAAACCGCCTGACGCCAAGGCCGGGCCATACGGTCCGGCCGGGTTTCACGCCCGTTTCCACGAAAAGGGGTCGCCGGGAAGCCGGCGGCCCCTTTTGTGTTGCCGCGCTGGCGTCGTCCAGATGCCGATGCGCGCCGACGAGCGACATGGCCCTGGGAGGCGAAGCTGTAGTATATGAGCAATACACATTCCCTCCCGGTGGAGACCATCGCATGTTCGCCAATCTTGCCCGTGCCCTGGCGGGCGTAGCCGCCGTCGGTCTCGGCGCCGCGCTGGCCGGCTGTTCGTCCGACGCGCACGTCACCATCGACGGTGTCAGCGGCGTGCCGCTGGCGCAGCTGGATACCTCGGGCAAGGCGCCGGACACGATCACCCTGCTCGGCCCCGATACCGTCCGTGTCACCGGCGGGGACCGGCTGGCGATTACCGTCGATGGCGATCCGGCGACCAAGGACCAGCTCCGCTTCACCCTGAAGGACGGCAACCTCGGCATCGCGCGCGAAAAGCACGGATTCGGCCAAGGCGGCACCGTGACCATCAACGTGGTCGTTCCGCCGTTGCAGGGGATCGTGCTGATGGGCTCGGGCACCGTCCACAGCGACGCCCTGCATGGAGAAGACGCCAGGGTGGTGATCGCCGGCTCCGGAAGCGTGGATAGCACCCGCGTCGATGTCGGCACGCTCAAGGTCGACGTGCTGGGTCCGGGAACCGTGCGGGCGGCCGGCCATGCCAGGAACCTGGCGCTGACCATCGGCGGATCGGGCAATGCCGACCTTTCCGGCCTCTCGGTCGATGCGGCGAAGGCCGACGTCGCCGGTTCGGGCAGCGGCCGGTTCGCGTCGGACGGTACCGTGGATGCCTCGATCCTGGGCAGCGGCGACATTCACGTGCGCGGGCGCGCGACCTGCACGGTCAAGACGCTGGGTTCGGGCAAGCTGGTCTGCCAGCCCGCCTGAAATTGGGCCGCCTGAAACTGGCCCGCCTAAAGCCGTTCAGGCGGCGGCGCGGCGCAACCTGTCGTTGATGGCAACGCCGATGCCCCGGTCCGGGATCGGCGCCACGGCGATCCGGCGCCGCGCATCGTCCGCCGCCAGATGCAGGCAGGCGTAGAGTCGCGCCGCCGCTTCCGCGAGATCGCCGCTGCGCGACAGCGAGACATCGCCGGCAACCGCGCCGAAGCCGATCAGGAATTCGTCCGGCTCGGCGTCCGGCGCGTCGAGGCGGACGGGCTTTCCCGGCGCATAGTGGCTCGCCAATTGCCCCGGCGCCTCGATACCGCGACGATCCTGCGCGCGGCCGGCATGCTCTTCGCCCAGCACCGCGGCGATCCGCGCCTCCTCGATCGGGCCGGGCCGCAGGATCGCCCACGATCCATCCGCGCGCAGGCCGACGATGGTCGATTCGATCCCCTGCGCCGTCTCTCCCCCGTCGAGAATCAGGCCGACCCGGTCGCCCAGCGAGGCGCGCACGTGCGCGGCGCTGGTGGGGCTGACCGCGCCGCTGCGATTCGCCGAAGGCGCGGCAAGCGGCAGCCCGCTTTCGCGCAGCAGCGCCTGCATCACCGGATGCGCGGGGCAGCGGAGCGCCACCGTGGGCAGGCCGGCGCTGACCGCCATGGCAAGCCGCGCACCGGGCAGGCGCGGCAAGACCATGGTCAGCGCGCCCGGCCAGAACGCGGCGGCGAGCGCCTCGGCCCGGTCGTCGAAGGCGGCGAGCGCCCTTGCCGCTACGGCATCGGGAATATGGACGATCAGCGGATTGAAATCGGGGCGGCCCTTGGCGCGATAGATGCCCGCCACGGCGGCATCGTCGTCGGCCCGGGCGGCGAGGCCATAGACGGTTTCCGTGGGCACGGCGACCGCCCCCCCGGCCGCCAGCAGCCGCGCCGCCGCGGCAATGCCGGCGGCATCGGCGGCGCGCAGGTTGCCCGGTCCGCCGTGGGAAATCTTTGTACCGTCCATGCCTTGCCGCTATAGCGCGCGCCACGCTCTGCCAAGGAAAACCAAGCGAGGGGAACTGCGATGGATTTCACGCCACCCACCACCGACCAGGTGCTTGCCCTGCGCGTCAGCGCCGGGATCGAGGAGCTGGCGGCGCACGAACGCTTCGAGGCTGCCAGCCCCGATCTGGTGGAAGCCATCGTGGAAGGCATCGGCGCGCTGGCCGCCGGCGAATGGGCACCGCTCAACCGGCTGGGCGACACCGAGGGCGCGAAATGGAAAGATGGCGCGGTAACGCTGCCCGCCGGCTTCGCCGACGCCTACCGCGCGTTCGTCGAGCAGGGCTGGAACGCGATCGCCGGGCCGGTCGATCATGGCGGACAGGGCCTTCCTTTCGCGCTGGCGACCTGCGTGCTCGAGACGCTGGGCGCGGCCAACATGGGCTTCGCCCTGCTGCCGATGCTCACCGTCGGCGCGATCGAGGCGCTGGATCACCACGGCAGCGAAGCCCAGAAGGCGCTATACCTGCCCAAGCTGGTCAGCGGCGAATGGTCGGGCACGATGAACCTGACCGAGCCGCAGGCCGGGTCCGACGTGGGCGCGCTGCGCAGCACCGCCGTACCGATCACCGAAGGCCCGCACGCCGGCAAATACCGCATCGCCGGCACCAAGATCTTCATCACCTTCGGCGAACATGACCTTGCCGAGAACATCATCCACCTGGTTCTCGCTCGCACTCCCGGCGCCCCGGCCGGCACGCGCGGCATCTCGCTGTTCATCGTGCCCAAGTTCCACGTCAACCCCGACGGCACCCCCGGTGAACGCAACGACGTGCGCTGCGTCTCGATCGAGCACAAGCTGGGCATCCACGCCTCGCCCACCTGCGTCATGTCCTATGGCGACCACGGCGAATGCATCGGCGAACTGGTGGGCCACGAGAACGAGGGCCTGAAGGCCATGTTCACGATGATGAATTCCGCCCGCATCAACGTGGGCAGCCAGGGCGTGCAGATCGCCGAACGCGCCTATCAGCAGGCGCGGGCCTACGCGCGCGACCGCGTCCAGTCCGCCCGGGCGGGCGCGGCGGACAAGACACCGGTGGCGATCATCGAACACCCCGACGTGCGCCGGATGCTGCTGCGGATGCGCGCGCTGACCGAAGGGGCGCGGGCGCTGCTCTATTACACCGCCGGCCAGATCGATCGCGGCACGCTGGGCAACGAAGCCGCGCAGAAGCGGGCGGAAGTGCTGGTGCCCATGCTCAAGGCCTGGGGTACCGATGTCGGCTGCGAGGTGACCAGTCTGGGCGTGCAGGTCCACGGCGGCATGGGCTTCATCGAGGAAACCGGCGCCGCGCAACACTATCGCGACGCGCGCATCGCGCCGATCTATGAAGGCACCAACGGCATCCAGGCCGCCGACCTCGTCACCCGCAAGCTGGGTTACGAGAACGGCGGCGTGCTGCAGGCGCTGATGGCCGACATCATCGCGGAAATGGAAGACGTGCCCGAAGTCGCCGCGCTGGCGAGAGACGTGGCCGCGATCGCCACCTGGATGACCACCAGCGCCACGCTGGACGACCGGCTGGCCGGCAGCGTGCCGTTCACCACGATGTGCGCGGCGGCCGTGGCCGGCTGGCAGCTTGCCCGGCAGGCGCGGACCACGGGCGATGACGCCAAGACGGCGGTGACGATGTTCTTCAACCGCACCATCGTGCCCGAAATGCGCGGCCTTGGCTCGGCGGCCATGGCGGGCGCGGCGCTGGTCTATCAGCTGGATACCGACGCGCTGCTGGCATGAGTGACCATACCCCCTGGCTGACCCGCATCGCCGAGGCGCTGGAACGGCTCGCACCGCCACCGCCGCCACCGGTCGACTGGCTGGCGCACCCCGCCTACGTCTGGCTGGGGCGCACGGCCCGGCCTGTCGTCCGGCTGGAAGCGCCCGCGCTGGACCTGATGCACGGCATCGACTTCCAGAAGGGCGCTGTGGTCGAGAACGTCGCCCGCCTGGCCCACGGCACGGCCGCGCACGACATGCTGCTGTGGGGATCGCGCGGCATGGGCAAGTCCGCCCTGTTGCGCGCCGCCACGCTGGCCGCGCAGAATGATCGGCCGGGCAGCATCGCGCTGGTGCAGGCCACGCCCGAGGCGGGCCTGGCCGACCTGTTCGCCCTGCTGCGCGGGATCGACCGCCGCTTCCTCGTCTTCCTCGACGACCTCGGCTTCGATGCGGCCGATGCCGATGGCGCGCGCCGGCTGCGCAGCTGGCTGGAAGGCGGCGTGGAAGCGCGCCCCGCCAACGTCCGCCTGGCCGTCACCTCCAACCGCCGCGCGATCGTGGAACGCCATCTCAGCGAGCAGGACGATCCGATCAACCCGCGCGACGTGGTCGACGACCGGCTGGCGCTGGCCGACCGGTTCGGTCTGTCGCTGGGCTTCCACAATTGCTCGCAGGACGATTTCCTGGCGATCATCGGCGGATATGCCGCGCATTACGGGCTGGAATGGGAGCCGGCCGACGCGCTGGAATGGTCTCGCCGGCGCGGTGGCCGCTCCGGGCGCGTGGCCTGGCAATATGTCAACGAACTGGCCGGGCGGACCGGGCGCGCGCTGTAAGCCACGCGCCCGGTGCTTTTCCCGCGCCTTACGGCTGCGGCTTGAGCAGGTCCGAATCTTCGTTCGGCTTGGCGATGAACTTGGCATCCGGCGGCGGTGGAGGCGGCATCGGCGTCGCCTTGATCGGCACGATCTCCGCCGCCGGCTTCGCGCCGGGTGCCGTCACGCGCCAGATCACACCGCCCACGTCGTCGCTGACCAGCAGCGCGCCGTCTTTCGCGAAGGCGACCCAGGTCGGCCGGCCATGCGCGCGGCCATCGGCCGTGAGGAACCCGCTGAGGATCGTGACCGGCGGGGTCGGCTTCACGTTGCCGCGATCGTCGAAGCCGACGAAGACCACGTCATAGCCTGACAGCGGGCGGCGGTTCCACGAACCGTGGCGCGCAATGAACGCGCCTTGCGCGAAACGATCGCCCATCACGTTGCCGCCACGCGAAAACGCAAGGCCAAGCGGTGCGACGTGCGAGCCCAGCGCGTATTCCGGCTTTCGCGTGTATTCGAGCATGTATTCGGGCATCGGCTCTTTCACGCGCCAGTCGATGTTCTTCTTCCAGTAGGCCCAGGGCCAGCCGTATTGCGCGCCCAACGGCACATTGGTGAGGTAATCGGGCACGAGATCGGACCCGAGCATGTCGCGCTCGTTGACCACGGTCCACAGTTCGCCGCTGTGCGGATTCCAGTCGAGACCGTTGGGATTGCGCAGGCCGCCGGCGAATTCGCGGCTGCGGTGCTTGGCGAAATCGTACTCGTGGATCGCGGCGCGCCCCTTTTCCTGGTCGATACCGTTCTCGGCGATGTTCGAGGAGGAGCCGACGGTGACATAGAGCTTGCTGCCATCGGCGCTGAGCAGCAGGTTGCGCGCCCAGTGGTTGCCGCCACCGGGCAGGTCCATCAGCTTCTCGGGCTTGCCGGCAAGAGACGTCTGGCCCAGCGCATAGGGGTACGACAGCACCGCGTTGTGGTTGGCGATGATCAGGCGGCCGTCGCGGAACACCATGCCGAACGGCGAATCGAGCGCGGGATTGTCCATCACGAACTTCTGGTCGGCCTTGCCGTCACCATTGGTATCGCGCAGCAACACAATCTTGTTGGGCGAAGGCCCGCCGGCGCCGACCTTGCGGAACAGCCAGTTCATCACCAGGCCCGTAATCCCGCCGGGGCCACGGCCCGGAGGCGCGTTGGTTTCCGCCACCAGCACATCGCCATTGGGCAGCACGGTCACCGCACGGGGATGGTCCAGCCCGTCGGCGAAGCGGCTGACCGCCAGCCCCTGCGCCGCCACGGGCGCCTCGTTGGCCTTCCAGCCGACAGGTTCCGCCACCACGATCGTGGGAATCGTCTGCGCGCTCGGCTCGGCCAGCTTGGGCTTCGGCCCGGAAAGCTGGTCCAGCGTGTACTGTGCGGGATCGCCCCGCATGGCCCAGGCGATGAAAAGGCCGCCCGCGACGACGACGACGAGCAGGCCGATGAGGATCTTGCGCAAGAGAGTCATGCGCACGAATCTAGGCGGCAAACGCCGTCCTGTCACCTGACAGGTTGCCCTCATTCCATTCCGCCCCGGCCGCCCTATATCAGGGGTATGTACGCCTTTGCCCCCAACGCCGGCGCTTCGACCGCCGAGATCCATGCCGAGTTGCGCGACGCGGCCGTGGCCATCACCGATAACGAGCCCGATGGCATCGCCAACATGGCCAATGTCGCCGCGCTGCTGGCGGAATTCCTGTCCGACCTCAACTGGGCGGGCTTTTACCGCATGGTGGAAGGCGAACTCGTGCTTGGCCCGTTCATCGGCAAGCCCGCCTGCATCCGCATCCCGCTGGACCGTGGCGTCTGCGGCGCGGCGGCGCGCACCGGAACCACGCAGCGGGTGGAGGACGTCCACGCCTTTCCCGGCCATATCGCCTGTGATGCGGCCAGCCGGTCCGAACTGGTCGTGCCCGTGATTCGCGGTGGCGCGGTCATCGCCGTGATCGACCTTGACAGCCCCCTGCCCGGACGGTTCAGCGCAGAGGACGCGTCCGGCATCGAGGCGCTGGCCCAGGCGATCGCCGAACGGATCTGAGAGAAAGAACCACTCGCCAATCTATCCCGTTTCGGCACAGCCCCGGCAGCGGCCTTGGTGCGCCCTGCCCGGCGATGATACGGTTCCGGAAACGTCCGGAATCCGGCCAGTCGCGCTGGCGCGCCACAACAGGGGATCATGATGGCCCGAATCTACCACGCTCTTGCCGTTTCGCTCGCGCTAGCGGGCGCCATGCCGGCGGCGGCGCATGAAGCACCGCCTCCGCCCCCGCCTCCTTATGCGCCGCCCGCATGGGCAGGCGGATACCCGGCCGCCATGCCGGCACCGCCGCCGATGGACCCCGAGTACCAGCGGATGCTCGATCGCTGCCACGTCAACAACCCGGACCATCACGTCGGCGGCGCGCTGATCGGCGGCGCGGTGGGCGGGCTGATCGGCAATCGCGTGGCATCGGGTGACCGGGTGCTTGGCACCGTGGCGGGCGCGGCGGTCGGCGCCGTGGCTGGCACCGCGATCGACAAGGCCGAGGACAAGGCCCTGGATCGCGAATGCGACGACTTCTTCCGTCGCTATGGTCCGCCCCAGGGAGCAGGTTATCCGGCGGGCTATCCCGGTGGCTATGGAGGCGGCTATGCTGGTTATCCCGGATACGCGCCCTATGGCTATGTCATGGTGCCGGTGATGATCCAGAACCAGCAGAAGCCCTGCGTCGAAACCACGACCGTAACCGAGGAATGGGTCAACGTACCGGTCCGCCGCCGCGCCGTGCACCACCGCCCGGTGTTGCGCGAGAAGCGCGTCAAGGAAAAGCGGGTCTACACCGGCAGCTAAGCGCCGAGGAGCACGCCGTACAGCCGGCGTCGTCCCAGCGAAAGCTGGGACCTCAGGCCGTATGGTGGAACCTTTGATAGGCCCCGCCCGGCCTCACGAGGTCCCAGCTTTCGCTGGGACGACGCGCCGATCACAAACCGTGTTCCACGTGAAACGCCTTAAAGCTTGCGGCCGATCAGCTCCTTCATGATCTCGTTGGTGCCGCCGAAAATCCGCGTCACGCGCGCGGCGCGCCAGGCGCGGGCAATCGCGTATTCGTTCATGTAGCCCGCGCCGCCGTGGAGCTGCAGGCACTTGTCCATCACTTCCCACTGCAGCTCGGTGTGCCACAGCTTGGCGGCCGCGCCCTCTTCCGGCGTCAGTTCGCGCTTGAGGTGGCGCGCCAGCGCCCAGTCGAGGTGCGCCCAGCCCACCTGCAGCTTGGCCTTGATGTCGGCCAGGGTGAAGCGGGTGTTCTGGAAATCGAGGATCGGCTTGCCGAACGCCTTGCGATCGCGCGTGAATTCCACGGTATCGTCGAACGCGCGCTGCGCGGAAGCCTGCGCGCTGACCGCGATCGAGAGGCGTTCCTGCGGCAGTTCGCTCATCAGGTAGATGAAGCCCTTGCCTTCCTCGCCCAGGCAGTTGGTGATCGGCACGCGCACGTCGTTGAAGAACAGTTCCGAGGTATCGGCCTCGTCCTGCCCGATCTTGTCGAGGTTGCGGCCGCGCTCGAATCCTTCGCGATCGGCTTCGACCAACACGATCGACACGCCCTTCCACGCCGGCTGGACGTCGGTGTCGGTCTTGCAGCAGACGAGGATCAGGTCGGCGTTCTGGCCGTTGGTGATATAGGTCTTCGATCCGTTGATGACGTAGTGGTTGCCGTCCTTCTTCGCGGTGGTGCGCATGCCCTGAAGGTCGGAACCGGTGCCGGGCTCGGTCATCGCGATCGCCGTGATCGTCTCGCCCGAGACCATGCGCGGCAGCCACTTCTTCTTCTGCTCTTCCGAGCCGTAGGAGATGAGATAGTTGGCGACGATGTCCGACTGGAGCGAAAAGCCCGTGGTCACGCGGCCATAATAGGCGCTTTCCTCGTCGACGATGGCGTTATAGCCGAAATCGAGGCCAAGCCCGCCGTATTCCTCGGGCACGGTGGGGCACAGCATGCCCAGTTCGCCGGCCTTGGGCCAGACTTCCTTGGGCACAATGCCGGCGTCCGCCCATTCGGCGGCGTGCGGCGCGATCTCGTCCTCCAGAAACCGGCGGACGGTCTGGCGGAAGGCTTCGTGATCCTCGTTGTACGCGGTGCGTGAAAGCGCATCGAGCGACATGGCATCTCTCCGGTTAGTCGTGGCCTTTCCCACAGGGATAAGCGCCGCCGCCAAGCCGGGTCAATCGCTATTTAATCGATCAGTTAAACTTTATGCGCTGCCCTCTCGGGCAAGTCCGCGTCAGATGCCGCCGCCGGTCAGCCGCTGGCAGATCAGGTCGAGCTGGTCGAGCGTCTTGTAGCGGATCGTCACCGACCCCGAACTGGGATCGGCATCGGCATTGATCATGACCTTGAGACCCAGGAACTCCTCCAGATGGGCCTGCACCGCCGCGATGTCCGCGCTTTGCGATGGATCGCGCACCGCGCGCGCCTTGCGCTGCGCGCTTTCCGGGCGCCCGGCGCGCTTGGCCATGCGTTCCGCATCGCGCACCGAAAGCCCCTTCGCCACGACCTCGCGCGCGATGGGCAACGGATCGGGCAGGGTTGCCAGCGCGCGCGCGTGGCCCATCGAGATCTCGTCGCGCTGGACCATGTCCAGCACTTCCTCGGGCAAGCTGAGCAGGCGCATGAGATTGGCGACATGGCTGCGCGACTTGTCGACGAACGTCGCGATTTCCTGCTGCGTCAGGCCATCCTGTTCGGACAGGCGCTGATAGGCGCGCGCTTCCTCGACGGGATTGAGATCCTCGCGCTGCAGATTCTCGATCAGCGCCAGCGCGACGACTTCGCGTTCATCGAGCTTGCGCACGATGGCCGGAATCTCGTGCACGCGCGCGCGCTGCGCCGCGCGCCAGCGGCGCTCGCCAGCCACGAGCTGATAGCGGCCCGCGCTCACGGGCCGCACGATCACCGGCTGGATCACACCGCGCTGCGCGATCGAGCGGGCCAGTTCCTCCAGCGCCTCTTCGTCGAAATGGCGCCGCGGCTGATTGGGATCGGGTTCGATGTCCGACACGGACAGCAGCGAAACCCCGCCTTCGCGCGGCAGTGCGGCCCCTTCCGGCGCGCCCGCCGAAACGCGGACGAGCGATTCTTCGCGCCGGGTTTCGCCGAGCAACGCGCCCAGCCCCCGCCCCAGCGCCGCGCGCCGCACCGGCGCTGCTTTCACGCCATCACCGGTCATGCCGTCTTCGCTGCTCATGCAGCCTTCCTCCGTTCGGGCAGCCGGCCGATCAGTTCGCGCGCCAGCTTCATGTAAGCCTGCGATCCGGGGCAGGCATGATCGTAGATCAGCGCGGGCAAGCCATGGCTCGGCGCTTCGGACAAACGGACGTTGCGCGGAATCACCGCTTCGAAAACCAGATCGTGCAGGCAGGACCGCACGTCGTCGGCCACCTGATCGGTCAGGCGGTTTCGCCGATCGAACATGGTGAGCACCACGCCCAGGATGCCGAGATCGGCGTTGAAGCGCTCCTGGACGCGCTCCACGGTCTGCAGCAACTGACTCAGCCCTTCGAGCGCGAAGAATTCGCACTGGAGCGGCACCAGCAGCGTATCCGCCGCGGTCAGCGCATTGAGCGTGAGCAGGCCGAGGGACGGCGGGCAATCGATCAGGCAGATATCATGCCCCGCCCCGCCCTGGGAAAGTGCGCCGCGCAACTTTCCGGTCCGGTCCTCGACGCTGACCAGCTCCACTTCCGCGC
Source organism: Novosphingobium sp. SCN 66-18 (assembly GCA_001725355.1). Lineage (GTDB taxonomy): Bacteria > Pseudomonadota > Alphaproteobacteria > Sphingomonadales > Sphingomonadaceae > Novosphingobium. Next base: position 60,351 of record MEGD01000002.1, read on the forward strand.
CCGAAAGATCGACCGTGGCGGGTATCAGATCGAGCCCCGGAATGCGCGTGGGCATCAGGCATTCGGCCACGGTCGCCTGATCGATCAGCAGGTCATAGGACGACCGTTCGCGCTCGTGCGAAGCGACGCCAATCCCGGTCGAGGCATTGCCCTGCGGATCGAGATCGACCAGCAGCACTTTCCAACCCGTAGCGGCCAGCGCGGTGGCGATGTTGATCGCGGTGGTGGTCTTGCCTACTCCGCCCTTCTGGTTGGCGACAGCGATGGTAATCATCGGCGAGTTTCCTTCCGGCGTTTGGCCTTTTGGACAACCGGGGGCTGACCACCAAGCAGGCGACCAGCGATGACGCCCGCGTCGGGGTCTGTCAGCGATTGTTCCACGTGGAACATATGGCGCCAGGATTTCGGGAGCATGTCCAATTCATGCTTCGCCTTGGCCCCTTTGGGCAACAGCCAAAGCGTGTCTGGTGTGGAAAAGCGCGCAGAAAGAATCAGCAGCTTGTCGAGCGGGGCAAACGCGCGGGCAGAGATCACGCTCACGATCCGTGCCGGCACATCTTCCACCCGCGCCAGAATGACCTCCACATTGCGCAGATCAAGCGCCCCGGCGGCGCGCTCGAGCCATTCGGTGCGCAAGCGGCGCGAATCGACCAGCGTGACGTGCCGTTCGGGCTGCAACGCCGCCACGACCAGCCCCGGAAAGCCCGCTCCGGTCCCCAGATCGAGCCACGGCCCCGCCGGCAATGTTTCACGTGGAACATCGAGCAACTGCGCGCTGTCCACGATATGCCGCTGCCAGACATGCGTCAGCGTACCGCGTGCCACGAGGTTCTGGCGTTCGTTCTCGGCCACCAGCAGGTCGACGAGTCGATCCAGCCGGCTCATGCCATCCGCATCAACCCCGAGCCGATCGCGCAGCCAGGTTTGGGCATCCGCTTCGCTGACGATCGTCATGCCGCGCGCCGCCGCGCGTGGACCAGCAGGCTGGCGAGCGCGGCCGGGGTGATCCCGGCAATCCGGCCCGCCGCCGCCAGCGTATCCGGCCGGGCACGCTGCAACCGCTCCACCATCTCGTTGGAAAGGCCGGGCACCTCGGCGAAGGGGAAATCATCGCCGAGCGGGACCGCGTCGCTCGACCGCAACTCGCGCAGCTCCGCATCCTGCCGCGCGAGATAGGGCGCATAGGCCGCGTCCTCCTCCACTTCCTCCACCAGCAGGGGATCGAACGCCACGTCCCCCACCCATGGACGCAACGCCGCGAGCGTGACTTCGGGGAAACGCAGCCATTCCATCAGGGATCGCCGGGTGCCATCGGCGCGTACCCCCATCCCCGCGCGCGCCAGCTCGGTCGGGGTGACGTCGGCGGCCAGCGCATGCTCCAACCGCTCCCGCTGTTCCGTGCGCGCGACGAACCAGTCGGCGCGCTCCACGCCCACGCAACCCGCCTCCAGCGCCAGCGGCGTAAGCCGGGTGGAGGCGTTATTGGCGCGCAGTCGCAGGCGATATTCGGCCCGCGCGGTCAACATGCGATAGGGTTCGCTGACGCCATGAAGCGTGAGATCGTCGATCATCACCGCCATGTAGCTCGATGCCCGGTCCAGCGCCGCCGGCGCGCGGCCGAGCACGGCCGCCGCCGCGTGCATCCCCGCCACCAGCCCCTGCGAGGCGGCTTCCTCGTAGCCCGTGGTGCCGTTGATCTGCCCGGCGCAATAGAGCCCCGGGATGGCTTTCACTTCCAGGCTGCGCCGCAGCGCGCGCGGATCGATGTGATCGTATTCCACGGCATAGCCCGGCACGGTGATCTCCACCCGCTCCAGCCCCTCGATGCTGCGCATCATCGCCACCTGCACGTCGGTCGGCAGCGAGGTGCTGACGCCGTTGGGATAGACCGTGCGGTCGTCCAGCCCTTCGGGCTCGAGAAAGACCTGATGCCCGTCGCGATCGCCGAAGCGGTGGATCTTGTCCTCGATCGACGGGCAATAGCGCGGCCCCTGCGCGCCGATCGCGCCCGTGAACAGCGGCGACCGGTCCAGCCCACTACGGATAATATCGTGCGTGCGCGCATTGGTGCGCGCGATCGCGCAGAACACCTGCGGCACTGTGCGCGCCGGCGTCAGCGGAGACATCGTCCAGGGTTCGGCATCGCTGGGCTGCTCCGGCAGCCGCGCCCAGTCGATCGTGCGCCCGTCCAGCCGAGGCGGCGTGCCGGTCTTCAGGCGCGCCATCGGCAGGTCGGCGGTACGCAGCTGCGTAGCCAGCCGGTGCGCCGCGCTCTCGCCGATACGACCGCCGTCCATCCGCTCCTCGCCCCGGAACAGCCGCCCACCGAGGAAGGTCCCTGTACACAGCACGACCGCGGCGGCGGGAAGCGCATCGCCGTTGGCCAGATCGATCCCCACCACGCGGCCGCCTCGCATGCGCAAGGCCGCCGCTTCGCCCGCAACCATGGTCAGGCCCGGCTGCGCGGCGATCATACGCTGGATCGCGGCGCGGAACAGCTTGCGATCGGCCTGGACGCGCGGCCCTTGCACCGCGCTGCCCTTGGAGCGGTTGAGCATCCGGTAATGGATCGCCGCCGCATCGGCCGCGCGCGCGATCAATCCGTCAAAGGCATCGACCTCGCGCACCAGATGGCCCTTGCCCAATCCGCCGATCGCCGGATTGCAGCTCATCGCGCCGATCGTTGCCGGATCGAAACTCACCAGCGCCGTGCGCGCGCCCATGCGCGCCGAAACGGCCGCCGCCTCGACGCCGGCATGACCGCCGCCGACCACGATCACATCGAATTGCTGCATGGCGACGTCCGTTACAGGAGTGCGGGACTCCCGTCAAAGCACATGCGATGTTCCACGTGGAACATCGCCGTTCACTTGCCGATGCAGAAGCGTCCGAACAAGGCGTCGAGCATGTCTTCGGTGCCCACCCGCCCCGCAAGCCGATCCAGCGATCGCCGGGCGAGGCGCAGTTCTTCCGCCGCGAGCAGAGGGTCCGGCAAGGCGGCGGCCGCTGTGACAGCCGCCGCCACCTGGCCGAGCAACTCCGCCTGCCGCGCATTCAGCGCCGCTTCGCCCGGAGCGGGAAGCGCGGCCCGCGCATGGTCCACCAAGCCGGCGCGAAACAAGGACATGCCCTCCCCCGTCCGCGCAGAGAGTGCGAACCGCGCGCCTTGCTTGATCTCCCGATCCTGCCGATCGATCCGCGTTTCGATTTCCCACAGCGGGCGACCAGCAGGCCCTTCCCCCTCCGGCCCCAACCACAGCACCAGATCCGCTTTCTCGGCCTCCGCCAGAGCACGGACGATGCCGATCCGCTCGATCTCGCCCGCGCCATCCTCGCGCAGGCCGGCCGTATCGATGAACGTGAACGGCACGCCATCGATCGCCACCGCGCGGACCAGAACATCGCGCGTGGTCCCCGGCTCGGCCGCGGTAATGGCTGCGTCATCCTCGACCAAAGCGTTGAACAACGTGGACTTTCCGGCATTGGGAGGGCCAGCGAGCACGACCCGGTAGCCCTCGCGCAACGGCTCCGCGCGCGGCCGGGCCAGCCATGCGCCAAGATCGTCAGCCAGCGCTAGAGCATCGGCGGTGAAGCCGGCCGGCAGATCGGCACCGACATCGTCCTCGTCCGAGAAATCGAGCGCCGCTTCAAGACGCGCCGAGAGCGTCAACACTTCTGCGCGCCATCCGGCGACCCGACGCGACAAAGCCCCATCCGCCATGGCCAGCGCGGAGCGGCGTTGCAGCTCGGTCTCGGCCGTCAACAGATCAGCGAGCCCTTCCGCCTCGGCCAGATCGATACGCCCGTTGGCGAAGGCGCGGCGGGTGAATTCACCCGGCAATGCCTGCCGCAATCCGGGAAGCGCCCCCAGCGCGGCCAGAACGGCGACGACCACCGCGCGGCCGCCGTGGAGATGAAGCTCTGCACTGTCCTCGCCCGTCGCCGTGCCGGGGCCGGGCAGCCACAGCACCATGGTATGATCGAGTTCGGTACCGTCGCGCGGATCGGTCAGCCACACCAGCGCGGCGCGGCGTGGATTCGGCAATTTTCCAGCCAGAGCCTGCAACGCCAGCCCGGCGTGCGGACCGCTGATGCGGACAACCGCAATGCCGGCGGGCGGCTGCCCGGAAGACAGGGCGAAGATCGTATCGGACATGCCGGCGTCTCTAAACACCCACACGCGCGCTGTCGAACTCCGGAATGTTCCACGTGGAACATTCGGAACACGCGCGATCAGTCGTCCTTCTTCTTGGAACCCGAAACCCCGGCCTTGAACCCGGCCATGGCCGCTCCCGCGCCCTGCTCCACGAACTGCTGGAACAGCTTCAGCCCCATCTCGCCCATCGGCGCGATCTGCTTGGCATAGCCCTGGAGCTGATCGAGATTCGACACGCCCTGCATCGCCTTGGCGATGGCATCGATATAGACGTCGTTCGCCTTGGAGACATCGGGCAAACCCAGAAAGCGGCGCGCTTCTTCCGGCGTGCAGTCGATCTCGACCTGAACTTTCATGGAATTCTCCCGATCAACGATGCTTCAGACTGTCACCGGAGCTTGGCAAAGTCCACTCGCGGGGCCAAGCTCGGTATCGACCAACGCATGATATCCGCATGACAAACCAGTGAACAGGACGAACCACCATGGGTGAGATGACGAGAATTCCAGCTTATGACGGCCAGGACGCGATCCCCGTCTATGTCGCCACGCCCGCGGCGGAGACCAAGGCCGCCATCATCGTTATTCCGGAAATCTTCGGCATCAACGCCGGCATCCGCAAGAAATGCGATGACTGGGCCGCGCTCGGCTATGTCGCGCTGGCGCCGGACGTCTTCTGGCGCTTCGCGCCCGGCGTCGAACTCGATCCGGACGTCCCGGAACAGATGCAGGAGGCGTTCGGCTATTTCGGGCAATACGATCCCGATCTGGGCGTGCAGGATATCGAAGCCGGGATCCGCTGGCTGCGCAAGGAGCGCGGCCTCGCCAAGGTCGGCCTGGTCGGGTTCTGCCTGGGCGGCCGCATGGCCTACATGGCCGCCGCGCGCACCGATATCGATGCCTCGGTCGGCTATTACGGCGTGATGATCGACCAGATGCTCGGCGAATCCCACGCCATCGCCAATCCGCTGCTGCTGCACATTCCCACGGCGGACCATTTCGTCTCGCCGGAAGTGCAGGCAACGGTCCACGCCGGGCTCGATCCGCATCCCAAGGTGACGCTCTACGACTACGAGGGGCTCGATCACGGCTTCGCCGCCGAAACCGGCAACCGCCGCGACGAGGAGGGAGCGCAACTGGCCGACAGCCGCACCCGCGCGTTCTTGGCGGAACACCTCGCCTAACCGCACTTCGCACCGGTTGCGCTCCATCAATGCGGGCGCAACCGGAAAGGGCAAAACCGGGTCGGCGATCAAACGGGGAGACGAAGTCAATGCAACTGGGACTGGCCGCCTGGCACCGCTACATGCTGGACAGCGATCCGGCGCTGCTGGAAGAGTTGATCGCGCCCGACGCGGTATTCCACTCCCCCGTGGTCCATACGCCGCAGGAAGGGCGCGAGAAAGTGCTGATGTACCTGACGGCGGCCGCCGGCGTCTTCGGCAACGGCACGTTCGCCTATGTCCGCGAACTGGTGGACGGGCCGGAAGCCTGCCTTGAATTCACCGCCGAGATCGACGGGATCAAGGTCAACGGCATCGACCTGATCCGCTTCGATCTTGAGGGACGGATCGTCGACTTCAAGGTCATGGTCCGCCCGCTCAAGGCGATCAACGCGGTCTGGCAGAAAATGGCCGAGCAGCTCGAGAACACCTGATACGAAAAAGGGGGCTGCGCCGATGGCGAAGCCCCCTTCGTTTCCTTTCCGCGTTGCGAACCGCGTTACTGGTTCATCGTCGCGAAGAAGTCCTCGTTGGTCTTGGAATCCTTCATCTTGTCGAGAAGGAATTCCATCGCGTCGACCGTGCCCATCTGCATGAGGATGCGGCGCAACACCCACATCTTGGTGAGCTGATCCTTCGCCACCAGCAGTTCTTCCTTGCGCGTGCCGGACTTGCCGACATCCAGCGCCGGGAAGATGCGCTTGTCCGCCACCTTGCGGTCGAGCACGATTTCCGAGTTGCCGGTGCCCTTGAATTCCTCGAAGATCACTTCGTCCATGCGGCTGCCGGTATCGATCAGCGCGGTGGCGATGATCGAGAGCGAGCCGCCTTCCTCGATGTTGCGCGCGGCGCCGAAGAAGCGCTTCGGCCGCTGCAGCGCGTTGGCGTCGACACCGCCGGTCAGCACCTTGCCCGAGCTGGGCACGACGGTGTTGTAGGCGCGGCCGAGGCGGGTGATCGAGTCCAGCAGGATCACCACGTCGCGCTTGTGCTCGACCAGGCGCTTGGCCTTCTCGATCACCATTTCGGCGACCTGGACGTGGCGGCTGGCCGGTTCGTCGAAGGTCGAGGAAATCACCTCGCCGTTCACCGAACGCTGCATGTCGGTCACTTCCTCGGGCCGTTCGTCGACGAGCAGCACGATCAGGAAGACTTCCGGATGGTTGTCGGTGATGGCCTTGGCCATGTTCTGCAGCAGCACGGTCTTGCCGGTGCGCGGCGGCGCCACGATCAGCGCGCGCTGGCCCTTGCCCTGCGGGCTGACGAGGTCGATCACGCGGGCCGACTTGTCCTTGACCGTGGGGTCGAGCGTATCGAGCTTCAGGCGCTCGTTGGGATAGAGCGGCGTCAGGTTGTCGAAGTTGACGCGGTGGCGGACCGCCTCGGGATCGTCGAAATTGACCTTGATCAGCCGGGTGATCGCGAAATAGCGCTCGCCGTCCTTGGGCGCGCGGACTTCGCCTTCCACGGTGTCGCCCGTGCGCAGGCCCCATTTGCGGACCTGGTTGGGCGAAACGTAGATGTCGTCGGGGCCGGCCAGGTAGTTGGCTTCGGGCGAACGCAGAAAGCCGAAGCCATCGGGCAGGACCTCGATCGTGCCGATGCCGAGGATTTCCTCGCCGTCTTCCGCCATCTCCTTGAGGATGGCGAACATCAGGTCCTGGCGGCGCATGGTCGATGCGCCTTCGACGCCAAGCTCCTCGGCCATTTCGACCAGCTCGGCGGGGGTTTTCTTCTTGAGTTCCTTGAGATGCATGTTCTTGGGTTCCGGATGGAATACTGGGAATGGCCGGCGGACCTGGGGGCTTGGAGAAAGCGGGTCCGGTCGCTTCCATGGTGGCGCGACCTCCGATGCCGGACGCACAGCGCGATATGCCTTGCCTCGCGGCAAGTCAATCAGGACCGCAGCGCATCGAGGCTTAGAACGGCTTGAGAATCACCAGAATGACGATCAGCGCGGCGGTCACGCCGGGCACTTCGTTGATCATCCGCAGGCGCCGGCCCGAAAGCCGCCGTTCGCCCGCCGCCAGCGCGCGGGCATATCCCGCCAGCCAGAAATGGTAAGCCGTCAGCGCCAGCACAAGGGCCAGCTTGGCGTGGAACCAGCCCTGCTGGAACGCGCCCGTCGTCATCGCCAACGCCAGGCCCAGCACCCACACCACCACGAGAGACGGCCACAGGATGATCTTCAGCAGCTTGCGCTCGCGATCGATCCACACCGCGTTTTCGGGCGATCCGGGCGCGGCTTCCTGATGATAGACGAAGTAGCGCGGCAGCATGAACAGCCCTGCCATCCAGAATATCACGAAGATGATGTGACCGGCCTTGAGCCAGAGATAGATCATCGCAAGCGCCTGTACCATGCGATCAAGGATAGCGCGTCAGCGCGCGTCCCGGAACGAGAGAATTGATCGAGAATGCCTTTTGCCGGCGCCTGCGGGCAATGCAAGCCCCCCATATCCAGCCCGCCTGCCGCGATGCGACCCGAACAGGACGCATGCGGCGTCGGCATCGCAGGGTGACCTTACCGCGATTGCCCCCGTCGCCAGCCGCGCACCACCGTCAGCAGGTGCTCGACATGCTCGATCGGCGTGAACTGGCCGATGCCGTGGCCCAGGTTGAACACGTGCGGCCGGTCGGCGAACGCTTCGAGAATACGGAACGTCTGCCGTTCCAACTCGACACCGCCCGCCAGCAGCAGCAGCGGATCGAGATTGCCCTGCACCGGCAGGTTTGCCGGCAGGTTCTTCGCCGCCCACAGCGGATCGATCGTTTCGTCGATGCCGATGGCGTCCACTTTCGTGCCCTGCGCATAGGCCACGAGCTTTTCGCCCGCCCCCTTGGGAAAGCCGATCAGCGGCACGTGCCGGTAGCGTTTGCGGATCGCGGCGGCGATGCGGGCATTGGGTTCGATCACCCAGCGTTCGAACTGCGCCGGGGAAAGACTGCCAGCCCAGCTGTCGAACAGCTGGAGCCCTTCTGCGCCCGCCTCGACCTGTCCGGCGAGATATTCCACGGTCACGTCCACGATCGCGTCTATGATCGCCTGGAAGGCCACAGGATCGCGATAGGCATAGGCGCGCGTGTCGTGCTGGTCGCGGCTGCCCTCGCCCGCCACCATGTACGTGGCGATCGTCCAGGGCGATCCGGCAAAGCCCAGCAGGGTCTTGTCGCCCGAAAGCTGGCTGCGCACCCGGCGCACGGTGTCGTAGATCGGTGTCAGGCGTTCGGGCACGGCCCGCAGCGCGGAAAGCTGGGCATCGATCAGGCGCGGCGACAGGCGCGGCCCCTCGCCCGCCAGGAACTCCAGGTTCTGCCCCATGGCGTAGGGCACGATCAGGATGTCCGAGAACAGGATCGCGCCATCGAAACCGAAGCGCCGGATCGGCTGGAGCGTGATTTCCGCCGCCGCCTCGGCATCGTACACCAGCTCCAGGAATCCCCCCTTGGCAGCCCGCAAGGCCCGGTATTCGGGCAGATAGCGGCCTGCCTGGCGCATCAGCCAGACCGGGCGGGAATCAAGGTTTTCGCCGGAGAGCGAGCGGAGCAGCGGGCCGGGCATCGGTTCGGTCCAATCCTAAAAAATAGATTCTTTTAAAAAGGATGATGGAATCTGTTGTGCTGTGGATAGCGGGGATGAGCGCGCTCTGCCCGATTTGTGCCGGAGCCTCCACAAAAAAGCGCGGGCCGACTCTGCGGGGCCGGGGGTCAAGGCGAAGTTATCCCCGCAGTCCCCAGCCTGTGGGGAAGGCTTTCCACCTGTCGGCAAAAGGCTTGTGGATGGGCCGGCTGCGGGGGTGAAATGGCAGGCCGAACTTGTCGTCGCATTCCTCCCGTGGTTTATCCTTGCGCTATCCACAGCCTCATCCCGGGGCGCTGGAAAGGACGGGGAAACGGGCCACGATGACGCGGTTGCATCTGCACCTCCTGTCGGATTCCACCGGCGAAACGCTGGAGATGATCGCCAAGGCGGCGCTCGCGCAGTTCGACGATGCCGATATCGTCCGTCACTTCTGGCCGATGGTCCGCTCGCAGCAGCATCTCGACCGGATCATGGGCGAAATCGCCGCGAATCCGGGGCTTGTCCTGTTCACGCTGGTCAACGCGGAAACGCGCGAACGGCTGGAACAGCGCTGCGCCGCGCTTGGCCTGCCCAGCGTGGCGGCGCTCGATGCGGTGACCGACGCGCTGGAGGAGCAGCTGGGCCAGGAAGCGAAGGCGCGGCCCGGCCGGCAGCACATGATGGACGAAGCCTATTTCGCCCGGGTCGATGCCATTCAGTTCACGATCGCGCATGATGACGGGGTGGGCTGGGAAAACTGGGAGCAGGCCGACATCCTTCTGGCCGGTGTCTCGCGCTCGTCCAAGACGCCGACGTCGATTTACCTCGCCAACCGGGGATACAAGGTGGCGAACATTCCGATTGTCGTGGAAAGCCCGCCCCCTTCCTCGCTATTCAATCTGCGCCGGCCGCTGGTGGTGGGGCTGACGACATCGCCCGAACGGCTGATCCAGGTCCGCCGCAACCGGCTCCTCTCGCTCAACCAGTCGCCCGAAACGGCCTATGTGAACAGCGATCAGGTCGCGCGCGAAGTCCAGTATGCGCGGCGGATGTTCGCGGACAACGGCTGGCCGGTGATTGACGTTTCGCGCCGTTCGATCGAGGAGACGGCGGCGGCGGTGATCAACCTCTACAACGAACGCCAGGCCGCCGGCGGTTCGGAAACGCCCGGACCCAAGCCGATCTGATCGTGACTTGCCGGACCGTGATTTACTTGGCCGTGATTTACACGCGTATCTTTGCCGATCCGCACGGGAGAAGCCTGCCATGATAGTCCTCGCTTCGCAAAGCGCCTCGCGCAAGGCCATGCTCGATGCCGCCGGTATCTCATACGAGGCGTGGTCGTCCGATGTCGACGAAGGCGCGATCAAGCGCGAGCTGATCGGGGTGCCGGGCGGAGACGTGGCCACGATCCTGGCTGAAGCCAAGGCCCTGCCCGTTTCCGTGAGCGCACCGGGCAAGCTGGTGCTGGGCGGCGATTCCCTTGTCGAAGTGGGCGGGCGGCAGTTCGACAAGCCGGTGAGCCGCGAGCAGGCGGCCGAACACCTGCGGTTCTTTTCCGGCCAGCGGATGAACCTGCACAGCGCCGCCGTGCTGGTGCGCGACGCGATGACGGTGTGGCGTCACTGCGAGACCGCCCGGCTTGATGTTCGACAGCTTTCGGACAGCTTTATCGACAGCTATCTCAACAGGGAATGGCCCGCCGTTTCGGGCTGCGTGGGCGTGTTCCGGATCGAGGCACTGGGCGTGCACCTGTTCGAACGGATCGAAGGAAGCCACTTCACCGTGCTGGGAATGCCGTTATTGGCGGTTCTGGCTGCGCTGCGCGCGCAGGGAGAGCTGGAAGCCTGAGAAAGGGCCGTAACGTGGCGTCGAAACCCTACGCAGAGGTAATTGGCGATCCCATAACGCAATCGAAGTCGCCCGTTATTCACAATTTCTGGCTGAAGCAGCTGAAAATCGATGCCGTGTATAACGCCCGTCACGTAACGGAGGGCGATTTGGCCGGCTATTTGGCCGATCGCCGTAACGACGAGGCTTGGCGCGGCTGTAACGTTACGATGCCGCACAAGCAAACGGTGATTCCGTTACTCGATCGGCTCGATTCCGGGGCCGAAAGGATCGGCGCGGTGAACACGATCGTGCGTGAACGTAACGGGATTCTGGTTGGCCGTAACACCGATGCCCCCGGATTCCTCGAACCGTTACGCCCGTTACTCGACAAAACGCACCTTTTCCGGATGGCGCGCGTGCTGGGCACCGGCGGGGCCGCGCGCGCGATCGTTACGGCATTGGCGGATGAGCACATGGTAATCGTGCTGGCCGGCAGAAATCCGCCAAAAGCGCGGGCGTTACTCGATGAACTGGACCCCGGCGGCGACCACCACGCGGTCGATATCGCGCACTTCGAATCTGTAACGGATTTTGCCTTCGACGACCGTGCCGGGTGCCTCGATCTGGTGGTCAACGCCTCTTCGCTGGGGATGAGCGGCCAACCGCCGCTGCTGTTCGACATGAGCCACGCGCCGCCGGGCAGCGTGTTCTACGATATCGTTACGTCACCGCTCGAAACGGACTTCCTCAGGGCGGCGAAGGCGGCCGGGTTCCGCACGGTGGACGGGCTGTCGATGCTGATCGGACAGGCGGACCACGCCTTTGCCCATTTTTTCGGCACGCGGCCGCCGCGCGATCGCGATGCCGAATTGCGCCGGGCGATTGCAGGATGAGCCGGCCTTTCATTCTCGGCCTGACCGGCTCGATCGGCATGGGCAAATCCGCCGTGGCGCTGATGTTGCGCGAAATGGGCGTGCCGGTGTTCGATGCGGACGCGGCGGTTCACGCGTTGCAGGGGCCGGGCGGCGCGCTCGTCCCGGCGATCGAGGCGGCCTTTCCCGGAACCACCGGTCCCGAGGGGGTTTTACGGCAGGAACTGGGCGCGCGCGTGTTCGGCAATCCCGGGGCGCTCGCGCGGCTGGAAGCGATCGTCCACCCCGTCGTGGGCCGGATGCGCGAAGCGTTCCTGATCGAACACGCCGGGCAGCCCATCGTGGTGTTCGACATTCCGCTGCTGTTCGAAAAGGGGCATGGCGCCGGGCTCGACGCGGTGATGGTCGTGTCGGCTCCCGCCGCGGCGCAACGCGCGCGTGTCCTGGCGCGGCCGGGCATGACGCCGGACAAGTTCGCCCATATCCTCGACCTGCAAGTACCGGATGCGGAAAAGCGCGCCCGCGCCGATTTCATCGTCGACACCGGCGTGACGCTGGAGGAAACGCGCGCGCAGGTTGCCGCGCTGGTCCGGCGCATCCGCAGCGGCGAATGGCAAAAAAACCCGCGTTGAAGCCTTGCCAGTGCCCTGCGACGGGTCAATATACCTAGTGATGCGTGAGATCGTCTTCGACACGGAAACGACCGGTCTCGATCCCCGGAGCGGTGATCGGCTGGTGGAGATCGGCTGCATCGAAATGGTCAACCGGGTGCCTACCGGGGCCGTGTTTCATGCCTATTTCAATCCCGAGCGCGGCATGCCGGCCGAGGCGGAAGCCGTCCACGGCCTGTCCGAGGCATTCCTGTCCGACAAGCCGAAGTTCGGGGAACGGGCGGAGGAACTGATCGCCTTCCTTGGCGATAGTCCGCTGGTGGCGCACAATGCCGGCTTCGATTTCGGCTTCCTCAATCACGAACTGGCGGCCTGCGGGCTGGAAGCGGTGGACCGCGATCGCATGGTCGATACGGTCGCCATCGCCCGGCGCAAGCATCCCGGCGCCAAGCTTTCACTGGATGCGCTGTGCACGCGCTATGGCATCGACCGGAGCCATCGCACCAAGCACGGCGCCTTGCTGGACGCAGAACTGCTGGCGCAGCTCTACGTCGAACTCATGGGTGGGCGGCAGATCGGCCTGGAACTGGCCGCAGAGGCGGCCGCTTCCGTGCAGACGGAAGAACTCGCCGCCGTCGCCGTCACCCGCGTCTTCCGCACGCCCCGGCCCCATGCCGCGAGCGAGGCGGAACTGGCCCGCCATGTCGAATTCATGGCGGGTTTCAGCGATCCCGTCTGGTCGCGCTAGCGGCTGCGCGGGATCGCCCCAAGCGAGGAGAAGGGTTTATGGATATTCGCGTTTCGGGCCACCAGGTCGAGACCGGCAGCGCACTTCAGGCTCATGCCGAGGAGCGGCTTACGGGTATCGTCGACAAGTACTTTTCCCGCGCGCTTTCCTCGCAGGTCACGCTCGGCAAGGGGCCGCACGGTGGTTTCCGATGCGATATCGTGACGCACGTGACGCAGGGCCTGATCCTCAAGGGCAGCGCGATCGCCCAGGATGCGCATGCCGCCGTCGATCAGTCGGCGGAAAAGATCGACAAGCAGCTTCGCCGCTACAAGCGGCGGATCAACGCCCGGCAGAACCAGGCCGATCACGCCCGCCGCGCGGAAGAAGCGGCCTATACCGTTTTCGTGGTCGAGGAGACCGAGGAAGAGCCCGAAGTCGCCGATGCGCCGCTGGTGATCGCCGAAACGCGCGTCGACGTGCCCACCGCGACTGTTTCCGACGCGGTGATGATGCTCGATCTGCGAAATACAAATGCGCTGCTGTTCAAGAACGCGGGCACCGGCGTTCACAACATGGTCTATCGCCGTGGCGATGGGTCGATCGGCTGGGTCGAACCCGCCAAGTAGAGGCTATCGGTCATGGCTTCCCGTCCTTTTAGGCGGGAAGCCATGATTCGGCACTTGCATGGCGGGGCTTTCGGGCGCATGGCCCGCCCGATTGATCGTGCCCCTGAGGCATGCTGACGGCATTTCCAGTCCATGACGGCTCTTTTTACCATTGATCCCCTGGCGGTCCGTATTGTCCGCGCCGAAACCAAGCAGCAGATCCTGAGCGAACTCGCCGATTGCTTCGCCACGGTCTATTCGCTCGATCGCGCCTCTGTGCTCGAACGGGTGGAAGAGCGCGAACGGCTGGGCAGCACCGGCTTTGGCCGTGGCGTCGCCATTCCGCACGCCCGGCTGGAAAATCTGCCACGGCCCGTGGCCACGTTCTTCCGCCTGGAAAAGCCGGTCGAATTCGAAGCGGCCGACGGCATGCCGGTGGATTGCGTGTTTGGCCTGCTGTCGCCCGAGCAGGCCGGGGCCACGCACTTGCAGGCGCTGGCGGCGATCTCGCGGCTGATGCGGGACGAGCGGATGCACGAACGCTTGCTCGCCGCGCCCGATGCGGACGCGATCTACGCCCTGCTCGTCAACGTCATCGACCGCGATGCCGCCTGAAGACGGCGCGGCCGGCGCGGCCAGCGAAGGCGCCCGGCTGCACTGGCGCGCGCTGGAAGGCCTCTATGCCTCGGCGCCGGTCAACCATCTGTTCTCGTCGCGCCTGGAAATCGTGGGCGAAGGCCGCTCGCGCATCGTGTTCGATGTCGATCCAAGCTGTTTTCACGCCGCCGGCGCGGCGCACGGCACGATCTATTTCAAGATGCTGGACGATGCCGCGTTCTACGCCGCCAATACGCTGGTGACGGACCGCTTCCTGCTGACCACCTCGTTCAACCTGTTCTTCAGCCGGCCCATCCACGGTGGCCGGGTCATCGCCGAAGGGCGATGGGTTTCCGGCCGCCGCCGCGTGCTGGTGGCGGAATCGCGCCTCGTTGACGAGGAAGGCGAGGAAGTGGGCCGGGGCACCGGCACGTTCCAGCGTTCGCGCATCGCGCTGGGCAGCCTGGAAGGCTACAATGCCGGCTTGCGCGGTACGGCCGCCTGAGCGGATCGGCCGCCGGGTCCATGGAAACGCGCCTTCCCGCCCATCTCGAAGTCAGCGGCCTGATCCGCCGCGCGCAGGCGCAGGGCGGCTTCGCGATGGTGCTGCACAAGGGCGAGCCGGACTCTGGCACCATCCTGATTGTTATATTGGATAATCAGGGACTTGGAACGCTCTATGAGCGGATGCCGCAGCGCGACGGCACGCGGGACTGGGCCAAATCAAAGGTCCAAGATGCTGATAATAAACAGGAATTTGAGGATTACCTGGCCCGCCGCCAGCGCCAGGACCCCGACGTGTGGATTGTCGAACTGACTGTCGCAGACGGGGAACGCCTGATCCGGACCTGACCTGTGCGGGGTTGACTCTGCCGCCTCGCCAAATAAAGGCACCCTACCGCAATGCGAAGGCGGCGTGGTTCTGCGGGAGGCAGGACGCGCTAGCACGCAGACGGGGGGCAACCGACATGGCTCTCCGGAGCAGGCCCGCGAGACGAAAGTCTTGCGTTGGCTAGCTTCCGCCATGCCCGGGTGTCCACCGCCGAATGACGATGATGGATGAGTAAGCAGTTAAAGTATGCCAGCGCGATCAGCATTTGCCTGACGCTGGTGACAACGATCTTTACCGCCGCCGGTTCCCGCGCGGCCGTACAGGACCTTCAGGTTCCTGTGATCGAGGCCCAAGGCGCCTCTCCCGTGATTTTCCCCAGCCGGTCCGCCGCGCCTGTCCAGCAGGCTGCTGCACAACAGGCCGCCACGCATTCCGCGATGAGCACCGTTGATGCTCCGGAAACGGACGTTCCGGAATCTCTGGCCGAGCTGGTCGATGAAACCGCCGTTCCCGCCGCCCTGTCGAGCGAGTTGAACTGCCTGGCCGGCGCAATCTATTTCGAAGCCAAGAGCGAAACGCTGGACGGCCAGCTTGCCGTGGGCCGCGTGGTTGTCGAGCGCTCCAAGTCGGGCCGTTTCCCGGCGAGCTATTGCGGCGTGGTCTATCAGCCCTCGCAGTTCTCGTTCGTGCGTGGCCACGCCATGCCGCCGATCAACAAGGGTAGCCGCGACTGGGCGGAAGCTGTCAAGATCGCGCAGATCGCCGACAAGGGCGCGTGGAAGAGCCCGGCCGAAGGCGCGATGTATTTCCATGCCGCGCGCGTTTCGCCGCGCTGGGGCAAGGTCCGCCTCGCCCGCGTGGACAACCACATCTTCTATCGCTGATGCGCCAGCGGCCTCCGGGCCGCACGCTGGATCGAAAAGGCCGCCCGCGGATCGCCGCGGGTGGCCTTTTCCGTGCCGGCGTCAGTTTTTCCGCGAAAGGCTGATGGCGCTGACGGAGATCGTCCCCAGCGGCCCGGCCGGATCGTGCAATGCGCACTGGCCCACCGCAACGCCTTCCCGCGAGAGGTGCCCGGTCAGTTCATAGCCCAGCCATTCACCCATCGGCAGGCGGTGCAGGTGGACGGTGAAATCGGTGTTCACGAAATCGATGCCGTGTTCGCTGCTGTGCGCCAGCGGGCTGGAGAAGTCCGCCGTCAGCGCGACATGGCCGAACGGCGTGAGCGCATGGCCGGCGACGATCTCGATCCCCGCACGCAACCACGCCTGGCGCGCGTGCGGCGGCCCCATCGCGCCCAGCACCGAAGGGTTACCCTGTTCCGAA
Source organism: Novosphingobium sp. SCN 66-18 (assembly GCA_001725355.1). Lineage (GTDB taxonomy): Bacteria > Pseudomonadota > Alphaproteobacteria > Sphingomonadales > Sphingomonadaceae > Novosphingobium. The sequence continues at coordinate 76,697 of MEGD01000002.1, forward strand.
AGGCCGCTTTCCGGGCTTTCGCGCCGGAAGCGGGGGTGATCGCCGACGGGCACCGGGCGCATCTCCCAGTTGCCGAAACGGCGCAGCGGCTCCAGCCCTTCCGGCGATGGCGCGGGCCACGGCGGGCTTTGCCAGACCGGATTGTCCGGCTGTCGCGATTGCCGGGCAAGCTGGCAGGTGGCGCGGGCGCAGAGCTTCCCGTCGGCGGAAAGGCTGGCTTCCACCAGCTTCAACCGGCCGCCGTCGTGCAGCACGCGCAGGTCCACCGAGAGGGGCTGCGCCGGCGCCATGCGCAGCATGTCGACGCCGAACCGCACCGGGATCAGCCCCGGCTCCATGACGTCGCGTTCGATGACAAAGCCCAGCAGCGATGCCATTGCCGCGCCACTCAGCGTGCCGGGTTGCCAGTATCCGCGGCCGAGCCTGGTCGGCACGAACAGGTCGCCATCGGGTTCGAAAAAGCTGTCAGGCACCGCTTTCGTGCTCTCCCCTCGGTTGAAGAGGGTTTAATTGCACGATTAAATCGCGATGGGAAGACGCCCCGCCCCTTCCCATCGCGCGTTATCCCGTCGCCCGTCAGTGGCGGAAGTGGCGCATTCCGGTGAAGATCATGGCAAGGCCAGCCTCGTCGGCGGCCTTGATCACGTCCTCGTCGCGGATCGAGCCGCCCGGCTGGATCACTGCCGTGGCGCCGGCTTCCACCGCCGCCAGCAAGCCGTCGGCAAAGGGGAAGAACGCGTCGGACGCAACAGCGGAGCCGACCGTGCGCGGCTCGTCCCAACCGTGCGTTTCGGCGGCCTCCTTCGCCTTGGCGGCGGCGATGCGCGAGGAATCGCGCCGGTTCATCTGACCCGCGCCGACGCCGGCCGTGACTCCGTCTTTCGCATAGACGATCGCGTTCGACTTGACGTGCTTCGCCACGGTCCAGGCGAACAGGCAGTCCTTGAGTTCCTGTTCGGTCGGCTGGCGCTTGGTCACCACCTTCAGCGCCTCGTCTGCCAGCGCGCCGTTGTCGCGGTCCTGCACCAGCAGGCCGCCGGCGATCGGCACCAGCGTCAGGCCGGCGCGATGCGCGTCGGGGAGGTCGTTCACCAGCAGCAGGCGCAGGTTCTTCTTGCGCGCGAAGGCGTCCTTTGCGGCCTCGTCGGCGCCGGGGGCGACGACCACCTCGGTGAAGATCTCGCAGATGGCGTTGGCGGTCGGGCCGTCGAGCGGCTGGTTGACCGCGACGATCCCGCCGAACGCCGATACGGAATCGCAGGCCAGCGCCTGTTGCCAGGCTTCCAGCAGCGTATCGGCGGTGGCGACGCCGCAGGGGTTGGCGTGCTTGACGATCACCACGGTCGGCTTGTCCGCCGCGAATTCGGCCACCAGTTCCAGCGCGGCGTTGGCATCGTTGTAGTTGTTGTAGGACAGTTCCTTGCCCTGCACCTGCCGCGCCTGGGGCAGGCCGGTGGTCGCCGGCCGGTTCGGCACATAGAGCGCGGCGTTCTGGTGCGGGTTCTCGCCATAGCGCAGCGTCGTGACCAGCTTGCTCGAGAGATTGAGCGTGTCCGGAAAGCGCTGTCCCTGGTCGGCGAAGGCGAACCAGCTGGAAATCGCGGCGTCATAGGCGGCGGTCGCGGCGAAGGCCTTGGCCGCCATCGCCTTGCGGAACGCCAGCGTGGTGGCCCCGCCGGACTGTTCCAGTTCGCCCAGCAGCGTGGCGTAATCGGCGGGATCGGTGACGATCGTGACGAAGGCATGGTTCTTTGCCGCCGAACGCACCATCGAAGGGCCGCCGATGTCGATGTTCTCGATCACTTCGTCGCGGTCCGCGCCCTTGGCCACGGTCGCCTCGAACGGATAGAGATTCGCCACGACAAGGTCGATCGCGCCGATGGCGTGCGCTTCCATCGCGGCGGCGTGTTCGGGATTGTCGCGCACCGCCAGCAGGCCGCCGTGGACCATCGGGTGCAGCGTCTTGACCCGGCCGTCCATCATTTCGGGAAAGCCGGTCAGGTCGGATACGTCGCGCACGGTCAATCCGGCGTCGCGCAGCGCCTTGGCGGTGCCGCCGGTGGAGACCAGTTCCACGCCGCGTGCCGCCAGCGCCTTGCCCAGATCCGCCAAACCGGATTTGTCGGACACCGAAAGCAGCGCCCGCTTGATCGTCACCTCACTCACAGGAATTTCCTATCTCATCTTCTTGAGCAGCCAGGAGAATGTCTCTCCGCTGCGGGGAATCTTGGCCTGGATGACAAGCTGGCGCGTACCGATGGGGCGCCCCTGCCCGTCTGCCCACAGGCTTTCCTCGACCGAGACGGGGTCGCGGCCGGAGCGGAACTGCCACAGGCTGCCGTCGGGCAGGGCCAGGGTCACCCCCAGACCGTCCTCGCCGGCGGCCAGCTCGATATTCGGACCGAGATGGAAGCGCAAGGCGACGCCGATGGTGCCGCGCTTGCCCTTGCGGCCCGCGGGCACCAGCAGGTCTTCGCCGCGCAGTTCGGTGCCGTCGTCGCGCAGGATCAGGATGCGCTGGTGCGACAGGCCATAGCGCGTGACATAGCCATTGTGGCTCGCCTCGATCCGGGTCGCTCCGCCGCCCTTGTCGCCGCGCAAGGTGCGCCGGTCGATCTCGACCTCGGACACGCCCGAGCCGAGCTTGCCGTTGATGAGCACGGCGGTAGAGTTGAAATCGTCGATCGTCAGCGTGGAATGCGCCGCCGTGGCGCGCAGCCCTTGCGCCAGCCGCAGCGGGATGAGGCCGCCGGCAAAGGCCGCGCCGCCGCAGTTGACGATGATCCGTTCCGCGCCGTGGCTCAGTTCGAACGCCAGCGTGGAGGCGCAGCCATCGCGGGTGTGGCGGGCCACGGGCGGCGGCGCCGCGTCGACCTGAAGCACGGACTTGCCGGCATTCACGCGCTGATAGCCCCACTGGCGGGCATCGCGCAGCGGCCGGGTGCGCACGCCGCTGGCCTTGACCAGCGCTTCTATCCGCCCGGCCGGGACGGCGCCCGCCCCCTGCCAGCTCCCCAGCCCGCCATCGCCGTGCAGCAGCGATAGCAGCGGCGGGACCAGCAGGTTCAGGATGGTATCGATCTGCGGCGGCGCGTCGCTGCGGACGGCGGCGTAGCAGGCCTTCAGCCGCACCAGCAGCTCGATCACCTCGATCTGGCCCAGCGGGCTGCGGGAAAGCACGCCGCCATCGTCGCCGATCAGATCGCCCACCGCGCGCATCAGGCCGGCTTCGCCGAACAGCCGGCGGGGATGGCCATCGGCCAGCAGCAGTCCGGCCGCCGTGATCGCGGTCCACCCGGCGGTTTCGGCCAGCTTGTCGCCCGCCTTGCCCACGTTGCGGTCCAGCCAGCGGGCGGTTTCCTCGATCACCAGCAACATGCGCCCGCGCGCCTTCTTGTCCGGGCCGGACAGCAGCAGCGGCGCGTGGATCAGCCAGGACAGCAGGCGGTGGCCGACATTGCCCACGTCCCACGCCGGGGTGGCATTGGGCTTGGGATTGGCGGTCAGCCAGATCTGCAGCACCCGTTCGGCAACCTGGGTGCATTGCGGACGCGGCGCGCAGGCTTCGAGGTCGGCCAGCCAGCCGAAGCCATGGATCAGCCGCTCGAACGGGGGCGACAGGCGCGGGCCGCTGAACTCGACATCCGCGATCGGCGCCTTCATCCCGTGGAGCAGGAAATGGCCGGCGCGCAACGCGGTGCCGGCGGCCGTGTCACCGGGCAGCGGATTGGCGACGGTAGCCGTCAGGCGCGGCCGCGCGCGCTTGCGGAAGGGGTTGAGCGCCCCCGCCGGCAGCCCCATGCGGTAGGCAAAGCGCACCAGGCGTTCGCCCGCGCCCACGGCGGGAGGGGAGAAATCGGCGAGCGCCAGCGCGCGGCCGGGCTCGATCGTTTCGGGCGTGGGCGTCAGGTCGGGCTCGGCGTCGGCCAGTGTCGCGCGTTCCGGCGCGGGCGTTTCCGTCAGAGGCGTTCCCATGGACGGCCCCACAGACGGGGTTGCGGCTGGCGTGGGTTCGGCCGGCGTTGTTCCGGGCATGGACAGCAGCGGTTCCTCTCCCGGACCCAGCGGAATGGCCGGGCCTTCGCCGTGGCGCGCACCGGGATGGAAGGAACCACGCTGGATCCGTCCGTTGCCTTCCGTTGCCGGCACCGCCTCGCCCCGTCCAACGCGCGAACCGGCCTCATTGTTTCCGGCGGCGCCAAAGGCGCGGGCGAAGGAAAGGCCGTTTTCGTTCACGGCGTCAGCCCGCTCCCTTCAGGGCGGCGATATTGGCCGCGTAATGGCTCGGTCCGCCACGGAAACTCGCGGTCCCCGCGACCAGCACGTCCGCGCCGGCCCCGGTGCACAGCCGGGCGGTTTCGAGATCGACGCCGCCATCCACTTCCAGGTGGATCGGCCGGCCGGTCTTGTCGATCATCTTGCGGACCGCCTCGATCTTGCGAAGCTGGCTGGAAATGAAGCTCTGCCCGCCGAAGCCGGGGTTGACGCTCATGATCAGCACCAGGTCGATCTCGTCGATCAGGTAATCGAGCATCTTGGCCGGCGTGGCGGGGTTCAGCGAGATGCCGGCCTTCTTGCCCAGCGCCCGGATCGCCTGCACCGTGCGGTGGACGTGCGGGCCGGCTTCGGGATGGACGGTGATGATGTCGGCGCCGGCGTCGGCGAAGGCCTGCAGGTAGCCATCGACTGGCGAGATCATCAGGTGAACGTCGAACGGCTTCGCCGTATGCGGGCGCAGCGCCTTCACCACGCCGGGGCCGATGGTGATGTTGGGCACGAAATGGCCGTCCATCACATCGACATGAATCCAGTCCGCGCCGGCGGCATCGATAGCGCGAACTTCCTCGCCCAGACGGGCGAAGTCCGCGGAAAGGATCGAGGGCGAAATCAGCGGAACAGCCATGGACGGGAACGATCTTCGCTGCCTGCGGTCTTGCGAACCTGTTTCGGGATACCGTGAACTGTGGACGGCGGGTCGGAAAACCCCGGTCCGGCGGGACCGGGCGATTTCGTCGCGCCGCATTCGGGCTTACCGGTGGCGAATCGCCCGAACAAGCGTGAATCCGCCGTTTTCCACACGGATTAGGCATGGTTGCACACTTTGCCGGCTCCCGCCCGGATTAAGCGCGCGTTCACGGCCCGAATTGGATATGGCGGGGGCGCGAAACCCGCATTACAGGGGCATCGCGACAAAGGTCAGGTGGTTTCGGTGGTCGGCCGGCAAGGGCGGGCACGGGAAGCGATGCTGACAGGAACAGCAACTGGGATTGAAGCGATATGACCTTGCCGAGACGTATCCGCGCCGCGGCCGCAGCCGTCCTTGCGCTTGCCGGATCGGGCCTTTTCGCCGGTTCCGCGCAGGCCGCGCCGAATTGCGCCGGCCCGGCGAGCGATACCTGGATCAACATCGTGGTGGACGGCGTGCGCAACGGCAACGGCCTGATCGCGGTGACGCTGTACGAGGACGATTCCCGCAAGTTCCTGGTCAAGCACGGATCGCTCTATGTCGGGCGGGTCGATGCCACCGCGCCCGAAACGCGCATGTGCCTGTTCGTGCCGCGGCCCGGCGTCTATGCCATCGCGGTCTATCACGACGAGGATTCGTCGGGGAAGATCAACCGCAGCGGCGTGCTCGGCATCCCCACCGAAGGCTTCGGCTTTTCCAACAATCCGCCGACGATCGCCAGCCTGCCCGCGTTCCGTTCGGTGCGGATCAGCATCCCGCGCAGCAACCTGTCCACGCGGATTCACCTGAAATATCCCTGACGGGGCGGTTCAGCCCGGCACGCCGTTGAACATCGGCGCGAGATGCCAGGGCGCCAGTTCTTCGGCCAGCGCGTGCGCGCGCGGGTCGTCGACGTCCATCCACCAGGCATCGTCGATGTCCATCGTCGCCGCGCGGCCGCGATCGGCCAGCACCTGCATCCCGTCCGAAAGGCTTCCCGCCTTGCCGGCCGCGATCGCCTCGCGGATCGCCGTGGCCAGCTCCGGTGTGGCCAGGAACGCGCCGCAATCGACCGCGTCGTAAGGTTCGATGGTCTTGCCGATGGCGGTGATGAAGCCGCGTTCGTCCAGCCGCACCCAGGTGGCGTCGTCGGGATCGACCAGCGGATTGTCGAGCCGGCGGTCGATCGCCAGGGTCACGCCCCGGTCGGGCGCGTCCTGCGCCAGCAGGCTGGCAAGGATCTCGGCCTCGAACATGTGGTCGGCCATCATCAGCAGGTAATTGCCTTCGCACCGGGTGGCGCCAGCCATCACCGAATGGCCGTTGGGCGTGGACCAGTCGGCCAGGCGCACGGGCACGATTTCCACCGCGAGCCGCTGCGACAGGTCGGCGAGAAACGCCTCGACCATCTCGGCGCGGTGGCCGGTAACCACCACGACGCGGGTCACCCCCGCGATCATCGCCTGGCGCACGCCGATTTCGATCAGCGGCACGCCGGCGACCGGCGTCAGCGGCTTGGAAGGGGAAAGGTCGGCAAGCCGGCTGCCATAGCCGGCGGCGATGATGAGCGCGTCCATGATCCTGGGCTTTGTCTCTCTGGGATTCCTGCCGGGCCGAAAAAGCAGCGGGCCGGCCGAACGCCCAAACGTCCGGCCGGCCCGCCCTGTCCTGTCGCGTCGGTCCGCTTACTCGGCGGCAAGCGCCTGGTCGGAAACGTATTCCTCGACCATCTGCGCGGCGACGTCGTCGTTGAACTGCTGCGGCGGGTGCTTGCAGAAATAGGCCGACGGGCCGATCAGCGCACCGCCCTCGCCACGCTCCAGCGCGACCTTGCAGCAACGGATCGCGTCCATCACGCAGGCGGCCGAGTTCGGGCTGTCTTCCACCGAAAGGCGGAGTTCCAGGTTCATCGGCACGTTGCCCCACTGCGCGCCTTCCAGGCGCAGGAAGCACAGCTTGTTGTCCTTCTGCCAGGGCACGTAGTCCGACGGGCCGACGTGGATGTTCTCGTCCTCGAGACGCTGGGCCAGCATGGCCTGCACCGCCTCGGTCTTCGATTCCTTCTTGCTGCCCAGACGCTGGCGGTCGAGCATGTTCATGAAATCGGTGTTGCCGCCGGTGTTGAGCTGGTAGGTGCGCTCCACGGTCACGCCGCGCGCGCCGAACAGGCTGGACAGCACGCGGTGGACGATCGTGGCGCCGACCTGCGCCTTGATGTCGTCACCCACGATCGGGATGCGCTTGGCGCGGAACTTGGCTTCCCATTCGGGACGGCTGGCGATGAACACCGGCATGCAGTTGACCACCGCGACGCCGGCTTCGAGCGCACATTCCATGTAGAATTCGGTCGCGTCCTGCGAACCGACCGGCAGGAAGTTCAGCAGAACCTCGGCGCCCGTTTCCTTGAGCGCGGCAACGATCGATTCCTTGGTGGCTTCGGGCGCGTCGGCCACGATGAAGCCCTTGTCGCCCATTCCGGTCATGTGATCGGCAACGCCATCGAGCTTCTTGCCCATGATGACCTTGGCGCCGGTGGCCGGAACGTCGGGGAAGAACACGGCGGTGCAGTTCGGACCGGCGAAGATGGCTTCGCTGATATCCTTGCCCACCTTGCGCGCATCGACGTCGATGCCGAGCACGAAATCAACGTCACCCGCGCCGTAGCCACCGATCCGGTCATGGATAAGGCCCTGCGACGAGTTGTTGTTCCGATAGTGATAGACCCCCTGGACCAGCGAGCTGGCGCAGTTGCCCACGCCGATCACGGCGACCTTGATTGGCTTCATGAATCTCGATCCCTTCACACAGGCGCCATACGGCGGCTGTAACTAAATTGCCTCATTTCCATTTCGCGCGGCAAATGCAAGCACATTTCCCTGACGTCATGCTTGCGTAGGCCGCAGGGCAAGGATGACCGCGACCAGCCATCCCCCGGCAGCAACCGCAAACAGGGCAAGCACCAGCGGAGCAAGCCCGAACGCAATGAGCAATGCGAAAGCCAGTGCGAAGAAATCCCGGCTAGTAAGGTAAGTAAGCCCCTGCATCAAGCGCGATGGCTCACCGTTCGCACCTTGTCGACGGTAATGGTCCTTCACCACGTCAAAACTGAACGGCGCCTGACTGCGCGCGGCGGCCCGGCCGATCATCATCAGTCCGCTGGCCAGCAGGACAAGGCCGGCATAGCCGAACATCGCATAGACCACTTCGCCGCGCATCTGCAGGTTGATGGCCACACCCAGCAGGAAAGCCAGATTCGTCGCGGCATCGACCAGGCTGTCCATCTTCGCGCCCGCCGGCGAGCTGCGGAACGTGGCGCGCGAGATTTCCCCGTCAACCCCGTCGAAGATCGATGCGGCCTGGAACAGGATCGCGCCCACTACCAGCCCCGTCGCGCCCCAGAACAGCAGGCTGGCGAACATCGCGGCGGCGATCAGCCCGGTGCCGATAGTCGCGTGAACCGGGCGGATTCCCGGAAAATGCAGCAACAGCGCGGAAATCGCCTGCGAGATCGGCCGGTTGAGGTGGCGCGAGACGATTCCGTCGGTCGGCTTGGCCGTGGAGCGCACGACGGCGCGGGCGGCGGCGCCCAGCCGGTGCGGCGATTCCGCACCCTGGGCGGTCATCCGCCCGGCGACCTGGTTGGCTTCCTCCTGCGGCACGACCTGCACCAGATCGGCCTGCGTGATGCCGCCGGGTTCGGCAATCGCGCGCAGGATCGCATCGGCGGTCGGCTGCCGATCGCCGGGAATCATCGCCACCCGGTCGAACCCGCCTTCGACCGCGAGGGCCGATCCGTTACCGAAATGCACATCCATGCCATCGGCGAGGCGGTCGATCTCGGCGCGCGTTGCCGCCGAAGGTTCCCATCCCGCGCCGGCGGTGACCCAGCATACCGAAAGGCCCGCGCGCCGCGCCTCGCGCACCGAACGCGCGGCGGCGGGAACGCCCGCGACCAGCCGCTCGGCATCGCGCCCCGATGCGAAAACGATGACTCCCAGCGGCAATTTCATCTATTCGATCCCCAGGGCAGGCTCAATGAACGCATCCACCCTGTTCAGTAAGTGGCGCGGCTTATATAGCCGCCATCGGCGGTCGCCAAGGTGGCGAAACGTCGGGAGGTATTTCGGATGATTACGCGCGCAGTGGAACCTCGTCGGCCGCAACGGCCGCGCGAAATGCAGGATCCGCTGAACCTGTACCTCTATCATCCGCTGTCCTGGCAGCTTGCGCGCCGGCTGGCGCACACGCCGGTCACGCCCAACATGGTTTCGGTGGCCGGTGGCCTGTTCGTGGTGGCCGCTGGCTTCTGCTACTGGGGCGTGCCGTGGCCGCTTGGCGCGGCGCTGGGCATGGCGCTGCACATGACCTGGCATATCGTCGATGGCGCGGACGGCGATCTGGCGCGGGTTACCGGCAAATCCAGCCCGCTCGGCGAAATGGTCGACGGCATCTGCGACTATACCAGCCACATCGTGCTCTACGTGCTGCTGGCCTTCGTGCTCACGCGCACGATGGGGGCGGGCTGGGCCTGGTTCTGGACGCTGGCGGCCGGCGCCAGCCACATCGTGCAGTCGAACCACGTCGAAGTGCAGCGGCGCTTTTACCAGTACTGGATGTACGGCGTGCCCTGGCTGCACAACGCCAAGGGCGACCAGCCCGGCCTGTTCGAGGAGAAGCGCGGGGCCTGGCGCATCTTCCTGCAGACCATCGTGCGGCTCTACCTGCGGCTGGCGGCGGGCATGTCGCCTCACGCGCTGGTGATCGACGGCGCGGTCAAGGCGGCGCGCGATGATCCCGCGCGGCTGGCGGCGATCCGGGCCGAAGTGCGGCGCGAACAGCAGCCGCTGCTGCGCGTGCTCAAGCTGCTTGGCCCGAACCCGCGCGCGATCGTGCTGGGCCTGGCGATGTTTGCCGGCAGCCCGCTTTACTATTTCCTGTACCAGACGGTGGTGCTGAACCTGCTGATGGCGGTTTCCGTCAAGCTGCACAACGCGGCGGCGATGCGGACCGCGCAGCGGCTGGAGGCCGAAGGGCTGACGGCGTAAGGGCCTGACTGGGGTTACAACACCCGGAAGCGCGCCATCGAGAGCACGCCGGGGCGCAGCTTCGTCCACAGGTGGATCGTCAGGCCATAGACCGCCAGCGCCAGCAGCGGCGTGGCGATCGCATCGATCCGCGCCGGCGCCCGGAACACATCGGCCAGCGCTTCATAGAGCAGCAGCCCCGCCGCGCCGCCGGCCAGCGCGCCGATCACGGGCGCGGCGGCGTGGAGCGGAGGTTGCCGCACGCCCAGTTGCTTGAGCCAGTGCCGGCGCAGCAGCGTGGCGACGATCGCCGCCAACAGCATGGCGGCCGACGCGCCGAGGATCCCGAACGCCGGCGCCAGCACGGGCACCAGGATGGCGGCGATCGCGATCAGCACCACGTTGATCAGCAGCGCCAGCGCGGGCCGGCGATAGTAGAGGATCAGTTCCCCCACGCCGAATGCGCCGTTGACGGTTTCGGCCAGCACCATGGCGATCAGCGCGTGATAGCCGACGACGTAGTGCGGTCCGAACAGGGCCAGCAGCGGTTGGCCGGCCGCGGCCATCAGCAACACGATCGCCAGCTGGATCGTCAGGATCAGGCGCGTCGCGGCGGCAGTGGCTTCGCCGGTCACGATATCGCCGGCGGCGCGCATCGTGCGCGCGATCAGCGGGGTCAGGATGCCGTCGAACGATTGGCGCACTTGCGTGATCGGCGTGCGCAGCTGGCGCAGCACGCCATAGACGCCGGCGGGCGCGTCCCCCAGCAGGAAGCCCACGAGATAGAGGTCGATGCGCTGCGCCAGCGAGGTCAGCAGGTCGCTGCCGCTGGCGGGCAGCAGCGAACGGGCGCGCTGCGTCAGCGCGCCGGCATGGGGGCGCCACCGGGCAAGGCGCAACGGACCCAGCGAATGGCGCGCGCTCCACAGCGCGGTGCCCGCCAGCGCCAGGCTGCCGGCCCAGTAGCCGAACAGCAGGCCGGTTTCGGTAAAGCCGGCATACCAGGCGGCGAACGTCACTGCCGTGGCGACATAGGGTTCGATCACGCCGCGCGCCATGACTTCATAGCGCATCATATGGGTCCAGCGCGTGGCGGCCAGGGCGACATCGCCCGCGGCCTGTCCCAGCACCGCCGGCGCCAGCACGGCCAGTGCGAAGCGCAGATGGTCGGACACCATGGCCGCGGGCAGCACTTGCGCGCCGAGCGCCACCACGCCCGCGATGCCAAGGCCGGACAGAACGGTCAGCAGCAGCGCATCGAGCAGGACATGCGTGGCCGGCCGCGCATCGGCGGCGCCGGTATTGGCCTCCTCCTCAAGCCACGGGAAGATCATCCGCTTCAGTCCGAGGCTGGCGACCGGGACCATCAGTTCGACCACCGCCACCGCCAGGCTGAACACGCCATAGGCCGCCGCGCCATAGAGCCGCGCCCCGATATAGAGGAACGAGGCCCGTGCCGCGAAACGGATGATGAAGCTGAAGGCATTGGAGCCCACGCCCCTGGCAATAACCTTCTGGGGCGTCCCTTCTGCCGTCATGACGGCGCGATAGGACGGCCCATCGGCACTGGCAAGCTCCCCTGTGCGGATTGGGCGTGCGGATCGGGCGTGAGTATAGGGTGGGTTCAGGCGTGGTGCGAAGGCGTGCGCAGCGGCGTGCGCATCAACAGCACGCACAGCACCACGGCCCCCATCGCCAGCGCTTCGACCACGATCCACGCCAGCCAGTGTGAATGGTTGTAGAGCCAGACGCCGATCGCCGGCGCGACGATATAGGCCGAACCGTTGACCGCCGCGACGATCCCCGCCGCCTGCCCCTGTTCCGCGCGGCCGACGGCCAGGCTCGCGCCCGAGGTGAAACCGGGCCGGAACAGGCCGAACCCGAGCGAGCAGATCGCGAATCCCACGGTGATAGTGTGCAGGTCCAGCCCGGTCGCCATCGGCACGGTACCGATGCAGCACAGCCCCATGCCCCACAGCGTGGACGCGCGGGGGCCCAGCCGCAGCATCGGAATCAGCCCCCATTGCGCGAGCAGCGTGGCGATCGCGCCGCACATCAGGACAAGCCCTATCGATCCGGCGGCGGCGTCCGGCTGGTGGCGCAGGCCCAGCCGGTCGAGCAGGAGAAAGCCGATCACGCCCAGCAGGATCGATTGCGCGTGGCCGCCCAGCACGCCGGCGGCAAGCCAGCCGCGCAGGCGCGGATCGTTCCAGCGCAACCGGTCGCCGCCCGCGTGCTGCGGCTCGGCCTCGGGCAGTTCCTCGGGCGATCCGTCCGGATGATCTTCCACCACGCGCGGGTTGGACGAGGCGCTGAACGGCGCCGCCATCACTTCGCCGCGCCCGGCGAAGCGCGGATCATCATCGGGCAGGCGCAGGCGCAGCGTGACGAGAACGAGCAGCGCGAACAGCGAAAAGGCCGCGAAAGGACCGATCAGGCCCAGGCCGGGAACGATCAGCAGCGGCGCCAGCGCCGGCCCCAGCACGGTGCCGAGGCCGAAGCTCGATGCCACCAGCGACAGCGCCTGCGTGCGCTCTTCCGGCCCGGTGCGGCTGGCGACGTAGGCCTGCACCGCCGGCGGGGAGGCCGATCCGAACATGCCATAGAGCGAACGGGCAGCGGCGAAGATCAGGATGGTGGCGGTGCCGCCGAACACGCCGTGCAGGCCGGCGAACAGCGTCAGCCCGCACAGCGAGAACGACAGCGCGAAGGCGGCCATGCCCAGCGCCATCATCGCCTTGCGGCCGCGCCGGTCCGACCGGCGCGCCCAGTAAGGGGCCATCAGCATCCACAGCAGCGCGGACCAGGAATAGGCGAGGCTGACCCACACGTCGGCGATGCCAAGGTGCGTGCCGATCGACGGCATCACCGATTGCATCGCGGTGTTGCCCGCCGCGGTGACCAGCATGACCGCGAACAGCAGCGCCATGCGTTCGGGCGGCAAGTGGTCTTTCTTGTGCATCGCGCTTCCGCTCCCTCGCCCGCTCGGCCCCGGACCCGGTCCCAGGCCCGATTCCGGCCATTCTTGCGCCCCAGCGACCGGTGTTTTCCCCCGATCTCGCCCCATCTGGTTCGTTCGTTTGCGGTAAGGTGCTTGTCGCGCCCTTGCAATGACAAGACAAATTTGCGACGCGCGGCTTACAGGCCAGTTCAGGAAAAGGGACCCCGCCTCAATATGACTTCCACGCAGGCAGCGCGCGAGCCCCTGGTGCAGAGGGCGAAGCGCAAGGCGGAACGGTTGCTCGGCCCCTTCGGCATCTTCTTCAAGGGCTTTCTCAAGCATCCCGTGATGGTGGGCGCGATCGTGCCGTCGTCGGGGCGCACGATCAGCCGCGTGCTGTCGAAGGTCGATTGGGACGAATGCCGCCTGTTCGTGGAATATGGCCCCGGCGTGGGCACGTTCTGCCGCCCGGTGCTGGAGCGGCTGCGCCGCGACGGGCGCCTGATCGTGATCGACACGAATCCCGATTTCATCGAGTACCTGTCGAAGACCATCGGCGATAGCCGGTTCATCGCCATCAACGGCTCGGCTGCCGATGTGGAGGATATCGTCCGCGCCCACGGTTTCGAAAATGCCGATTACGTGCTTTCGGGCCTGCCGTTCTCGACGCTGCCCGAAGGCGTCGGACCCGCGATCATGGCCGCGACGCAGCGCGTGCTGCGCCCCGGCGGCGCATTTCTGGTCTATCAGTACACGGCGCGCGCGCGGGATCTGATGGGGCGCTATTTCCGCCGCATCGACAAGGGCTTCGAGCTGTGGAACGTGCCGCCCTGCGTGATTTCGTGGGGCTGGAAGGAATAATTACTCGAACGTGGCGATGATTTCCGGTCCGGTCGGGCCGGATAGCAGGTGATGCATCGCGGCCAGCATCGCCGTCAGATAGACCATCGCCCCCGATGTGATCGCGCTGGATACGGCCGCGCCCAGCGCGCGCTGCAGCTCGCCGCCCGTGGTCAGCACCAGCACCACGCCCACCAGCATCATGATCAGGCCATAGATCACGAAGAACACCAGCCCCGCCAGCGTCAGGAACACCCCGATGCGCGCGGTGTTGCCGCGCGTGAGCGCCCAGCTCCGGCGAATCGCGGCCACGGGATTGCGCAGGTTCTCGGTGGCGATGACCGGGGCGATCAGCATCACCCGCAACCCGCAATAGACCATGACCGCGAAGATCATCAGCACGGCGGCGGCGGCCAGCGCCTGGACGCCGGTCAGCGACATCAGCGAAACGAACAGCACGAATGCCCCGCCCAGAGTCAGCCCGATCAGGAGCTGGGCCAGGAGATAGGGACCGGTCATGACGAAACCGCGCCGGATCGCCTGCGCCACGGTCGGCCGGTCGTGCGCGGTCATCACCACCAGCACGGTCAGCGTGCCGGTGATCTGCAGCACGGACACCAGCAGCAGGAAAGGCATGGCCCGGCCATAGGCATCGCCCAGCAGAGTCATCATCTCGCGCGGGGGGAGGCCTGCGGGAATCTGCGGTTCGGGCACCAGGATGGCGAAGGCCAGCGTCGGCAGCAGGAAGAACACTCCGGCGATGGCGGCAAGCACGTCGCGGTTGGCGGAGACCAGCCGGGTGGCCAAGGCCCACGCGGCGCTGCTGTCCAGTCTGATCACGATGCGTCCCTTTCGATGGACGCTCTCCGTAGGCCGCGCGGACAAATTCCACAATGCCACGGTTTCCTTGCGAACAGGTCCGGCGCGTATGCCCGCTCGAAGGCGTTTGGCCCTTGCCAGAGCGCCCTGCCGGGGCCACCTGACGCACCATGAACGGCTTGCAGGATATCGAAGTGCGCGTGGAGAGCGCGCCCGTGCCCTATCGCGTGGCGCTGGAGGCGATGGCGGCGCGCAACGCCGCGATCGCCGAAGGCACCGCGTCCGAACTGATCTGGCTGCTGGAGCATCCGCCGGTCTATACCGCCGGCACCAGCGCCGATCCGGCGGAACTGCTTGATCCGCGGTTCGAAGTGGTCGAGGCCGGGCGGGGCGGGCGCTATACCTATCACGGGCCGGGGCAGCGCGTGGGCTATATCCTGCTCGACCTGCGCAAGCGCGCGCGCGACGTGCGCGGGTTCGTCCATGCGCTCGAAGGCTGGGTGATCGATACGCTGGCCGATTTCGGCGTGGCCGGCCGCCGCGCCGAAGGACGTATCGGCATCTGGGTGGATGGCCCGGAGCGGAACGGCCTGCCCGGCGGCGAAGCCAAGATCGGCGCGATCGGCGTGCGCATCCGCCGCTGGGTGACGATGCACGGCTTTTCCGTCAATCTATCCCCCGATCTCGCGCATTTCGGCGGCATCGTGCCTTGCGGGATCGAGGAATTCGGCGTCACCAGCATGAAGGATCTGGGGCTGGAGGTTGCGCCGGAGGCATGGGATCGGGCATTGCTCGCCCGTGCCGGAGACTTCCTTGCCCGGCTTGACGTGCCATGCCCGCCGGAGACCGCCCGATGAAGCGCAGAGTACCGACCCTTTCCGTAGCCCTGGCACTGGTTGCCTGCGCCACGCTGGCGGGGTGCGGCAAGAAGGCGGGGAACGACAACGGCAAGGCCCAGGCGGCGGGGGGCGAAGTGCTGCCCGGCACGGTCAGCGACGCGATGATCGATCTCGACCGGTCGCAGGCCGAAGCGCCGCTTCAGGCGCCGAAGCCCGGCGAGGCGGCCAAGGCCGGCGCCGCGGCGCCGGTAGCAAATGCGAGCGCGGTCGCGGATGAGTCTGCCCCCGATGCGACGCCGGACGCGTCGACTCCTGCGGCCGGGGCCACGGCGTCCGCACCAAAGCCTGCCGTCTCCGCCACGCCCAAGCCGGCCAGCACGGCGAAACCGGCGGTCAAGCCGACCCCGAAGCCGTCACCCAGGCCGTCGCCAAGCCGCTCCGGCGGAAACTGACCGGATCCGCAACGGTCAGGCGATGCCCAGCAGCTGCCGTGCCTGCTTCAGGTGCGGCTGGTCGATCATCCGGCCGTCGATCTGCAGCGTTCCCGCACCGGGATTGGCGGCGAAAGCATCGACGATGGCGCGGGCGTGGGCCAGTTCCGCGTCGGTGGGCGCGAAGGCCGCGTTGATCACCGGCACTTGCGCCGGGTGAATCGCCAGCATGCCCGCAAATCCATCCGCGCGCGCGGTTTCGGCGGCGGTGCGCAGGCCGGCTTCGTCGCGGAAATCGGCATGCAGCGTATCGACTGGCCAGATTTCCAGCGCGTGCGCCGCCAGCAACGTCTGCGCCCGCACGAAACGGAAGGTATCGGTCCAGCGGCCGGCGTCATCGCGCTTGCGCGTGGCGCCGAGCACGGCGGAAAGGTCTTCCGCGCCCCAGGTCAGGCCGGCGAGGCGCGGCAGCGATTGCCCGGCATAGGCGGGGATGGTCAGCGCGGCGCTGGCGGTTTCGCTCACCAGCGGCAGCAGGCGCGTGGAACCGGGGGCAAGGCCGTGGCGCTGCTCCAGCGCATCGAGTTCGGTGGAAACCAGCCGGACCTGGTCCGGTCCTTCGGTCTTGGGCAGCACGATGCCATCGGGCGCGCCGGCCATGATCGCGGCAAGGTCTTCGCGCCACAGGCCTGTATCGATGGCGTTGATCCGCAGCCACCGGGCCTGCCGGGTATCGGCGTTTCCCGGATCGGCGGCGCGGCGCGCTTCCAGCCAGCCGCGCGCGACATCGCGCGCGGCCGCCTTGGCGGCGGGCGCGACCGCGTCCTCCAGATCGACGATGATCGCGTGCGCCCCCGTTTCAGGCGCCTTGGACAGCTTCTTCTCGCTGTCGCCCGGGACGAACAACCAGGAACGGGGGGGCATCGCTTTCTCCTGTCAGGCGTTTTCCCGCGCCGTCTGCTGTGCCAGCGTGGGGTAGTCAATATAGCCTTCGGGACCGGGGAAGTACCAGCTGCGCGGCACGTTGACGTTGGGCGCCAGTTCCGCGCCGATGCGGAAGCGTTCGACCAGATCGGGGTTGGAGATGAACGGCCGGCCGAAGCTGACCGCGTCGCAACGGCCCGCAGCGACGTCGGCGGCGGCCTGCTCGACGGTGTAGTCGCTGTTCAGCACCAACGGGCCGGTGAACAGGCCGCGGATCAGCGCGTCCTGCTGGGGCACGTCGGTGGAGCCGAAGGTGCCGTTCGGGCCGGGCTGGCGCAGTTCGAGGAAGCCAAGGCCCAGCGCCTCGATCGTGCGCGCTGCTTCGCTGAAGATCGCGGCGGGATCGCTGTCGTCCACGCCCTGCGAATCGCCGTTGGGCGAAAGCCGGATCGAAACGCGATCCTTGCCCCAGACCGCGATCAGGCGTTCCAGCACTTCGCGCATCAGCCGCACGCGGTTTTCGGGCGAGCCGCCATAATCGTCGTCGCGCAGGTTGGCCTTGTCGCGCAGGAACTGGTCGATCAGGTAGCCATTGGCGCCGTGAAGCTGCACGCCGTCGAAGCCGGCGCGTTTCGCGTTCTCGGCCGCGCGGCCATAATCGTCGACGATGCGCGGCATCTCGTCCAGCCGCAGCGGGCGGGCCACCACGTAATCCTTGGTGCCGCCGGGCGTGTGGGCATGGCCGGGCGCGCGCGTGGCGGAGGAGGAGACCGGCAGTTCGCCGTCGAGGAAATCGGGATGGACGATGCGGCCCATGTGCCAGAGCTGGCAGACGATGCGGCCGCCGGCGGCGTGGACCGCTTCGGTCACCGGCTTCCATCCTTCGACCTGGGCATCGCTCCAGATGCCCGGCGCGCTGGGCCAGCCCAGCCCTTCGCGGCTGATCCCGGTCGCCTCGCTGATGATCAGCCCGGCGCCCGCGCGCTGGCGATAGTATTCGGCCATCATCGCGTTGGGCACGAAGCCCGGGTCGGCGCGGCCGCGCGTCAGCGGGGCCATCAGGATGCGGTTCGGCGCCTCGATTGCGCCCAGGGTGATCGGCTGGAACAGGGAATCATGCATGGACAGGACATCTCCGGAATGGGAAGAAGACCAGTAAAGGGGCCTGCGTTTCCTTTTGCAACTGACTTTGGGCTTTAGTGATCCGCATGAAAACTTCCCGGCCCGAAACGTTGCGGCCCGAAACAGTGGCGCATTCCGGCGCGAAGCCGCTGCACTATGCCGCGCTGCTGCTGGGCAACATTGCCCTGGCGCTGGGGCCGCTGTTCGTGCGCGTGGCGGATTCGGGGGCGGTTTCCGCCGGCTTCTGGCGCCTGTTCCTGGCGTTGCCGCTGCTGGCCCTGCTCGCGCGGTGGAATCGCCAGCCGCTGTTCGGCTACAGCCGCCGCGAGCTGGGACTGGTGACGATCGCGGGCGTCTTCTTCGCGCTCGACCTTGCCAGCTGGCATATCGGGATCGAGCGCACGCGATTGGGCAATGCCACGCTGTTCGGCAATTCGGGCAGCGTGATCCTGATGATCTGGGGCCTTGTGGCGATCCGCCGGCGCCCGCGCGCGATCGAGGTGCTGGCCGTGGTCATGGCCACGGTGGGCGCGGTGGTTCTGCTGGGCCGATCGCTGGAGATCGGCGCGCGCACGCTGGCGGGCGATCTGTTCTGCATCGTCGCCGGCCTGCTCTATGTCGTCTATATCCTGGTGATCCAGCAGGCGCGGGGCCGGTTCGGCAGCTGGTCGCTGCTGTTCCTGTCGAGCCTTGCCGGATGCCCGGTGGTGGCGGGCATCGCCCTGGCGATGGGCGAGCCGTTCTGGCCGCACGACTGGGGACCGCTGATCGGCCTGACGTTGGCCAGCCAGATCGTCGGGCAGGGCCTGCTGGTCTATGCGCTGCGCCACTTCCCGCCGCTGGTGGTGGGGCTGGCGCTGCTGACGCAGCCGATCGTTTCGGTGCTGGTCGGCTGGCTGGCGTTCCGCGAAGTGCTGTCGGGGCCGGATGCGCTGGGCATGGCGCTGGTCGGCGCGGCGCTGGTGCTGGCCCGGCTGGCCGACCGCTAGGGTGGGATCACGCCGTCTCGAACCGTCATGGCGAGGGGCGAAGCCCCGCGGCCATCCAGAGCCGCGCGGGACTCCGGATTGCTTCGCTACGCTCGCAATGACGAAGCGGATCGGACGGAAGCCTTCAGGCTATGGAGTGCTTCCGGCGACGTTTACGCCCGGCCCAGGTCGCCCTTGCCCACCGTCCCCGCCGCCATGTCGAGCATTGCGTCGAGGCTTTTCTTCGCGGCAAGGCGCAGCTCCTCGTCGATCTCGATGCGCGGCGTCAGGTCGCGCAGCGCGAGGTAGAGCTTCTCCAGCGTGTTGAGCGCCATGTAGGGGCAGATGTTGCAGTTGCAGTTGCCGTCCGCCCCCGGCGCGCCGATGAAGGTCTTGCCCGGCATCGCCAGTTGCATCTGGTGGATGATGTGCGGTTCGGTCGCCACGATCAGCGTATCGCCGGTCATCGCCTTGGCATAGTTCAGGATGCCGCTGGTCGAACCGACATAGTCGGCATGGTCCACGATGTGCGGGGGGCATTCCGGATGCGCGGCGATCGGCGCGCCGGGGTGCTGCGCCTTCAGCTTGAGCAGCTCGGTCTCGCTGAACGCCTCGTGGACGATGCACACTCCCGGCCACAGCAGCATGTCGCGCCCGAACTTGCGGTTGAGATAGCCGCCAAGATGCCGGTCCGGGCCGAAGATGATCTTCTGTTCGGGCGGGATCTTCGACAGGATCGTTTCCGCGCTGGACGAGGTGACGATCACGTCGGACAGCGCCTTCACCTCGGTCGAACAGTTGATGTAGGTCAGCGCGATGTGATCGGGATGCGCCTCGCGGAAGGCCTTGAACTTGTCGGGCGGGCACGAATCCTCGAGGCTGCACCCGGCATCGAGATCGGGCAGCACCACGATCTTGTCGGGCGAGAGGATCTTCGCCGTATCGGCCATGAACTTCACGCCGCAGAACGCGATCACGTCCGCGTCGGTCGCCGCCGCCTTGCGCGAAAGCTCCAGCGAATCGCCGACGAAATCAGCCAGGTCCTGGATTTCCGGCCGCTGGTAATAGTGCGCCAGGATGACGGCGTTGCGCTCCTTGCGCAGGCGGTCGATCTCGGCGCGCAGGTCGAGGCCGGACAGGTTGGTGGGCTGGGCGGTCATCGGCGTGGGTTCCCTTCGGCGGCCGGGCGGAAAGGCTCCCGGCCCGCGCAGGGGACTTAGGCGGCGTACCCGCCCGCCGCAATACCCTCCGCCCAGCCGACGAACGGCGCGAAGCCCGCCAGCGCCATGATCGCGAGGTGCACCGCGACCAGCGCGGCGGCGCTCCACCACGTGGCCGGATGAACCCTGCCCAGCACCTTGCGGTCATGCCGGGCGAGAATGGCGAGCACGCCCAGTTGCACGGAAAGTTCGGCCCAGGGGGCGAAACCGCCCAGCAGCGGCATGGGCAGGATGCGGCCGATCCCCGGCTCCATCACGATCACAGTCGCGCCCAGCATCAGCCGCCGGTGCCAGTCCGTGCGCCGGCGCAGCGCGATCGCCGCCGCGAACAGGCCGACGAACGTCATGACCTCGCCGAGGCTGAGCGCGAGCATGTAGGCATTGGTGAAGAACGGCGGAACGCGGTGCAGTTCCACCGCCTTGACCACGGTGAGCGGCCCCAGCACCGCGATCGCGCCGACCAGCAGCAGGCTGGACCAGCCCAGGCGACGGTGCAGCGCGGCGTTGCCGCCCGCCGCCAGCAGGTTCTGCGTGACCATCAGGCCCAGCCAGCCGACCATGGCCGCGCCGTGCAGGTGGACCCAGAACGGCACGCGCGCCGGCTGCACGAAGCCGCGCGCGAACCATTGCAGGAAGCCGAACACGACCAGCGCGGCGATGCCCGCCGCCATGCGGACGAAGAACGCCTGATCGGCGCGATAGGGAAGGGGGCGGGATTCAGAAAGAGGCGGGAACGCGGTAGCCATCGGGGATCTCCGATCAGTCCAGGCGCGTCCCGATATTACAAGGGCGCGCGCGGACCAATGACGCCCGTCACCCCGGATTCGGTTCTCCGTCGAAAAGTACCACGACCTTGACTTCGCCGTAACCGGCAACCTGCAACGGAATAGCCAGATTCTGCCGGATGGCTTCTTTCGCCGCGCCGCGCGCCAGGTTCATCAGCACCGGGTTGCCGGCCTGTTCCACCGCGATCTGTTCGGCCAGCCGGGTGTTGTCGCGCGTCAGCTTGTCCTGCGCGTCGCGCGTGATCCACACCCCTTCGCGCAGGTATTGCGCGCGCGCCTCGTCGAGGTTGGGGCGGCTGACGGTAAGCGGCGGCAGGCGCACCGACAGCGTCTTGTTCGCGGCGTCCCACTTCATCCGGTCGCGCCCCACCTGATCCAGCGCGATGGTATAGTCGACGCGCGCCGGAATCACCGCGACCTGTTTCGATTTCACCAGCCCGAACAGCCGCGCATCGTCGCTCGACACCACCGGCGCGAGCTGCGCGCTGAACACGGTGAGCTTGTCCTGCTTCTCGAACGCGATCAGCGAGGTGGCGAGCGGGTCGCCGATGTCCGCCGGGCGGAACTGCCGCCACGCCAGCCAGGCCGCGATTACCGCGACCACCAGAAACAGCAGCCAGGGCAGGGCGGAAACACGCGCCAGCGCCGGTGCGCGCGGCGAAGATGCGTGCGGGGGCGGAGCACCGCTTCCGGAAACGGTCGGTCGGTCGGTGGTCAGGAAAGGCTCGTCCATACGTCCCCCGAACGCGCGACACGGCCCTGCCGTTCCAGATCGATCAGATGCGCCAGAACAGAGCGGCCGGCCGCGCCGTGCAACCGGGGGGCTAGCCCCTTGTACATCGCCGCGACCATATCCTCGATCGTCCGTGGCGCGCTTTCCAGCAGGGTCACGATCTGGCGTTCGCGCTGGCGGCGGTGCCCCAGCATGCCGCGCACGAACTGGCGCGGATTGGGGATGGCCGGGCCGTGCGCGGGATAGTACACCCTGTCCTCGCGATCGTGCAGCTTCTGCAGGCTGGCCATGTAGGCGGCCATGTCGCCATCGGGCGGCGAGACGACCGAGGTCGACCAGCCCATCACGTGATCGCCGGTGAACAGCGCCCCGCTTTCGCGCAGCGCATAGCAAAGGTGGTTGCTGGTGTGCCCTGGCGTAGCGACCGCTTGCAGCGTCCAGCCCGTGCCGGACAGCGTTTCGCCGTCCTCCAGCACCCGGTCGGGGCGATAGGTCGGATCGAAGGCCGCGTCCGCGCGCGGCCCCGTGTCCTCGATCACCAGCGGCGCGCAGCCGATCACCGGTGCGCCGGTCGCGGCGCGCAGGGGATGGGCGGCCGGGCTGTGATCGCGATGGGTGTGCGTGCACAGGATCGCGACGAGGCGCGCGTCGCCAATCGCGGACAGAATGGCCTCGACATGGCCATCGCCCCGGGTGTCGGCATGGCCCGCGACGCCGGTGCCGTTCGGACCCGGATCGATCACCGCCACGTCGTCGCCGGCACCGATGATGTAGGTCCCGGTGCCGGTGAAGGTGTAGGGCGAGGGATTGGGCGCCAGCACGCGCCGCACCAGCGGTTCAAGCGCTTCGGCCACACCCGTGTTCCACGTGGAACTGTCGGCCAGATCGACGGCCGTATTGGCGGGCGAGCCCTGCTTTTCGGTACTGTTCATCCCCAAGCTATGGGGATTGCGGGCCAGTGGCGCAACCTCTCGCGCGGGCGGGAGGCTTCAGCCCGCCGTTCCGGCGAACCGTTCGTCCAGGCGTTCCCGCAGGCGGTCGATGACGCTGAGGTTCTGCCCGCCCGCATTCCGCCCGTCCTCGCTCCGCCATGCCCGTTCAAGACGGGTAATGCGCTCGTAGAGCCGCTCGCTCTCATGGACCAGCAGGCGCGCGTCGCCGGGCAGCATTTCCAGCGCGGCGGCATCGCTGGCGGGATAGTTGGCGATCAGCCGGCCGTGACGGCGCAGTTGCAGTTCGGAAAGCTCGCCCGCGAAATAGGCGCGATGGTTGAGCAGCCAGGCCAGGCAATGCATCACGCGCGTCGTCGTGCGCAGCGCCTCGCAGGAAAACTGCACGCGCAGCAGCTCGTCTTCGGTGGCCGAGGCATCGTTGCGCAGCCTTTCGAAGCGTTCGCGCAGCATGTCGGCCAGGACGAGGGCCTCGCTGTAGAGCGCTTCGACGATGCGCGGGTGAATGCTGGGCAGGAGCGGCATGAAGCCCGCATAATCCGCCGCCCCGGCACTCGCCAACAGGGCCTTGGCGAAGGACCTGTTCAAAGATGGTTCTGTGTCGTTCCGGTACAGGCGCGCGAACGGGAGCGGCACCGTTCCCCCGGCGCAGGGTATTGTTTTTCAGGCTATAATATCAGGGATCAGATAGTCTTCGAGAATGGCGATCTGATCGCGCAGCAACAATTTGCGCTTCTTCAGCCGGGCGATCTGCAACTGGTCGCGCACGCCGGCGTTGGTCAGCGCATCGATCGCCGCGTCAAGATCGCGGTGTTCCAGACGCAACGCTTCCAGCCGCTTGCGCATTTCCTCTTCGGTCACGCCCTAACACTCCGTGGCGCGGCGGGTGGTTCCTTTCCCGCGACGTACGGTCGATCCCGTATTCGCAGCATCCCGACGCGGATTAACTTGCAAGATACGGGGAATGTGAAAGCATGACAACGCAGCCGCCGCAGAGTCGGCGATTGTATCACCGGCGGGGTGTCCCGCGGGACACGACAAAAGCGGGAAACGCCCGCCAGCAGGAAGCCACGTGCGGGGATAGGCCCCGCAAGGAGGACAAACGCATGGAAACATCGCATATCAGCGCATTGCGGACGAAACACGCCGGTCTGGAACGCCAGATCGAGCAGGAAATGGCCCGTCCGGTGCCTGACGATACCCTCCTGCAGGACCTCAAGAGGCGAAAGTTGCGGATCAAGGAAGAGATCGCGCAAATCCACTGACGCAAAGCGCCGGCCGCCCTCGAAAGGGGCGGCCTTTCGCTTGGAGAAGCGGCAGGCGCCCGCTCCCTTATCCCGTCGCATACGAATTATGCTGAACCGGCGCCGCTCGGCGTTTCCAAACCGGCTGTGCTGCGCTAGGCCATGGCCATGCAGTCCGCCGTTGCCGCCGCCCGCGCTATCCTGACGTCACTTCACGAGGTCATGGCCTCGCGCGCCGGCGCGCAGGCCAAACTCAACCAGGTGGTGGAGGTCATCGGCGAAAGCCTGAACAGCGAAGTTTGTTCGATCTACCTTCTGCGCGAGGGGATGCTCGAACTGTTCGCCACGCGCGGGCTGAACCAGTCGGCCGTCCACGTCACCCGGCTGGCGGTGGGCGAAGGTCTGGTCGGCACGATCGCGGAACGGTCGGAAACGCTGAATCTTGCCGAGGCGGCATCCCATCCGGACTTCGCGTTCCGCCCCGAAACGGGCGAGGAGAAGTTCCATTCCTTTGCCGGCGTGCCGATCGTGCGGCGCGAACGGGCGGTGGGGGTGCTGGGCGTCCAGCACGTCGACCCGCGCCGGTACGAGGAAGTCGAGATCGAGGCCCTGCAGACCGTGGCCATGGTGCTGTCGGAACTGATCGCCAACGCCGAGCTGATCGACGAGGAGGAAACGCTGGGCGTGCCCGCGCACCTCACCGGCCCGGAACGGCTCAAGGGGCTGACGCTGGTCAAGGGGCTGGGCGCGGGCATGGCGGTGTTCCACCAGCCGCGCGTCACCATCGAACATATCGTCGCCGAGGACATCGAGGCCGAGCGGCAGCGCGTCTATCTGGCGTTCGACAAGATGCGCGAACAGATCGAGCGCATGGCCCAGCAGGCCGAATTCGGCGTGGGCGGAGAGCACGAGGAAGTGCTCGAGACCTACAAGATGTTCGCCTACGACGAAGGCTGGAGCCGCCGCATCAACGAGGCGATCGATTCCGGCCTGACCGCCGAAGCCGCGATCGAGCGCGTGCAGCAGCGCACGCGGATGCGGATGCGCCAGATCGACGACGCGCTGCTGGCGGACCGGATGCACGATCTGGAGGATCTGTCCAACCGGTTGCTGCGCATCGTGTCGGGCCAGCTCGGCACGGCGGCGTCGCACGGGTTGCGCGGGGATACCATCCTGATCGCGCGCAATCTCGGCCCCGCAGAACTGCTGGAATACGACCGGCGGCGCCTGAAGGGCGTGATCCTGGAGGAAGGCTCGCTCACCGCGCACGTGGTAATCGTGGCGCGGGCGATGGGCGTTCCGGTGATCGGCCGCGTCCGGGGCATGCGCGGCATGGTGCGCGAAGGCGATCCGCTGCTGCTCGATGCCGACCAGGGCGTGATCGACGTGCGGCCCACGCCGGCGATGGTCGAGGCGTTCGAGGGACGCTTCGCCCGGAACCGCGAGCGCCAGCAGGCCTACGCCGCGATGCGCGATCTGGAGCCGGTGACGCGCGATGGCCGGCGGATCACGGTGATGATCAACGCCGGCCTTCGCGATGACACGCCGATGCTCAGCCTGACCGGGGCCGATGGCATCGGCCTGTTCCGCACCGAATTCCAGTTCCTCGTTTCCGCCACGCTGCCCGCGCGCGAGCGGCAGACGCGGCTCTACCGCGATGTGCTGGACGCCGCCGGCGATCGCCCGGTGGTGTTCCGCACGGTCGATATCGGCGGCGACAAGGTGCTGCCCTATCTGCGGCACAACGATGGCGAAAGCGAGGAAAACCCCGCGATGGGCTGGCGTGCGCTGCGCGTCGCGCTGGAGCGGGACGGGCTGCTCAAGGTGCAGGCGCGCGCGCTGCTGGAAGCGGCGGCGGGGCGCACGCTCAACGTCATGTTCCCGATGGTCACCGAACCGTGGGAGTTCGATGCGGCAAAGGCGGTGTTCGACGGCCAGATCGCCTTCCTGCGCCGGCAGAAGAAGGTGGTTCCCGAAGCGGTGCGCTATGGCGCGATGCTGGAAGTGCCGGCGCTGGCCGAATGCCTGGACGTGCTGGCGCCGCGGCTGTCGTTCCTGTCGATCGGCACCAACGATCTCACGCAATTCCTGTTCGCGGCGGACCGCGCCAATCCCAAGCTGGCCGAACGCTATGACTGGCTGAGCCCGGCGATCCTGCGCTTCCTGCGCCGCGTGGTCACCACCGTCGCGCCGCATGGCACGCTGGTGACCGTGTGCGGCGAAATGGGCGGCCGGCGGCTGGAAGCGCTGGCCCTGCTGGGCCTTGGCATCGATCGGCTGTCGATCACGCCGGCGGCCGTCGGCCCGATCAAGGAACTGGTTCGCCAGATCGACACCAGCGAGATCCGTGCCGCGATGGATGCCTGGCTGGCCGTACCGCCTCCATCCATGCGCACGGCGTTGCAGGAATGGGCCGCCGCGCGCGGAATCGATTGCGAATAGAACTGGACCGGAGGGATTCGTCTCCAGAACCGCCGCAATGTGGCGCAAAACCGTTGACTTTCGCGCAATTGCAACGAAGCCCTGCGCATTGGGATAACCCTGCATAAAATTTGGGAGTCGCACCGTGGCCGAAGCCGACGGTAACGAATTTGTCGCCACGGATGCCGAAGCGAATGCCGCCTCCTCGAAGGCGGGGGAAACCGTGGCCGGCGGCATGGCGGGCAATTTGCCTGGCAACATGGCTGTCGGCGCACGGCTGCGCGCGGCGCGCGAGGCCGCCGGGCTGAGCGTCGGCGATCTTTCCACGCGCACGCGGATAACTACGCGCCATGTCGAATCGCTGGAAGCCGGCGATTACGCGGCCCTGTCCGGCCGGCCCTATGCCCTGGGCTTCGCGCGCAGCTACGCCCGCGCCGTGGGGCTGGACGACAAGGCGATCCTGGCCGACCTGCGCGCCGAACTGGACCGGCAGGAACCGGCCGCTCCCCCGCGCGAAATTCACCAGTTCGAAGTGGGCGATCCGGCCAAGACCCCGTCGCGCCTGCTGAGCTGGCTGGCCGGCGTTCTGGTGCTGATCGTCATCGCGCTGGGGCTGGTGTTCTGGCGCAGCTCGTACTGGCCCGCGGCGGAACTGCCGCCGCTGGTCGGGCCGTCTCCCGCAGCCTCGCCGGTGGCTCCGGCCCCGACCGCCCCGGTGACGGCCGCGCCCACGGCCTCCGCGCCGGTCGTGTTCACCGCGCTGGACGATGGCATCTGGGTCAAGTTCTACGATGGTGCGGGCGCGCAGCTGTTGCAGAAGCAGCTGGCCAAGGGCGAAAGCTGGACCATTCCCGCCGGAGTGCAGGAGCCCAGGCTGTGGACCGCCCGGCCCGACGCCCTGGCGATTACGGTGGGCGGGAAACCGGTGCCCCGCATCGCCGATACGCAGCGCATCGTGAAGGACGTGCCGGTTTCCGCCGCGGCGCTGCTGGCCCGCGCCGCGCCGCCTCCTCCGGCCGCGCAACAGGCCCCGGCCCCGGCATCGCCGCCGCGCCCTGCGGCGGGCAACGGCCGGGCGGAGCGCGGGGTGCCCGCCGCGATCGTGCCGGCCGAAACGCCGGCCGCCGCTGCCGCGTCTCCGGCGGTGTTACCCACCCCTTGATTGCGCGGACCCGCTCGACTTCGAGAGCGGCCTGAGGCAACACGCGATGACGGCGGGCCGCGTTCTGGCGGCGTGACGCCATCCGCAGGGGGTTGTTGCGCGTGACACGCGCGTTTTCCCGGCACGTGGCCGGGCGGACAGACGGGAGTGACGATGAAGACGAAGTTCCGCAGCCGTGGTTCGCTGGTGGCGCTGGCCTTGCTCACGCTGGCTGCCGTGGTGCCGACCGTTGCCGTCGCGCAGGCGCAGGAGACGGTCGAAAATCGGCTCAAGCGCGTCGAGACGGAATTGCGCGCGGTCCAGCGCAAGGTGTTCCCCGATGGCGCGGGCAAGACCTTCGCGCCGGAGATCACCGCCGCCGCCACGCCCGCTCCCGCTGCCGTCGGCACGCCCGCCGCCGGCGCGGTGACGGACCTGCTCAGCCGCATGGACGCGGTGGAGCAGCAGTTGCAGCGCCTGACCGCCCAGACCGAGGAAAACCAGAACCGGATGGGCAAGCTGGAAGCGCGCCTGACCGCGCTGGAGCCGGCCCCCGCACCCAGCGCGGCACCGGAAGCGGCGGCATCGACGCCGGCAACGCCGGCAGGTGCGATTACCCTCCCGCCCGTGACGACAAAGCCCGCCGCCAAACCGGCCGCCGCGCCCGCTCCTTCGGCGACCCCGACGCCAGCGACTCCGTCGGCCGATCGCGTCGCGGCAGTGCGGGCAATCGAAAAGCCCAAGTCCAACGATGCGGGCGAGGACGAATACCTTTACGGCTATCGCCTGTGGGAAGCGAAGTTCTATCCGGAAGCGGCGCAGCAGCTGCAGAAGGTGGTGGACCAGTATCCGCGCCACAAGCGGATCAGCTATGCCCGCAACCTGCTGGGCCGCGCCTGGCTGGACGATGGCAAGCCGGGCACGGCGGCGCAGTTCTTCCTGCAGAACTACCTGGCCGACAAGAAGGGCGATCGCGCGTCTGACAGCCTGCTCTACCTGGGCGTGGCGATGACGCGGATCAAGGATACCAAGCGGGCCTGCGGCGCGTTCCAGGAATTCCGCGCGACCTATCCGCAGGATGTCGAAGGCCGGCTCAAGACGCAGTACGAGGCCGCCACGCGGGGGGTGAAGTGCGATTGACGCGGCGCTGACCCGCTTTTCGGGCGTCTGGGAGCGGCTCTGGCCCGAAGCGACGCCCGTCGGGCTCGCGGTTTCGGGCGGACCGGACAGTCTGGCCCTGATGCTGCTGGCCTGCGCGGTGCTGCCGGGGCGTTTCGCGGTCGCCACGGTCGATCACGGTCTGCGCGCCGAAAGCGCGGGCGAAGCCGGGATGGTCGCCCGGCTGTGCCGGGAACGCGGCATCGTCCATCGCACGATCACCCTGGCGCTGCCGGGCGGCGCGGGGGTGCAGGCACGGGCGCGGACGGCGCGCTATGCGGCGCTGGGGGACTGGCTGCGGGCCGAGGGGCTGGGCGCGCTGGTCACCGCGCACCATGCCGACGATCAGGCCGAAACCTTTGTCATGCGGTTGAACCGGGGGGCGGGCGTGCGCGGCCTGGCCGGAATGCGCGTCCGCGCCGCGGTGCCGGGCCATCCCGACCTGCCGCTGCTGCGTCCGCTGCTCGGCTGGCGCCGGGCGGAGCTTGCCACGCTGGTCGCTGCCGCCGGAATCACGCCCGCCGATGATCCCTCGAACCGCGATCCCCGCTTCGAACGGGTGCGCGTGCGCGATGCCCTGGCCTCGGGCGGAGGGCTGGACATCGACGGGCTGACCGACAGCATGGCGCATCTGGCCGATGCCGATGCGGCGATCGAATGGATGGCGGAGCGCGCCTTCGCCTCCGCCCGGCGGGATGCGGACGGGCTGGTCTGGGCGATGGCGGTCCCGCGCGCGGTGGCCTTGCGCGCGCTGGAACGGATCGTCGCGGAGCTGGGCGCAGGCCAGCCGCGCGGACCGGAACTGGCGCGGTGGCACGATGCGCTGGCGGCGGGCGGCATCGCCACGCTGGCCGGCGTGCGCGGCGAAGGCCGGGGCGCGGAATGGCGCTTCACCCGCGCCGCGCCGCATCGCGGCGGGGATAAATGACTCTCCCGCAAGGAGAATTGCCATTCCGGGTTCACGGAGAGTAATCTGCGTCACAGCATCGGCGGGTCTGCTTCGTCCATGAACCGGCCATGTTGCGATTTCCGATTCGGGGGCCTTCGATGAACAAGCTGATTCCGTCCGTTGTCCTGCTGTCGTTGCTGACGACGCCCGCCTATGCCGAGCCGAAGCAGGCCAAGCCGTCCAATGCCGAGCAGCTTCAGCGGCAGGCGGCGAACGACGTGCCGCATTGCGCGCGCAAGCTTGGCACGATCTCGATCGTCGATGGCGATGATCCCTATGGCTGGACGCAGTACAATCTGGCGCCGCCGCAGAAGCTGCTGAAAGTGATCGTGCAGCGTTCGGGCTGCTTCAACCTGGTCGATCGCGGCACCGGGTTGAGCGCGGCGCAGCGCGAGCGCGACATCGGCGCCAACCTGGGCCACCAGCGCGGATCGAACGTCGGCCAGAACCAGATCCGTGCGGCGGACTATGTGCTGGTCGCCGAAGTGCAGGGCGCTAACCGCAATTCGCAGGGCAGCGGCGCGGCCGGCGCGGTCGGCGGCCTGTTCGGCGGGGCGGTCGGCGGCCTGCTGGGCGGGATCAAGAGCCGCAAGCTCGAAGCCAACACGGTTCTGTCGGTCACCAATGTCCGCACCACCGAAACCATCGCCACGGTCGAAGGCTATGCCGCGAAGAACGATATCAGCTTCGGCGCGGGCGGCGGGTTCTTCGGCGGCGTGGGCGCGGGCGTGGTCGGTGGCGGGTACGACAACACCGACATCGGCCGGATCGTCACGCTGGCGTTCATCGATGCGTACAGCAAGCTGGTGACCGAACTGGGCGGCGTTCAAGCGGGGTCCGCGGGAACGGCCGAGGCCGCGCCGACGCGCAGCTTCACCGCGTTCGCCCCGGTTACGATGCGCCGCACGCCGGCGGCGGGCGGCGCGGTCGTCCGCACGTTGCCTCCCGGCTCGATCGTGTTCCCCACCGGCAACAAGCAGGGCCTGTGGTGGGAAGTGGCCGACGAGAACGACAACGTGGGCTGGGTGCTGAACACCAAGCTGCAGCCTTCGCAGTAAGCCCGGCGACGAAGGGCGGGCGGGCGGCTACCGGAAATTCGGACCTTCGGTTATATTGCTATTCACCCTCGCGCTCCTACATTGACGGGAGCGCAGGCGGGACGAGTCCGCCCATTCGAAGGCATTGCGATGAACGACGACCAGCCGCAGGGTAATCCGTGGATCAAGAGCCTCCTTGTCTGGGGCGGCATTTTCCTGGCGCTCCTGCTCGTGGTGTCGATGTTCGGCGCGCGGACGGACAGCGGCGGCACGCTGATCCGCTATTCCGATTTCCGCGCGCGTGTGGCCGAAGGCGCGGTGCGCGAGGTGCAGATCGGGCAGGACCGCATCACCGGCACGCTCAAGAACGACCAGCAGTTCGCGACCATCCCGGTTCCGGGCGACAACGACCTGCCCAAGCTGTTGCAGGACAACGGCGTGCAATATGCCGGCAAGGCGCAGGAAGAACCCAACCTGCTGCTCTATATCCTGGCCCAGTCGCTGCCGTTCCTGCTGATCCTGGGCGTGGCGTTCTTCGCGCTGCGCCAGGTGCAGAAGGGCGGCGGATCGGGCGCGATGGGCTTCGGCAAGTCCAAGGCCAAGATGCTGACCGAGCGTTCGGGCCGGGTCACCTTCGATGACGTGGCCGGCATCGACGAGGCGCGCGAGGAACTGCAGGAAATCGTCGAATTCCTGCGCGATCCCAGCCGCTTTTCCAAGCTCGGCGGCCAGATTCCCAAGGGCGCGCTGCTGGTCGGCTCGCCCGGCACCGGCAAGACCCTGCTGGCCCGCGCCATCGCGGGCGAGGCGGGCGTGCCGTTCTTCACCATTTCGGGCTCGGACTTCGTCGAGATGTTCGTCGGCGTCGGCGCCAGCCGCGTGCGCGACATGTTCGAACAGGCCAAGAAGAACGCGCCGTGCATCGTGTTCATCGATGAAATCGACGCGGTCGGCCGCCATCGCGGCCATGGCCTCGGCAATTCGAACGACGAGCGCGAGCAGACGCTGAACCAGCTTCTGGTCGAGATGGACGGGTTCGAGGCGAACGAGGGCATCATCATCATTGCCGCCACCAACCGACCCGACGTGCTCGATCCGGCGCTGCTGCGCCCGGGCCGTTTTGACCGTCAGGTGGTTGTGCCGATCCCCGATATCGAGGGCCGCGAGAAGATCCTCTCGGTCCACATGAAGAAGGTGCCGCTGGCGCCCGACGTCAACGCCCGCGTGATCGCACGCGGCACGCCGGGCTTCTCGGGTGCGGACCTCGCCAACCTCGTCAACGAGGCGGCGCTGCTGGCCGCGCGGCGCAACAAGCGCCTTGTCGCCATGCAGGAATTCGAGGACGCCAAGGACAAGGTCATGATGGGCGCAGAGCGCCGCAGCATGGTCATGACCGACGACGAGAAGAAGATGACCGCCTATCACGAGGCCGGCCACGCCATCGTCTCGGTCAACGAGCCGGCCAGCGACCCGATCCACAAGGCCACGATCATCCCGCGCGGCCGTGCCTTGGGCATGGTCATGCGCCTGCCCGAGCGCGATTCGTACTCGTACCACCGCGACAAGATGCACGCGAACCTCTCGGTCTCGATGGGTGGCCGCGTGGCCGAGGAGATCATCTTCGGCTACGACAAGGTCTCCTCGGGTGCCTCGTCGGACATCCAGTACGCCACCTCGCTGGCGCGTAGCATGGTCACCAAGTGGGGCATGTCGGACAAGCTGGGGCCGCTGCAGTACGAAGAGAGCCAGGAAGGCTATCTCGGCATGGGTGGCACCCAGCGCACGATGATGTCGGACGAGACCAACAAGCTGATCGACAGCGAAATTCGCGGTCTGGTCGATGGCGCGCATGCCCGCGCGGTCGATATTCTCAAGACCAACGAGGACAAGCTCCACCTGCTCGCCAACGCGCTGCTCGAATACGAGACGCTGACCGGCGACGAGATCAAGGTGCTGCTCGAAACCGGTAAGATCGATCGGCCCGACGCGCCGGCCGGCAGCTATCGCCCGGCCGCGGCGCAGGGTTCGGCCGTGCCGCGCGCGGGACGCCGCTTCTCGGGCGGCGGTGCGGGGGTGCAGCCGCAGGGAGCGTGAGAGGGCGGACACGCTCCACCGTTCTCACGCCTTGGATCCAAAGACCAACTCCCCGTTCGGCCTGAGCTTGTCGAAGCACGCGCGCCAACGGAACTCCCCGTCCCATCCATCGCGGTGGGCGGCCGTATCGCGCGTCCTTCGACAAGCTCGGGACGAGCGGGAACTGTCAAATCCTTCCCTTCCCATGGCGAGGCTCCTTTCATGACCCAGACCACCGAAGCGATCGTGATCCGCGCCTATGGCGGCCCCGAGGCCCTGGTGCTGGAGGAGGTACCGCTTCCGCCACCTGGTCCGGGTGAACTGCTGATCCGGCAGACCGCCGCCGGCGTGAATTTCCACGACATCTACGTCCGTTCGGGATCGTACCGCACGCTGGCGCTGCCGGGCATTCCGGGGCTGGAAGGCGTGGGCGTGGTGGAGGCCACGGGCGAGGGCGTGACCGGTTTCGCGCCTGGCGACCGCGTGGCCTATATCGAGCGTACGTACGGCGGCTATGCCCGCGCCCGCGTGGTCGATGCCGCGCTGGCGGTGCCCGTGCCCGACAGCGTTGACGATGCCGTGGCGGCGGCGTGGTATCTGAAGGGCCTGACCGCGCAGGCGCTGGTCGCCGATGTCCACCCCGTCTCGCCCGGCGCGAACGTGCTGGTGCAGGCGGCGGGCGGCGGCGTGGGCCAGCTTGTCGCGCGCGTGGCGAAGTTGCGCGGCGCAACTGTGATCGGCACCGCCGGATCGGACGAGAAGGTCGCGCTGGCGCAGGCTGCCGGGTGCGATGCGGTGATCCGCTATCGCGAGGAGGACGTGGTCGCGCGCGTCATGGAGCTGACCGGCGGCGCGGGCGTGGAAGTGGCCTATGACGCGGTGGGCAAGGATACCTTCGACGGATCGCTGGCGGTGCTGGCGACGCGCGGGCATCTGGTCAACTACGGGCAGGCCTCGGGCACTATCCCGCCGCTCGACATTTCCCGGCTGGGCGCGAAGTCGCTTTCGCTGACGCGGCCGTTCCTCTGGGCCTATGTCGGCACGCGCGAGAAGCTGGTCGCGGCATCGGCCGCGCTGTTCGGTGCCATGGCTGCGGGCGCGTTGCCGCTGGCGATCGGCGGGCGGTTCCCGCTGGCGCGCGCCGCCGATGCCCATGCCGCGCTGGAAGCGCGCGGGATCGGGCCTTACGTGCTCGATTGCTGACGCCGCGCTTCGGAAAGGCTCAGGCGCCGGTTTCGGCCAGAACGAACAGGGCGAACAGCACCAGCGCGGCAAAGGCGACGATGCCGAGCGCCAGCGTGCGCCACAGCGCGCCGAAACGCGAAACGCCATAGGCTCCGCGCACCTGCCGGTAGAGGTGGAGCGGCGGCACCAGCAGCGCCACGATTGCCAGCCCCGGCAGATGCGCCAGGCTGGCCAGCATCAGCACCGTGGCCAGAATGGTCATGAAACTGATCGAATAGGTCACGAACACGGTGTGGTCGTAGAGGTGGAAGCGCCGGCTGAACGGAAACAGCAGCCACACGAACGGCACCGAGATCGGGATCAGCAGCCAGCTGTACTTGTAGGCGTAAGTCTGCACCTTGTAGAGCGCCAGGCCGGGGTTGGCCTTGAACTTCCGCAACGCGTGGTCGATCACCGGCACGTCGCTGGAAACGGAGTTGATCTCGCCGTTGCCGACGACCTGCGCCTTGCCGTCGGCGTCGATCGTCGTCTGTGGCGTGATCTCTCCGGCGGTTTGCTTCATCACCGCGAACATCAGGAACACGGCGAACAGGAACAGCGCCAGCGGCGAGACGAAGCGCGCGCGCTCGCCCGCGACATAGCGGCGGGTGAGATCGCCCGGCCGCCAGGCCAGCATCGGCAGCGTGCGCCAGATCCTGCCCTCGAAATGGAAAACGCCGTGCAGCAGATCGTGAAAGAACGCGCCCAGCGTGCGGTGGACATGCGCCGCCTGCCCGCAGGCGTGGCAATGGCTGCCGACCAGCGTGGTTCCGCAGTTCAGGCACGCGGTTTCGTGCGTATGGCCATCGCCCGCCGCGCTTGCCGGCACTTTCTCGTTCATGCTGCCCCCGTCGTTGCGCGAAGGAATAGCCAAGTCGCGCGCCAGTGACTACCGTCCGGGCCGACGATTTGCGCCGAACCCGATGAGGCGGCCGCACAACGAAGGGACGGGAGCCATGAAGCCAATCGCCATTGCCGCCGCAGCCGGCCTGCTGTGCCTTGCCATGCCGCTGACGGCCGCGCCCGGGGACATGACCGTCGCCACGTTTCTGTCCAAGGCCGATGCGTTGCGCGCGAGGGGGCCGCTGGCGCTGATGTCTTCGGATTATTCGCTGCTCAAGGGTGAAGTGACCGGGGCTGCGCAGGCCTATCGCGCGCGCCTGCGCGGTGAACAGGCCGCCGGCCGCCCCAGCAGTTGCCCGCCCGCGGGTCGCGCGCCGTTCAACAGCGACGACGTGATCGGCCAGATGCGGACTTACCCGGTCGGCGCGCGCGGCCAGACCACGGTGGCGACGGCGGTGGCAGACCTGTTCCGCAACCGGTATCCCTGCCCTGCCAGATAATCCGCCGCCGATGATCCGCGCCCGACGAGAGTTTAACGCGGTCTTTACCTTGAAGGTGCAGGGCTGAGGCGAACTTTCCCGGCGGATTGATCGCGGCCGGGCGCAGGAAAGGAGCAGCCGGAGTGTTCGGTCCGCGCGAGGGACTGGCAGGGTCGGGGAACGTGGTGTTCGGCCGCGCGCGCCCCCTTGCGCCTGTTCCGCCCGCGAGCGTAGCGGCGCCCGTTTCCGAGCAACCGTCCACACCAACGCGCCCGGCTTCGGCCTTGCGGCCATCTCCTTCGCGCTTCCCCGGCCTTGCCCGGCGCTGGAACGATCTGTGCCGGCGCGTGGAGCGCTGGACCCGCGCGCACGACCTGACGCCCGATCTGGCCGAGGACATCGGCAGCGCCCGCTGGTTTCGCGGGCTGGGCACGATGCTGGGGCTTGCCTTTGCCGCATTGCTGTTCTGGCCCAGCTTCGCCCCGCTTTCGGCCGCGCCGCTGGTCACGCTCGACGATACCGCGCGGGCCGAATTTCGCGCGCAGGCGATCCGCCCGTTCGCGGCGGGCGCGGGCAATGGCCGCCATTTTGCCGCGACCGAGGCGGTCATCCGCCTCGATTCGGCCCCTGAACGCCCCGTGATCCAGCTTGCCGCGACTCTGGGCGAAAGCGACACGCTGGGCCGGATGCTGCAACGCGCGGGCGTGGCCACGGGCGACGCCGACCGCGTCGCCGCGCTGGTGGCCGATGCGGCCGGAACGGCGGCAATCGCGCCGGGCACGCGCTTCGACATCACGCTGGGGCCGCGCGGCGGCCCGTCCGAGCCGCGCCCGCTGCAGGCGATCGGCTTCCGCCCGCGCTTTGATCTGGCGCTGGCGATCCGCCGCGAAGGCGCCGGGCTGGTGCTGGCGAAAATGCCGATCGCGGTGGACAGCAGCCCGCTGCGCATTCGCGGGATCGTGGGGACCAGCCTCTACCGTTCGGCCCGTGCCGCCGGCGCGCCGCCCAGCACGGTGCAGGATTACCTGCGCACGATCGACCAGTACCTTTCGTTCGAGGATATCGCGCCCACCGACGAGTTCGACCTTGTCTTTACCGACCGGCGCACCGCCGACGGGCAAAGCCAGCCGGGCGACCTGATCTATGCCGGCGTGACGCGCGACGGCAAGCCGCGCGTGCAACTGCTGCGCTGGGGGCCGGACGGCGGCTTTCTCTCGCTCGACGGCATGACCGGCGGGGAAACCAGCGATTCGGCCATGCTCGGCGCGCCGGTGGCCGGGCGGATCACCTCGGGCTATGGCCTGCGCCGCCATCCGATCCTGGGCTTCACCCGGATGCACGCCGGCATCGATTTCGGCGCCGCCTGGGGATCGCCGGTCTATGCCGTGACCGACGGCACGGTGAGCTATACCGGCTGGCATGGCGGCCACGGCAATTACGTGCGGCTGGAACATGGCGGCGGCATCGGCACCGGCTATGGCCACATGAGCCGCATCGCGGTTTCGCCGGGGATGCAGGTCCGGCGCGGGCAGGTAATCGGCTATGTCGGCTCCAGCGGCCTCTCGACCGGCCCGCACCTGCACTACGAACTCTATCGCAACGGCCAGACGGTCGATCCGATGTCGGTCCGCTTCGTGGTCCACCGCCAGGCGGTCGATGCCGGCCAGCTCGCCGCCTACAAGGCCCGGCTGCGGCAGGTTCTGGCGCTGAAGCCGGGACTTTCCCGCGCGCACTAGAGCCGATGGCGATGTGGGTGGGGCAATTCGTCCCGGCCTGTCGCTACCCATTGCACCGGCGCGTGAAAGTCCTAGGAAGGCTGGCATGACCAGCTATCCCATGACCCGTCTGCGCCGCACCCGCGCCACCGCCTGGAGCCGTGCGCTGCACCGTGAAGTGCTCGTGACTCCGGCCGACCTGATCTGGCCGCTGTTCGTGGCCGAGGGCACGGGCGTGGAAGACCCGATCGGCGCGCTGCCCGGCGTTTCGCGCTGGTCGGTGGACGGCATCGTCGCGCGGGCGAAGGAAGCGGTGGCGCTGGGCATTCCCTGCCTGGCGCTGTTTCCCTACACCCAGCCCGAACGCCGCAGCGCGGACGGGGGCGAGGCACTCAATCCCGACAACCTGATGTGCCGCGCCACCCGCGCGATCAAGGATGCCTGTGGCGATGCGATCGGCGTGCTCACCGACGTCGCGCTCGATCCCTATACCAGCCACGGGCAGGACGGGCTGATCGACGGCGAAGGCTATGTCCTCAACGATGCCACGGTCGAGGTGCTGGTGGGGCAGAGCCTCAACCAGGCGGCGGCCGGCGCGGACATCATCGCCCCCTCCGACATGATGGACGGCCGCATCGGCGCGATCCGGCAGGCGCTGGAGGATGCCGGGCACGTGAACGTGCAGATCATGTCCTATGCCGCCAAATATGCTTCGGCGTTCTATGGCCCGTTCCGCGACGCGGTTGGATCGCGCGGGCTGCTCAAGGGCGACAAGAAGACCTACCAGATGGACCCCGGCAATGCCGAGGAAGCGCTGCGCGAGGTGGAGATGGACCTGGCCGAGGGCGCGGACACGGTCATGGTCAAGCCCGGCCTGCCCTATCTCGATATCGCGGTGCGGGTGAAGGAAGCCTTCGGCGTGCCGGTCTTCGCCTACCAGGTCTCGGGCGAATACGCGATGATCGAGGCGGCGGTGGCGGCCGGCGCGGCGGACCGTGACGCCATGGTGCTGGAAACGCTGCTGGCGTTCAAGCGCGCGGGCTGTTCGGGCGTGCTGACCTACCACGCCGCCCATGCCGCGCGGCTGCTGAATGGCTGAATTCCGGATCGAAACGCCGCGACTGGTCCTGCGCGACTGGCGCGGGGAAGACTGGCCGCCGTTCTTCGCGGGAACCAACACGCCCGCCGTCATGCGCTGGCTGGGCGGCGTGATGGACCAGGCGGCCGAGGGCGGGGCGCGGGAGCGGCTGGAAGGCTACGCGCGCGAACACGGCCACACGTTCTGGGTGGTGGAGCGCAAGGCCGATGGCGCGATCCTGGGGTTCTGCGGGTTGAAGAAGTGCAACCAGGCGGGCGGGCCGCTGGGGGACTTCGAGATCGGCTGGCGCCTGCGCGAGGATGCCTGGGGGCAGGGCTATGCGCGCGAAGCGGCCGAGACCGCCATGGCCGCCGGGTTCGAGCATTTTGGCGCGCCGCATATCGTTGCGCTGACGGTCGAGGGCAATGCCGCGAGCTGGGGCCTGATGCGCCGGCTGGGCATGGAGCGGCGCGCCGACCTGGATTTCGCCAATGGTGATTTCGATCCGGTGAGCGGGCGAATCATCGTCTATTCGATCACGCGCGCACAATGGGATGCGCGATCCGGGCGCGGCGGGTGATTGAAACCGAACGGCTGGTGCTGCGGCGTTGGCAGGCCGACGATGCGGCGTGGCACCATGCCTTGTGCAACGAGCCCCGCGTGCGCGCCACGCTGGGCGCCGCGCCGACCCTTGCGGATTCAGCGGACGTGATCGTGCGCCAGAACGGCTATCAGGAAAGCCACGGGTTTTGCTTCTGGGCTCTCGAACCGCGCACGCTTGGCCGCATGGCCGGCTGGTGTGGCTTGAAGCCCGGAACACCGCCGATCGAGGGGGAAACGGAGATCGGCTGGACCATCGCGCCGGATTTATGGGGGCAGGGCCTGGCGCGCGAAGCGGCAGAAGCGGTGCTGGCCTGGGCCTGGCGCAATACCGCGTGCCCGTCGGTCGTGGCAATCACAGCGACCGGCAACACGCGCAGCCGGGCTCTGATGCAGAGGATCGGGATGCGGCATGACCCCGCGCGCGATTTCGATCATCCCGCGCTGTCGGCGAACGACCCCTTGCGCCGTCACGTTCTCTACCGCATCCAGCGCCCCTGATCGTGCGGGAGGGACCATGACGGATCGAGCCAGCCGGACGCGCTTCGTCATCACCATCCTGGTCGGCAGCTTCCTGCTGTTCCTGATCCAGCCGATGGTGGCGCGCGCCGCGCTGCCGCGCCTGGGCGGCGCGCCGAACGTGTGGAACAGCGCGATGCTGGTCTATCAGGCGTTGCTGCTGGGCGGCTATGCCTATGCCCACTGGCTCGGCCGCTTCCCGATCCGCCGGCAGGCCGCGATCCATCTCGCGTTGCTGGCGCTGGCCGTGCTGACCTTGCCTGTGCGGCTGGCCGATCTGCCGCCGCCCGCGCGGGGGTGGGAACCGCTGTGGGTGCCCGCGCTGTTCGCGGTCTCGATCGGGCCGGTGTTCTTCCTCGTTTCCGCGCAGGCGCCGCTGATGCAGCGCTGGTTCGCCGCCGATCCCGCTGCGGGCAACCCTTACGCGCTCTATGCCGCCTCCAATCTCGGCAGCTTCGCCGGGCTGATCTGCTATCCGCTGCTGGTGGAGCCGCTGCTGCCGCTGAAGGCGCAGGGCTGGGGCTGGAGCGCGGGCTACGCGTTGCTGATCGCGCTGGTCGCGGCCTGCGCCGCCGTGCGGCAGGGCACGGCCGGCGCGCCGGGCGTGGCAGTGCCGGTGGGTGATCCGATCCTGGCGCGGCGCGTGGCGCTGTGGCTGGCGCTCGCCGCCGTGCCTTCGGGGCTGATGCTTTCGACCACCACGTTCCTCACCACCGACATTTTCGCGATGCCGCTGCTGTGGGTGATCCCGCTGGGGCTGTACCTGCTGAGCTTCAGCATCGCCTTCGCGGAGAGCCGCGCGCTGGCGGGCGCGATCCTGCGCGCCGCGCCGCTGGTGGTGGTGCTGGCGGGCGGGATGGCGGTCAGCTCGCGCTCGTCGGGCACCATGGCACAGGCCGGCGCGGCCGTGGCGCTGCTGTTCGTGGTGGCGGTGGCGCTCCACGCCCGGCTCTATGCGCTGCGTCCCGAGCCGGAACGGCTGACCTTCTTCTATCTGGTGATGAGCGCCGGCGGCGCGCTGGGCGGGGTGTTCTGCGCGTTGATCGCGCCGCTGGTGTTCGACTGGGTGTGGGAGCATCCGCTGCTGGTGCTGGCCGCCGCCGCGCTGCTGCCGCGCGTGCCGCTGCTCGACTGGTCGGGCATCGAGGACATTCCGCCGCGCGTGCGGCAGGGCGGGGTGCTGGTGGTGGTGATCGCCGCCTTCGCGCTGGGCTGGTCGATGAGCGGCCTCGATCCGCGGCGCGATGCCCTGCTGGTGTTGATGGCCGCGCTGGCGATCGCCGCCTGCGGGGTGATCGTGTTCGCGCGGCGCTGGGCGTTCGTGCTGGTGCTGCTGGCGATGATGGTGGGCCGGGGGGCGGAGGAAACGCTCGACCGCAGCCTTTCGGGCAACCGCACGCGCAGCTATTTCGGCATCTACACAATCACCGAAAGCGCGCGCCGGCACGAACGCTATCTCACCCACGGCACCACGCTGCACGGCACGCAATATACCGATGCCGCGCGCCGGCTGCGCCCGACGTCGTACTATGGTCCGACCTCGGGCGTCGCGCTGGCGCTGACCGCGGCCGGCGATCGGGCGCGCGTGGGCGTGGTCGGGCTGGGGACGGCGACGCTCGCCTGCTACAAGCGGCCGGGGCAGCGCTGGACGTTCTTCGAGATCGATCCGG
Source organism: Novosphingobium sp. SCN 66-18 (assembly GCA_001725355.1). Taxonomy (GTDB): domain Bacteria; phylum Pseudomonadota; class Alphaproteobacteria; order Sphingomonadales; family Sphingomonadaceae; genus Novosphingobium. Next base: position 117,389 of record MEGD01000002.1, read on the forward strand.
CGGTGGTGGCGCTGTCGCGGCCGCAGCACCGCTTCACCTTCCTCGATTCCTGCGCGCCCGATGCCGCGATCCGGATCGGCGATGCGCGGCTGGAACTGGCGAAGACGCCGCCGGGCAGCTTCGACGTGCTGGTGGTGGACGCGTTCTCGTCGGATTCGATCCCGCTCCACCTGCTCACGCGCGAGGCGCTGGCGGTCTATGGCCGCGTGCTCGCGCCCGATGGCGTGCTGATCCTGCATATTTCCAACCGCTATCTCGATCTGCGGCCCGTAGTGGCCGGCATCGCCCGCGCGCAGGGCTGGACGGCGTGGCTGCGCGACGACAGCGGCCGGCATAGCGACGGGTTCACCCCGTCGTACTGGGTAGCGCTCGCGCCGGATCGGGCGCGGTTGGAGCGGCTCGCCGTGCGCCGGCCCGACCTGCCGTGGACGCCGCTGCACGCGCCGCCGGGCGACGAACCTTGGCAGGACGACTATGCCTCGATCCTGCCGCATATCCGATGGGACAATCTGCTGGGAGTGTGATGGAAATGACCGCCGATCCGCGCGCGCGATACCCCGATGCGACGATCCTCTCGCTCGACGGGAAGGTGCCGCGCATCCACGAAACCGCGTTCATCGCGCCGGGGTGCCGGATCATCGGCGATGTCGAGATCGGGCCGGAAGCGTCGATCTGGTACAACTGCGTGCTGCGGGGGGACGTGAACGCGATCCGCATTGGCGCGCGCAGCAATATCCAGGACGGCACGGTGATCCACTGCGATAGCCCCGATCCGCGCCATCCGGCCGGCTTCCCGACGATCATCGGCGAGGATGTGCTGGTGGGCCACATGGCGATGATCCACGGCTGCACGCTGGAAGACCGCGCTTTCGTGGGGCTGGGCGCGATCGTGATGAACGGCGCGCATGTGGAAAGCGACGGGATGCTCGCGGCCGGCGCGATGCTCACGCCGGGCAAGCGCATCGGCGCGCGCCAGCTCTGGGGCGGTCGCCCCGCCGCGTTCATGCGCGATCTGACCGAGGCGGCGCTGGCGGACATGCAACTGGGCGTGGACCACTATGTCCGCAACGGCCAGCGCCACAAGGCGGCGCTCGATGGCGCGGCCCAGGGTTGAACTGCCCCCGCCGGCGGCCTTGCGCGCGCTGGCCGATGCGGAAGGGCGGCTGGCGGTGCGCGTCACGCCCGGCGCGAAGACCGAAGGCGTCGAGATCGCGGACGGGCGCGTGCTGGTGAAAGTGCGCGCCAAGCCGGAGGACGGCAAGGCGACTGGCGCGGTGATCGACCTCGTAGCGGCGGCGTTGGGCGTCGCCGCTTCCAAAGTTGTGCTGTTGCGCGGCGCAACTTCGCGCGAGAAGCTGCTGCGTATTCCGGATTGATCCGGCCGCCCGCGCTCAGAAGCCGTAAACCAGCGTGAAGCGGGTGATCGTGTCCAGCGTCTTGTAGGTATCGGGCGGGTTGCTGTTGTAGGTCACCTGATAGGACGTGCGTGCGGACAGGGCGCCGTTGAGCCTGGCGCTGAGCGATGTCAGCGAGGTGACGTTGGTGTTCTGCGCGCCGCTCAGCGCGCTGGCGTCCTCGGTCAGCGAGACCGCGCGCGACAGCTTCCATTTGGCGTTGACCGCGCCCAGCCCGGTCACCACGTTTTCGAGCGGCTGGCTGACATAGTGGGTCTTGCGCCAGGCGGGGCCGGCCTTCACGTCCAGGGTGAACTTCGGATCGGCGATCAGGCGATAGCCGATCCCGCCCGAAACGGCCGTGCGCGCCGAAAAGCCCGCGAACCGGTCGCGCTCGTACTGGGTCAGGCCGAACAGGAACAGGCGCTCGTTGAAGCGGTAGTCGGGCTCGAACGCCAGCAGCAGCTGGTTGCGGCTGGTCTGCCCGTTGGTGCGCTGGTAATCGACCTGGCTGCGCAGGCCCAGCCGCCAGTGCAGGCCTTCGCGCTTCAGCGCCAGCCCGGCGCTCAGGCCCACCGTATCGGCGTTGCCGGAGGATTGCGAGGCGCCGAACTGGCCTTCGCCTTTCCAGCCCTGGAACATCGCCATCTGCGCCAGCCGTTCCTTCTGCGCTTCGGCCGTCCGCGCGCGGTGGGCATCCACCGCCGCGTCCACTTCGCCCGCGCCGGCCGGATCGGTTTTCTTCAGGAACTTGGCGACGGTGTCGATCTCGGCATCGCTGCCCGATTCGATCGTCTTGTCCAGCAGCGCGCGGTACTGTGGCGCCATCTGCGCGTGGGCCGTGCCTGCCGTCAGGGCCAGGATGCCCGCCAACGGAAGAAACGGTACGCGCGTCATCGGAACACCTCGGTAATGCAGAGCAGGCTGGTGGCCGTGATACAGAAGGATCGCGGCCCGACCAACCCCGCTTCCGGCCGGGAAGGAGCCTTTCTGGCGCACGGGATCAACGTTCCAGCTTGGTCGCCAGGATGACCGACGTGGTCGTGCGTTCCACGCCTTCGAGCAGGCCGATATCGTCGATCAGTTCGTTGAGCTGGGCGTTGTCCTCGGTTTCCAGCATGGCGATCACATCGTATTCGCCGCTGATCGCGTGGATCGCCTGCACGCTCGCAAGCCGGCCCAGCGCCTGTTCCACTTCGCGGTGGAAGCGGGGCATCGTCTTGATCATGATATGCGCGCGCACCCGCCGGCCGACGAAGGCGGCGCCGAGCCGCACGGTATAGCCCGCCACGATCCCGGCATCCTCCAGCCGCGACAGCCGCGAATAGATCTGCCCGCGCGAGATGCCCAGCGCCTTGGCCAGATGCGCGATGCTCTGGCGGGCATCCTCGCGCAGCAGCGCCAGCAGCCGCTCGTCTATGTCGTCGAGCGAAAGGGAATGGCCGGGCAAGGTCAGCGACATGGCCGAAATGGTCCTCCATCGCTCCCGGGCTATCAGGGCGCCGGAGTTTCGCCCGTGATCTTCCCGTCGGCAACGGCATAATTCCGCACGAACGAGGGGCGGTCAACCGTGCCGCCCGGCAGGTGCAGCACGGACTGGTGATCGATGCCCGTCACGCGGATGCGCGGGGCGTTGAGCGGCCCTTGCCGGGGCAGCCCGCGCAGCGTCGATCCATCGACCAGCCAGGCGCCGCCATCGGGCGCGGTGGCATAGATGCGGGCGGTGCCGTCGGGCTCCACCGCCAGCGAGGCGCTTTCGTCGACGCCCACGCCGATCATGGCCGGCGCGTCGGCAGGGCGGTCCGCCTGCGCCTTGGCGAGGAAGGCGAACAGCCGGCCCAGCCGGTCGCGCTCCTTGAAGTGGGTATCGGTGACCACGCCTTTCAGCAGGGCGAGGTGCAGGAAATCGCTTTCGATGGTGTTGGCGGGGCCGAACGGATCGGCCATGGCCTCGGGGCTGGTGATGCTGCCGCCGTCCATCGCGCCGTAGAGCTTCTCGCCCAGCATGGCGAGGCCGGCGCTGGTGCCGGCCAGCGGCTTGCCCGCGGCGACATGCGCGTCGAGCAGTGCGCCCACCGGGGTGCCGCGCCAGTAGCGCACGTAGTTGGACTGGTCGCCGCCCGCGATGAAGATGCCGTCCGCCCGCTTCAGCGCGGCAAGCACCCGGGGATCGCTGGACGCTGCCCGGTCGGAGAACACGAACGTCTCGGCCGACTGGATGCCGCCGATGTCCTTGTAGAATTCCTTGCCGACCTGCCCCGCCTGCGACGCGCGCAGGATGACGATGTGCCCGTGCCCCGCCTTGGCGAAGAACCAGTGCATCGCGTCGTGGTTGCGGTCTCCACCACCCATCAGCAGCAGGCCGCCCGAAACCGGGCCGGGCGTAGCGCTGTCCAGCGTGCCGATCTGGTAGTGGCGATAGCCCTTGCCCTTCGCCAGCGCGGGCGTGGCGATGGCCGTCAAGGCAAGGGACAGGCTCGCCAGCGCGAGCGCGAAGGGTTTTGACAGGGACGAAAGGCGCACCGGAAACTCCTGAAAACAACCGGATCGGGGCATTCTTGTTACATTTTGGTCGCAATAACCGACAATATGATGTGCCAGAAAGTCAATGTGATTGCCATTTCTTTTCAATTCTGTTCGGAACGTATCGAACGGCAGGTGCGGGGGCACCGGAAGTTTATGCCGTTGCGCATTGAAGGGGTGCCGCATGAAACAGACTGGACGCCGCGTATTCCGCAACCTGCTGGGGTTGGGATGCTCGCTCACCGTTCTCGCCGGGCCGGCCTGGGGCCAGACGGCGGCGGGTGGCGAGGGCACGGGTGAGACCGCGCCCGAGATCACCGTCACCGGATCGCGCATCCCGCGGCTGGACATTGAAGGCCCGGCACCGATCACCGTGGTCGATTCGGATACGATCCGCGCCAACGGCTATGCCAGCGTGCCGGACATCCTGCGCGCGCTGACCCAGAACGGCGGCGAAACGCAGAGCCAGCAATCGTTCAGCGGCGCCAGCTTTACCCCCGGCGCGCAGCAGGTGGACCTGCGCGGGCTGGGTCCGAATCACACGCTGGTGCTGGTCAACGGCCGCCGTATCGCCGACTTTCCGCTGCCGTTCCAGGGCCGCAGCAACTTCACCGACGTGTCCAACATCCCGGTCAGCATGATCGACCGGATCGAAGTGCTCAGCGGCAGCGCTTCGGCGATCTACGGGTCGGATGCGATCGCGGGCGTGATCAACTTCACGCTCAAGAAGAAGCTCGACGGCCTGACGCTCGACTACCGGCGCGGCGTGACCGAGCACGGCGGCGGGGATTCGCACCGCATCACCGCCACTGGCGGCTGGTCGAGCGGACGGTTCCATATCGTCGGCGGCATCGAATACCTGCTGCAGCGCCCGCTCTGGCAATATCAGCGCGGCATTCAGGACAGCACGGCGGACAATCCGACCACCGCGCAGCCGCTCGCCCGGCGCACGTTCCTGCGCTACGATCCGGACGCGGACGAATATGTCGATCCCGGCGCGGCGACCTGCGCGTCGCTCGGCCGTCTCAACCAGGGTTCGACCTACTACGCCTCGCGGCCGCGCTATGGCGCCTATGACGATGCGCTGGGAGATTACGGCCCCGGCTATTTCTGCGGCAGCAACACCTCGGTCGCCTACGGCACGATCATTTCGCGGCGCGAAGGGTTCAACAGCTACGCCTCGGCGGGTTACGAGCTGTCGGACAACGCCGAACTGTTCGTCGACGCGCAGTTCGGCATCAGCAAGGTTTCGCTGGTGCGCGACGTGCTGCAATGGTCGTTCCAGCCCAGCTCGGGCAGCAGCGACACCACGTTCTACAACAGCTTCGACGGCCGGCTGGACGACTGGTCGCGCCAGTTCACGCCCGAGGAATCGGGTGGTCTCAACCGGGTCGAAACGCGCAACCGCCAGCAGACCTTCAGCATCACGCCGGGCATCAAGGGCACGTTCGGCAAGTGGACCTATGAAGCCGCGTTCAACCACAGCGAATACAAGGCGCGCGTCGAATTTCCGCAGGTGATCGCGGCCAAGGCCAATGCCCTGTTCCTGGGCCAGCAGCAGGGCATCGACGCGGATAGCGGCTACCCGATCTTCAATGCCGATCCGGCGCGGCTCTACACGCCGCTGACGCAATCCGAATACGACAGCATCACGGCCTACAGCGTCTATCATCCGAAAAGCTGGACCAACAATTTCTCGGCGACGATCAACACTACCGAGCTGTTCCGGTTGCCGGCCGGGCCGGTGGGCTTCGCCGCCGTGGCCGAGGCGGGCAAGCAGGGCTACGATCTGAAGCCCGATCCGCTGGCGCTGACCGACTACTATTACGCGCTCAAGGACAGCGACGGGAAGGGCAGCCGCACGCACTGGGCGCTGGGCGGGGAATTGCGCGTGCCGGTCACCCACTTCCTCGAACTCTCGGGTGCGGGCCGCTACGATCACTTTGCCTTCGCGGGCAACGGCATCGGCAAGTTCACCTATAACGCCGGCGCGGAACTGCGGCCGATGCGCTCGCTGCTGCTGCGCGCCTCGTATGGCACGGGCTTCCGCGCGCCCGATCTGCACTATGTCTTCACCGGGCCGGGCAATACCCATCCGAGCGCCACGGACTACTATCTGTGCCGCACCCAGGAGCCGGACGAGGCCATCGGCGATTGCTCCTATGCGGATGAGGGCATCGTCACGCAACGCAGCGGCAACCGGCGCCTCAAGCCCGAAACCAGCAAATCGCTGGATCTGGGCATCGTGTGGGCGCCGTCGCGCCGGTTCGATGTCTCGGTCAGCTACTTCCGCGTCTCGATGGCCAACCAGGTGCAGGACCTGAGCACCGACCAGTTGCTGCGCGACGAGGCGGATTGCCGCATCGGGCAGACGACATCGGGCAAGGCCGTCGACGTCAATTCGCCGACCTGCCTCGACGCGATCGCGCGCGTGCAACGCTTCACCAGCGGCGTGCGCGCCGGCGAACTCGATGCGGTGGCGGTCAACCCGATCAACATCGCGCACGAGAAGACCACGGGCATCGACGTTGCCGTCCACGGCAACCTGCCGACCAGCTTCGGCACGTTCTCGCTCTCGCTGGCGCATACCCATGTGTTCGATCACACGTTCCGCCAGTATCCGGGCGATCCCACGATCAACAAGCTGGCCTTCGACAGCGGCTACGACATTCCGCGCGACAAGAGCACGGCGAGCCTGACCTGGTCGATCCAGAAGCTGAAGTGGACGGTCGAAGGGCGCCGCCTCGGCAAGCTGCCCAATTACGACCAGGACGCCTTCATCAAGGCGAGCTACCTGTTCAACACCACGCTGCAGTACGATTTCACCGATCATCTGCGCGGGTCGCTGAGCGTGGTGAACCTGTTCGACACCAACCCGGTTCGCGATCCGACGTACGCCAGCTATCCCTATTACGACATCAGCTGGTTCGACAGCACCGGCCGCAGCGCCTTTCTCCAGCTCACCTGGAAGATCGGCGGCGCGGGGCTCTGAGGGTATCCATCCCGCTGGCGCCGCGCGGACTTCGGTTCGCGCGGCGCTTTCGCGTCAGCTTTCCGCCGGCAACCGCATTGCCACGCCCACCATCGCGGTGGCCCAGCATCCCGCGATCCACAGGCAGGCCATCGGCATCCGGTCCTGCGCCATCGCGCCCAGCACCGCGCCGCTCAGCAGGCCGCCCCACAGCGCCGCCCAGGAAAGCCAGCCCAGGTCCTTGCTGCCCGCAAGCCATCCGGCCAGTCCCTGCCCCAGCTTGACCAGCGCGCCGGTCATGTAGGTCAGGCCGATCGCCACTTCGCCATCGCGCTGGAACGTGTTGTTGATCGCGCCCATCGCCATGACCAGCGTGGCCAGCATCACCGCCGGCAGGCCGGCCGCGCGCGCCGTGGCGCCGGTCAGCAGCAGCGCGGCGACGAGCGCCAGCACCGCGGGCTTGCGGTAGCGCCCGGCGCGGATCGACAGCAGCGCGCCGCCGGTCACACCGGCCACGAAGCCGGCGATCAGGAACGCGGGCGTCACCGCGCGCACCACGTCGGTGCCGAGATCGACGCCGAGCCGCGTGGTGTTGCCCGACATGAAGGAGACGAAATAGCCATCGGCCGACAGGAAGCCCACGGCATCGACGAACCCCGCCATCGCGGCCAGCGCGACGGCGAAACGGCGGCGATTGCGGTCGTAGCGGATCATGCGCCGAACGTTAGGCGATAATGGCCTAGATCGGTACGCCGATAATGAACTTCACGATCACGCTGTCGGCATTGGCGCCATATCCCTTGCCCACGGCGGCGTTGAGATCCCACTTGCCGATCTGCGCATCCACGGCGGCATAGGTGGAATGCTCGGTGTTCCCGAAGTGGCCGGGATCGCGCAGCGGGCCGACCTCGTTGTAGCTTTCCACGCCCACGGTCACCTTGCGGGTAAGGCGGTATCCGGCCTTGGTGTCGATATCGAGCGTGATCGGCCCGGGGTTCGGCCCGGCGATCACGAAATCGAAGTTGCCGTTGGCGGCCAGCACCCAGTGATCGTTGCGCCAGCCGCCGATCAGCTTCAACTCGCCGTTCCAGGGATTCTGGTCGAGCCGGTGGCCGACTTTGCCCACTTCCAGATTGGCGCCCCAGAAGGCCCCGGTTTCGCCATGCGGCGCGAGCCACTTGAGCCGCAGCTTCACCCCCTGCACGCGCGCCACGCCATCGGGCGCGACGGTGGCGAGCGGTAGATAGGCGCCCAGCTCGAACTGATCGGTCAGGCCCAGCGAGAACTCGGGCGTGATGCGCCAGCGGTGCAGCGGGGTCTCCGCGCCGGGATAGTCGGGCGTGCCGTTGCCGCGCACCACGTCGTTGACGTGAACGTCCAGCCCCACTGCGCCGGGCCGGTTCATCTCGTCCATGTAGACCTGGATTTCCTCGGGCGCGGCAAAGGCGGGCGTGGCCGGCAGCAGCAGCGCGGGCGCGAGAACGTACTTCAGGATAGACCGGAACGGCATGGCGTGGCTTTCGTCAGTGGCCCACGCGCCTCATAAGCGCGCGTCCCCTCACGAGGCAAGCAGACCTGGGTATGGGCCGGGAACCGCGTTCAGCCGCGCGCCATGCCCAGCGCCATGCGCGTCAGCACGCCGATGAAGGCCTCGGCGATTTCGGTGTCCTCCGGCGCGGCATCCTGCACGGCGCGGCGCATCGCCTCCGCCCACTGGCCCGCCGTTTGCCGGTCGATCGGGAAGGGCGCGTGCATCGACATCATGCACTTGCCGGGGTTGGCCTCGAACCAGTCGCGCGGGCCTCCCGCCCACCCGGCAAGGAACGCGGGCAGCGATTCGCGCATCGGCGCCAGGTCCGCCGCGTGCATCGCGCGCAGCTCGGCATAGGCCGGGTCCTGCTCCATCAGATCGTAGAACCGGTCGGTGATCCGGCGCAGCACGGCATGGCCGCCGATTCGTTCGAACGGCGTGGCGGAGGGGGAATGGTCCTGCGGCTGTTCGACGGCGGTGGCCAAGGCGTGAAACTCCGGACGGGGATCGAGACCCTTGTCGCTACCAGCCCGAGGAGCAAGGCGGTTTGATTCCGGTCAATTTCGCGCGGGAAACGTCTCTACCGCACCGGGTCCGCGATCATTGCCTTCAGCGTGTCAAGCCGGTCGGCCTCGTGCGCGGGCTTGTCGGCGCGGATGCGGCTGATGCGCGGGAAGCGCATGGCGACGCCCGACTTGTGGCGCTTGGAGGCGTGGACGGAATCGAACGCCACTTCCAGCACCAGCGACTTGTCGGTCTCGCGTACCGGGCCGAAGCGGTTGACGGTGTGCTGGCGGACGTGGCTGTCGAGCCATTTGAGCTCGGCATCGGTGAAGCCGAAATAGGCCTTGCCCACCGGCAGCAGGTCCGCGCCCTGATCGGGATCGCCGGCCCAGCAGCCGAAGGTGAAATCCGAATAGAACGACGAGCGCTTGCCCGACCCGCGCTGGGCATACATCAGCACGCAATCGATCCGCAGCGGATCGCGTTTCCACTTGTACCAGAGCCCCGTGCGCCGCCCCGCGACATAGGGTGAATCACGCCGCTTGAGCATGACGCCCTCGATCGCGTCCTCGCGCGCGCGGGCGCGCAGGTCGGCAAGTTCCGCGAAGTCGCGCGCCGCGATCAGCGCGGAAATGTCGAAGCGCGCCGGATCGAGCCGGGGGACCAAGGCTTCCAGCCGGGCGCGGCGGTCCGTCCAGGGCAGATCGCGCAAGTCCTCGCTGCCGATCACCAGCGCGTCGTAGAGCCGGACGAAGGCGGGGAAATCTTCCAGCATCCGCTTCGACACGGTCTTGCGCCCAAGCCGTTGCTGCAAGGCATTGAAGCTGGCCGCGCCGCCGGTCTCGCCGCCCTGGTGCGCGCCGCGCACGAGCAGTTCGCCGTCCAGCACCGCCGGTTCGGCCAGCGCGCCGGCCACTTCGGGAAAGGTGGCGGAAATGTCGTCACCGCCGCGCGAATAGACGCGCGTCTCGCCGCCCTGGTCGGTGGCGGCATGGACGATCTGCACGCGGATGCCGTCCCACTTCCATTCGGCGGCGAAGCTTTCAAGGTCGATGGCGGCCCCGTCCTCCAGCGGATGCGCCAGCATGAACGGGCGGAACAGCGGCCGATCGTCGGTGCGCGGCGGTGGCGCGCCGTCCGCCGCCCAGGCGAAGAGCGCGCGATAGGGCGGCTCCTGCCCGTGCCAGTATTCCTCCACCAGATCGACCGGCACGCCGAAGGCCTCGGCGAAGGCGACCTTGGCGAGCCGGGCGGAAATGCCGATCCGCATCGCGCCCGTGGCCAGCTTGAGCAGGGCATAGCGGCCACTGGCGTCAAGGCGGTCGAGCAGGCCGGCGAGCGCGGCCGGCGCGGTGGAGCGGCTGGTCGCGCGCAGGATTTCAACAGCTTCCGAAACGCCCGGCGCGGGCATGACGTCATGATCGGATGCGGGCCACAGCAAACTGGCGGTTTCCGCGGTATCGCCCACGTAATCGCGCGAAAGCGTCCACAGCACGGGATCGACCCGCTCCGCCATCAGCGCGCGGATCGTGCCGGCCTTGACCGCGGGGAAATCCAGCCCGTCGGTCAGGGCGGCCAGCGCCCAGCCGCGGTCGGGATCGCGCGTTTCGCGCAGGTAGCGTGCGATCAGCGCCAGCTTGGCGTTGCGCGACCGGGTGACGACCAGCGCGTCGAGCAGGGCGGCAAAGCGCTCCACTAGGATGTGCCCTTCTCAGTCATCCCTTCTCAGTCATCCTCGTCCTCGTACCCCACCAGCGCCAGCGCGCGGGCCTTGCGCTGATGCAGTTCGCACCAGCGCAGCAGCGCTTCCTCACGGCCGTGGGTGATCCAGGTTTCGGCGGGGTTCACCTGCGCGATCGTGGCGGTCAGCTCGTCCCAGTCGGCATGGTCGGAAATGACCAGCGGCAGTTCCACGTTGCGCTGGCGCGCGCGCTGGCGCACGCGCATCCAGCCCGATGCCATGGCGGTCAGCGGATCGGGCAGCCGCCGGCTCCAGCGGTCGTTCAGCGCGGACGGGGGGCAAAACACGATCGCGCCGGCCAGCGCGCCCTTGGGCGCATCGGACACCAGCCGCAGGTCGCCCAGCGCCACGCCCAGTTCCTCATAGAGGCGGCACATCCGTTCCATTGCGCCATGCAGCCACAGGGGATCGTGATAGCCGGCCGCGCGCAGTTCCGCGATCACGCGCTGCGCCTTGCCCAGCGCATAGGCGCCCACCAGCACGCAGCGATCGGGCTGCGCGGCGCGCGCGGCCAGCAGCCTGGCGATCTCCTGGCCGATCGGCGGATGGCGGAACACCGGCAGGCCGAACGTCGCCTCGGTGATGAACAGGTCGCAGGGCGTGACCGCGAAAGGCGGGCAGGTCGGATCGGGCCGGCGCTTGTAGTCGCCGGTCACCACCACGCGTTCGCCGGCATGTTCGAGCAGGATCTGCGCCGAGCCGAGAACATGGCCCGCCGGCACGAACGTGGCGGTCACGCCGCCGGGCAGGGCGATCGGCGCGTGCAGCGGCGCGGGGTATGCGCCCTCGGCCACGCCATAGCGCAGCGCCATGATCGCCAGCGTTTCGGGCGTGGCGATGGTGCGGCCATGCCCGCCGCGCGCGTGATCGGCATGGCCATGCGTGATCAGCGCTGTTCCGACGGCGCGTGCGGGATCGATCCAGACGTCGGCCGGAACGATCCGGAGCCCGGCCGGCTCCGGGCGAATCCAGGAAAAATCTTCGGCCATTGAGGCAAGTCATGGCGCGTGCGGGCGATTCGGGCCAGCCGCCTGTTCGGGCAGCGCGGCGCGACGGGGCTGGACAGGGTCCGTTCAGACTCGTCCGCTAGGGTGCGCCTCGTCCATCCACCCCTGTCCAGCCACTCTGCCCGGCCGAACCCGAGGAGCCCCGACGATGTCTCGCACCATTGCCAGGATCGCGTTGCTGGCGGGGCTGATCGCGCTGGCCGGGTGCGAGCACAAGGAAACCGGGCCGGAGGAACAGGATACGCGCTCCACCGCGCCGGTTGTTGCTACCCCCGCCCCGGCGGTGACGGCGGTGCCGCCCACGGTCCACCCGCTGTCCGATTTTGCCACGCTCGACGCCAACCACGATGGCCGGATCTCGTCCGCCGAGTATGCGCGGGCGGCGCAATCGCTATTCGAGATGATCGACATGGAGCACGACGGCACCGTGACGCTGCAGGAACTGGAGGCGGCGCGCGGCGTGCTGGGCGATCTGGACGGACTGGACCCGAAGCGCATCCTCGCGCTCGCGGATGCCGATCAGGACGGCAAGCTGACGCTGGGCGAATGGATGGCGTTCAACAACGCGCGGTTCGACCGGATCGATGCCAACGACGATGGCTTCATCGATCGCGCCGAATGGGCCGCGCCGCATCCCGCGCCGCCGGAGCCTTCGGCGATTCCCTGAGCCTGGCCGACCTTCCCATCCTCAACCCCTCCCGCAAGCGGGAGGGGAGCGAGACTTGCGCCGCCAAACGCGGCGGTAGTCGCAGCGTGGCGGGCTTTCGCCACGAAAAAGGGCGCGCCCCGCAGGACGCGCCCTTTTCGTTTCATCAAGGCCTGTTTGGCCCGCCTTATTCCGCTTCGTCGGCGCTCGGTTCGGGCGCGGTGCCCGCCGATTTGCCGCCCTTGCGTTCCTTCTTCTTGACCAGCTTCGGCGCGGCCGGGGTCAGTTCGAAGGACAGCGCGCCGTCGGTGCCGGCCTCGTCCTTCAGGCTGACATGGACCTCGCCGCCGTTGGCCAGCTTGCCGAACAGCAGTTCCTCCGCCAGCGGCTTCTTGACCCGTTCCTGGATGAGGCGGGCCATCGGCCGCGCGCCATAGAGCCGGTCGTAACCCTTCTTCGCCAGCCAGGCGCGGGCGTCGTTGTCGAACTGGATGTGGACGTTCTGTTCCGCCAGCTGGAGTTCGAGCTGGAGGATGAACTTGTCCACGACCCGGCTGACGACTTCGGCCGGCAGGTAGGCAAAGGGCACGATCGCATCGAGGCGGTTGCGGAATTCGGGGGTGAAGAGGTTCTTCACCGCCTCGTCGCCCGCGTCGGCCTTGGACACGTCGCCGAAGCCGATGCCCTGCTTGGCCATGTCCGATGCGCCCGCGTTGGTGGTCATGATCAGGACCACGTTGCGGAAATCCACGGTCTTGCCGTGGTGATCGGTCAGGCGGCCGTTGTCCATCACCTGCAGCAGGATGTTGAACAGGTCGGGATGCGCCTTCTCGATCTCGTCGAGCAGCAGGACGCAGTGCGGCTGCTGGTCGATCGCGTCGGTCAGCAGACCGCCCTGGTCGAAGCCCACGTAGCCCGGAGGGGCGCCGATCAGCCGGCTGACCGAATGGCGCTCCATGTATTCGGACATGTCGAAGCGCTGCAGCGGGATGCCCATGATCTGGGCCAGGCTGCGCGCCACTTCGGTCTTGCCGACGCCGGTGGGGCCGCTGAACAGGAACGAGCCGATCGGCTTGTCCGGATCGCGCAAGCCGGCGCGGCTGAGCTTCATCGCGCTCGACAGCACCTCGATCGCCTTGTCCTGCCCGAACACGAGCCGCTTGAGATCGCGTTCGAGGTGTTCGAGCACCTTCTTGTCGTCGCTCGAAACCGACTTGGGCGGGATGCGCGCCATCGTCGCGATCACGGCCTCGATCTCGCGCGCGGTGATGGTCTTCTTGCGCTTGCTCGGCGGCACCAGCATCTGCATCGCGCCCACTTCGTCGATCACGTCGATCGCCTTGTCGGGCAGCTTGCGGTCGTTGATGTAGCGCGCCGAAAGCTCGACCGCGGTCTTGATCGCGTCGGCCGTGTACTTGACCTTGTGGTGATCCTCGAAGGCCGTGCGCAGGCCCTTGAGGATCTTGATCGTGTCCTCCACCGAGGGTTCGTTCACGTCGATCTTCTGGAACCGGCGCAGCAGCGCGCGGTCCTTTTCGAAGTGGTTGCGGAACTCCTTGTAGGTGGTCGAACCGATGCAGCGGATCGTCCCGCCCGACAGCGCGGGCTTGAGCAGGTTGGAGGCGTCCATCGCCCCGCCGCTGGTCGCGCCGGCGCCGATCACCGTGTGGATCTCGTCGATGAACAGGATCGCGTGCGGCATCTTCTCCAGTTCGGAGACGACCTGCTTCAGCCGTTCCTCGAAATCACCGCGATAGCGGGTGCCGGCCAGCAGGCTGCCCATGTCGAGCGAATAGATCACCGCGTTGGCCAGCACCTCGGGCACTTCGCCTTCGACGATCTTGCGCGCGAGGCCTTCGGCGATGGCGGTCTTGCCGACGCCGGGATCGCCCACGTAGAGCGGGTTGTTCTTGGACCGGCGGCACAGGATCTGGATGGTGCGGTCCACTTCGGGGCCGCGCCCGATCAGCGGATCGACCTTGCCGCCCAGCGCCTTCTCGTTGAGGTTGACGCAGAACTGGTCGAGCGCGGAATCCTTCTTCTGCCCCTTGGCCTCGGCCTTTTCCTCCGGCTTGGGCTGGTCCTCGTCCGTGCCCTTGGGGTTGCGGCCTTCCACCTGCCGGCCGCCCTTGCCGATGCCGTGGCTGATGTAGCTTACCGCGTCGAGCCGGCTCATGTCCTGCTGCTGCAGGAAATAGACCGCGTAGGAATCGCGTTCGGAGAACAGCGCCACCAGCACGTTGGCGCCGGTCACGGTATCCTTGCCGGAAGACTGGACGTGCAGGATGGCGCGCTGGATCACGCGCTGGAACCCGGCCGTGGGCTGGGGATCGGCCTTTTCCTGCGTTTTCAGCGACTGATATTCCTGATCGAGGTACTGGCGCACCACGTCGCCCAGGTCACCCAGGTCGACTCCGCACGCCTGCATTACCTGCGACGCATCGGGATCGTCGATCAGGGCCAGCAGGAGGTGCTCGAGAGTCGCGTATTCGTGGCTGCGCTCCGAGGCGTTGGCGAGCGCGGCGTGCAGCGTTTTCTCAAGGCTCTGTGCGAAACTGGGCATAGGCTCTTACTTTCTGGCTTGCGCCGGGTTGTCCCCGTTCTTCAAAAATGCACGGACATGGTTAACAGGGGCCAAACCAGCCGCGGAAAGGACACTGGGAAAGTGCCCTGAAAATGCACCGAAGCGGATCGCTGCGGTGACCATACGGGATATATGGGTATGCCGCCCGGAAAGAGGAAGGGCGGCCCGGTTCATCGCGGAGTGCCGTCCGGCGGAGAGCTTCGGAACAGCGCCTCGGCCGCGGCACGGTGGGCCGAAGCCCGTTCCCGGTGCGCGGTAACCCGTTCGATTTCCTGCTTCAGTAGCGCGATGCGCGCGTCGAGTTCGGCGCGCGAATAGGTGTCGAGCACTTCCCCGGCCAGTTGGCTGGCCAGATCGCCTTTGCGACGGGGGCGGTCTTCTTCATCCATTGCAGTGCACAATCTTGGACGGCAAGTGCTTGCTGTCAACGGGGTGCGTGGCTAGTCCTTGCAATTGACGGGGGTTTCGTCGCGAAAAGGGGGCTGGACCATGGCGACAACGGTGTCGGAGACGATGACGGCGGTGGGCTTCGATGCCCCGGGCGGTCCCGAAGTGCTTCGCCCCGAAACCGTGCCGGTGCCCAAACCCGGCCCCGGGCAGGTCCTGCTGCGAGTCGCCTATGCCGGGGTCAACCGGCCCGACGTGATCCAGCGCCAGGGTTTCTACCCCCCACCGCCGGGCGCCTCGCCGCTGCCGGGGCTGGAAGTTTCGGGGCAGGTCGCGGCCATCGGCGAGGGCGTGGTCACGCTGCTGCCGGGGCAGAAGGTCTGCGCGCTCGTCGCCGGGGGCGGCTATGCCGAATATTGCCTGGCCGAAGCCGGCCAGTGCCTGCCCGTGCCAGAAGCCCTGTCGATGGCGGAGGCCGCGGCGATTCCGGAAACCCTGTTCACCGTGTGGCACAACGTGTTCGAGCGCGGCTGGGCCAGGGAGGGCGAGACGCTGCTGGTCCATGGCGGCACCAGCGGGATCGGCTCGATGGCGATCATGCTGGGCAAGCTGTTCGACCTGACGGTGATCGTCACCTGCGGCGGGGCGGACAAGTGCGCGGCGGCGCTGGCCATCGGCGCGGACCACGCGATCGACTACAAGGAGAGCGACTTCGTGGCGGAAGTGGCGCGGATCACCGATGGCGCCGGCGTTCATATCGTGCTCGACATGGTGGCGGGCGACTATGTCGCGCGCAACCTCAAGTGCCTGCGCGACGATGGCCGGCATGTCACCATCGCGGTGCAGGGGGGCGTCCGGGCCGAGATCAACATGGCCGAAGTGATGCGCCGGCGCCTGACGCTGACCGGATCGACGCTGCGGCCGCGCTCGAACGAGTTCAAGGCGCTGCTGGCCAGCGAGATCATGGAGCTGGTGTGGCCTCTGGTGGCCGATGGCGCGCTGCGTCCGGTAATGGACCGCGTGTTTCCGCTCGCCGATGCCGCCGCCGCGCACGCGCGGATGGAATCGGGCGGCCATGTCGGCAAGATCGTGCTGGCGGTCGGCGCTGCCGCGGACGTTCGATGATACCGGGGGCGATGCCTCCGTGCGCCGGATTCCGGGCGATATTTCCGATGGTTGCCTGATAGAGCTTGCCGTTTTCGGGCGCGTGGCCTACATCGTCGCTCTGCACGGCCGCTCCGCAAGGGGCGGCCCTTATTGTATCCGCATTCGGAGACTTTCCCGTGAGCAACCAGCCCGCGTATCCGCTGATGCCGCACGCGACGGCGTCCTGGCTTGTCGACAACACCGCGCTCACCTTCGAGCAGATTGCCGAATTCTGCGGCCTGCACCTCCTTGAAGTGCAGGCGATGGCGGACGATCTGGCCGGCGCGAAGTACACCGGCCGCGATCCCGTGCGCTCGGGCGAACTGACGCAGATCGAGATCGAGCGTGGCCAGGCGAACGCGGACTATCGCCTGCGCATGCAGAAGGCCCCGCTGTCGGTCAACCGCACCAAGGGGCCGCGCTACACCCCGGTGTCGAAGCGCCAGGACAAGCCCGATGGCATCGCCTGGATCCTGCGCCACCACCCGGAAATTTCGGACGCGCAGATCGGCAAGCTGATCGGCACCACCCGCAACACCATTGCCGCGATTCGCGACCGCAGCCACTGGAACATCCAGAACATCAACCCGAAGGACCCGGTCACGCTGGGCCTCTGTTCGCAGCGCGAGCTGGACGGGCTGGTCGCCAAGGCGGCCAAGCGGGCGGGCATCACCGACGAGGACACCGGCGGCGACAACCGGCTGGGTTCGGATCGCGACGCGCTGATCGAGGAACTGCGCGCCGAGCGCGAGGCCCAGCACAAGGCCGCCGTGGAAGCCGCGCAGGAGGCCGAGGCCCGCGCCTGGCTCGAAGCGCGCCGCGCCGAAGGCGTGTCGGACAGCTGAGCCACCTTTGAGCGACAATATCGAAAGGCCGCCGGGAGCGATTCCGGCGGTCTTTTCGCGTTCGTGGCCTATGGACCGGCGGCCCCATTTGCGCGAACAAGGACGCCGGAAGAGGATAACAGCCGGATCACGCCATGAATTTTGCCGATCGCGTCACCATCACTGTCGAGAACCATGTCGCCCACGTCCTGCTGGACCGGGCGGACAAGCTGAACGCGCTCGATGACGCCATGTTCGGCGCCATCGTCGATGCGGGCCACGCCCTGTTCGGCCTTGGTGGCGTGCGCGCCGTCGTCCTGTCCGGCGCGGGGCGGGCGTTCTGCGCGGGGCTGGACCTGGCGAGCATGGGCAACACCGATCGCTGGAAGGAGGGATCGCTGGTCGATCGCACACATGGCAATGCCAACCGCCCGCAGGAGGCCGCGATGGTCTGGCGCAAGCTGCCCATGCCGGTGATCGCGGCGGTGCATGGCGTCTGCTTCGGCGGCGGGCTGCAGGTGGCGAGCGGGGCCGACATCCGCATCGTCGCGCCCGACGCGCGCATGGCGGTGATGGAAGTGAAGTGGGGTCTGGTGCCCGACATGGCCGGTTACGCCCTGTGGCGCGGCAACGTGCGCGACGACGTGCTGCGCGAACTGACCTATACCCACCGCGAATTCGGTGGCGAGGAAGCGGTTCGGCTGGGCTTCGCCACGCATGCCGATGCCGATCCGCTGGGCGCCGCCCTGGCGCTGGCGCACACCATCGCCGGCAAGAGCCCGCACGCGGTGCGCGCGGCCAAGCAGCTCAGCAACCGCGTTCCCGATCTGCCGGAGGCGGACGTGCTGCTGGCCGAAAGCGTGGCGCAGCAGGAACTGATGTACAGTCCGAACCAGCGCGAGGCGGTAATGGCGGGGCTGCAGAAGCGCGCCGCGGCCTTCATCGATCCCTGATGGTGGCGGATACGATACGCGCGGACAGGGCTGATTTCGCACGATGAAGGCATTGCACGACCCGCAGGGCATCCTGTCGCAGGGCCTCGCCGCGATCCGTGGCCGCCTCCAGGTGCCGCAGGGCTTTCCCGCGCCGGTGTTGGCGGCGGCCGAACAGGCAGCGAAGCGCGTGCCATCGCTTCACGTCGACCGGACCGCCGAGCCGTTCGTCACGCTCGATCCCGCCTCCTCCACCGATCTCGATCAGGCCTTCACCATCGCGCGATCGGGCGCGGACCTCGTGCTGCGCTATGCCATCGCCGATGTCGCGTGGTTCGTGGAGGATGGCGATCCCGTTGACGAAGAGGCATGGCGGCGCGGCGAAACGCTCTATCTGCCCGATGGCAAGGCCGGCCTCTATCCGCCGGTGCTGGCCGAAGCGGCGGCCAGCCTGCTGCCGGCGGGGCCGCGCCCCGCCGTGGTCTTCACCGTTCGCGTCGCGCCGGATGGCGAAGCACGGCTGGACGGGGTGGAGCGCGCACTGATCCGCAGCCGGGCGAAGCTGGCCTATGCCACCGTGCGCGATGGCGATCTGCCGCCCGATTTCAGCGAACTCGCCGCGCGCGTCGCTGCCGCCGAAGCGCGGCGCGGGGCGGCGCGGGTCGATCCCCCCGAACAGGAAGTGGTCGCGCTGGGGCAGGGGCGCTTTGCGCTGGCCTACCGCCCGCTGCTGCTGTCCGAACGGCGCAATGCCGCGCTGTCGCTGGCGACCAACCTGGCCGTGGCCCAGGCCCTGCTGGCGCACGGCACGGGCCTGTTCCGCGTGATGGCCGGTCCCGATGACAAGGCGGTCGCGCGGCTGCGGCAAACCGCGCTGGCGCTGGCGCTCGACTGGCCGGCGGCGATGCCGCTGGCCCAGTTCGAAAAGACGCTCGATCCGGCACAGCCCCGGCAGGCGGCGTTCATGATGGCGGTCCGCCGCGCCGGCAACGGCGCCGGCTATGCGCCGCTTCAGCCGGGCGTGCCGCCGTGGCACAGCGCCATCGCCGCGTCCTATGTCCACGCCACCGCGCCGTTGCGGCGGTTGGCGGACCGCTATGTGATCCGCGCGGCGCTCGCCGTGTGCAATGGCGATCCGGTGCCCGAAGCGGTGACCCGCGCCTTTGCCGGCCTGCCCGACGTGATGGCGCGGGCCGACGCGCTGGCGGGGCGGATCGAGCGCAGCGTCATCGACCTGGCCGAGACGGTGATGCTGCGCGACCGGACCGGGGAGCGGTTCGATGCGGTCGTCACCGACAGCGAGGGCGATTCGGCGCGCATCCAGCTTGCCGGCCTGCCGGTCGTCGCGCGCGTCCGGGCGGCCGGCGTCCTTCCCGGTACCCGCATCGCGGTGCGGCTGGACCAGGCGGACTCCGCCAACGGACGGCTGGCTTTCAGCCTCGCGCCCTGAACAGGCGCCACATCCGGCGTCGCGCCCGGAACCGGCAACTTGCGAAAATCGGAAGAATCCGATTGCGGCCAACCGGCGTTCCGGCTAACCGCCCTCTCTCCACGCGCTTGCCGCGCATCGAGGCCCGATGGCGGAGTGGTGACGCAGCGGACTGCAAATCCGTATACGCCGGTTCGATTCCGGCTCGGGCCTCCATTTCTCCCTGTCGCGCGTTTCGCATCGCTCTTGGCAACCGCATCGCGCTGCCGGACCAAGTTCGGCATTGCGCTTTAACGCATGAATGACGACGTAGGCAGGCATGACTGAAGAAGAAAAGAACCGGGAGCTTATCAACCGGAAGTTCTACAAGGCCGAGCAGGAAGCGGGCTTTGTCGAATCCCACCCCAGAACCACCCCGCAGCAGCAGGACCCGGCCTATCGGCTGGCTTTCCGCGATACCGATTTCCTCCTGCGCGAGGAATTGCGGCCGGTGCGGTTCCAGCTCGAACTGCTCAAGGCCGACATGCTGCTGGACGAAGCGGGCATCGGCTCCACGCTGGTGATGTACGGATCGGCGCGGATTCCCTCGCCCGATCATGTGGAGGGGCTGCTGGCCGCCGCCACCTCGCCGGAGCGCAAGGCCGTGGCCGAGCGGCTCGCGGCCAAGGCGCACTATTACGACGAGGCGCGCAAGCTGGCCGGCATCGCCAGCCGCTGCGCCGTGGTGGAAGACGGCAAGCGCCAGTTCGTGATCTGTTCGGGCGGCGGGCCTTCGATCATGGAAGCGGCCAACCGCGGCGCGGCGGACGCGGGCGC
The DNA here is from genome assembly GCA_001725355.1 of Novosphingobium sp. SCN 66-18. Taxonomy (GTDB): domain Bacteria; phylum Pseudomonadota; class Alphaproteobacteria; order Sphingomonadales; family Sphingomonadaceae; genus Novosphingobium. The sequence goes on from MEGD01000002.1 coordinate 137,824, forward strand.
GGAATCGATCGGGCTCAACATCGTGCTGCCGCACGAACAGGCGCCGAACAGCTATGTCACGCCGCACCTGTCGTTCCAGTTCCACTATTTCGCGCTGCGCAAGATGCATTTCCTGCTGCGCGCCCGTGCCGTCGCGGTGTTTCCGGGCGGGTTCGGCACGTTCGACGAATTCTTCGAGCTGCTCACGCTGATCCAGACGGGCAAGATGAAACCCATCCCGATCCTGCTGTTCGGCAAGGATTTCTGGAACCGCGTGGTGAACTTCGAGGCGCTGGCCGAGGAAGGCGTGATCAACTTCGACGACCTGAAGCTGTTCCACATGGTCGAAAGCGCCGAGGACGCCTGGCGCCACATTACCGGCTTCTACGACCTCGAATGCGATTGAGCGGCCGGCGATTGAACGCCACGAGTCAGGGCCCGGGATCGAGGTCTTGGCGCACCGCCTGATGGCCCAGCGGGCCGTGCCCGGCGCCGAAACCGGGCGCGGCTTCCAGCGCGGCGCGCACGAAGCGGCGCGCGCCGTCCACGGCGTCCTCCAGCGCAAGGCCCCGCGCCAGCAGCGTGGCGATCGCGCTCGATAGCGTGCAGCCGGTGCCGTGGGTGTGGCGGGTGACGATGCGCGGCGCGGTCCAGACCCGCTCCGGCCGGCCGGGCACGACCAGCCGGTCCACCACCGCGTCGCCATCGGCATCGCCGCCCTTCGCGATATAGGCGACGCCGCGCGCGCGCATCGCCGTGTCCCCGCCCAGCGCCGCGAGTTCGGGCACGTTGGGCGTGGTCAGCGTGGCCGCGCGCATCAGCCGCTCGAACGCGGCGATCGTCGCGTCATCCGCCAGCGCCGCGCCGCTGGTGGCGATCATCACCGGGTCGAAGACCACGGGCACGGCCAGCCGCTCCACGCGATCGGCCACCACGGCGGCGATCGCGGGCGAACCGAGCATCCCGATCTTCACCGCATCGACGCCAAGGTCGTTCACGCAGGCATCGATCTGCGCGGCGACCATCGCCGGATCGACCGGCAGCACGGCGTGGACGCCAGTGGTATCCTGCGCCGTCAGCGCGCAGATCGCGCTCATGGCATAGCCGCCCAGCATCGTGATCGTCTTGATGTCGGCCTGGATACCGGCACCGCCGCCCGAATCGGACCCGGCGATGGTGAGGATGCGGGGCGGGGCGGTCATGGCGTGGGGCTGGCGCGGCGCGCGTGCGCGCTCACGCCCTGAACTTGCGCTCGGTGGACGGCGGAAATTTGGCGTGCAGCGCCTTCGCGCGCGTCGGCCGGTCCATCAGCTCGCCGCCGCAATTGGGGCAGTGATCGTCCAGCTCCTCGGCGCATTCGGCGCAAAAGGTGCATTCGAACGAGCAGATGAACGCGCCGGGCGCCTCGGCCGGCAGGTCGGTTCCGCAGCGTTCGCAATCGGGGCGCATTTCGAGCACGGCCAGTTCCTTCCGCAACGTCGCCTGCGTGCTGGCCCACCCCCGACCCCTCCCGCAAGCGGGAGGGGAGAATTCGGGTTCCCCCTTCCCGCTTGCGGGAGGGGAGCGAGACTTGCGCCGCCGCAGGCGGCGTTAGTCGCAGCGGGGTGGGCTTGCAGCACGCATGGCTACCGACAGCCGTTGTCCGCGAAGCACAAAACCGCGCCCCCGACAAGCGTGCCGTCAACAGGCGTGGGCGTTACGCCGCCTTCCGCACCGCGTCGCAGATCGCGTCGACCACGTGCTCCACCTCTTCGGCATCGTCGCCTTCGGCCATCACGCGGATCACCGGTTCGGTGCCGGACGGACGGATGACCAGCCTTCCCTTGCCCGCCAGCCGCGCTTCGGCATCGGCGATTGCCGCCTTCACCGTGTCCGCCTCCAGCGGCTTGCCTCCGGCGAAGCGCACGTTCTTGAGCAGTTGCGGCACGGGATCGAACAGGTGGAGCAGTTCGCTGGCCGGCTTGCCCGAGGAGACCAGCGCCGCCAGCACCTGCAGAGCGGCGATCGTGCCGTCGCCGGTGGTGGCGTGATCGGCCAGGATCATGTGGCCCGATTGTTCACCGCCCACGTTGTAGCCGCCCTCGCGCATCTTCTCGAGCACGTAGCGATCGCCGACAGCGGTGCGGATCAGGTCCAGCCCCTTGCTCTTGAGGAAGCGTTCCAGGCCGAGGTTGGACATGACCGTGGCCACCACCCCGCCGCCGCGCAGTTCGCCGCGCGCGGCCAGCTGGCTGCCGATCAGCGCCATGATCTGGTCGCCGTCCACCGTCTGCGCCTTTTCATCGACCACGATCAGGCGATCGGCATCGCCATCCAGCGCGATGCCGATATCGGCGCGCACTTCGCGCACCTTGGCCTTGATCGCCTCCAGGTGCGTGGAGCCGACGTTGAGGTTGATGTTCTTGCCGTTGGGTTCGACCCCCAGCGTGATCACTTCCGCGCCCAGTTCCCACAGCGCGGAGGGCGTGACGTGATAGGCCGCGCCATTGGCGCAATCGAGCACGATGCGCAGCCCGTCCAGCCGCACGTTGTCGGGCAGCGATGCCTTGACCGCGTGGATATAGCGGCCGCGCGCATCCTCGATGCGGCGGGCGCGGCCGACTTCGGTGGCGTCGGCCAGCGGCAGGTCCTGTTCGAGCATCGCCTCGATCGCGAGTTCCGCCTCGTCCGACAGCTTGTAGCCATCGGGGCCGAACAGCTTGATCCCGTTGTCCTCGAACGGATTGTGGCTGGCCGAGATCATCACGCCCAGATCGGCGCGCATCGAACGGGTCAGCATAGCCACGGCCGGCGTCGGCATCGGCCCCAGCAGCACCACGTCCATGCCCACGCTGGTGAACCCCGCCACCATCGCGCTTTCCATCATGTAGCCCGATAGGCGGGTGTCCTTGCCGATCACCACGCGATGGCGGTGATCGCCCCGCTGGAAATAGCTGCCGGCGGCCTGGCCGACCTTCATCGCCGTGGCCGCGGTCATCACCCCGGCGTTGGTCCGGCCGCGAATGCCGTCGGTGCCAAAGAACTTCCGTCCCATGAAAACCCTTTATCCCTGTTCGCGCGCCCTCGCGGGCCGCCGCGCATTGCGCTCTTGCCCTACACGATTAAATGTCACCAGCGCATGAACCAAGCGATTAACGATCCGTCATCGCCCTCCCCCTTGCCGCCGATCGCGCAAGTGCCGGCCCTGTGGACCTTTGCCGCGCTGGCGGCCGGCCTGCTGGGCGGACTGGCGCTGGCCTTCGCCGCGCCACAGGCGCTGCCCGCCGTGCTGGGCGTGGTGGAGCCGGTGGGCGACCTGTGGCTGCGCGCGCTGAAGGCCACGATCGTGCCGCTGGTGGCGGCGCTGCTGTTCACGGGCATCGTGCAGACGGTGGCGACGGCGCAGGCCGGCGCGATGGCACGGCGCAGCCTCGGCGCGTTCCTTGCGTTCCTGGCGTTCAGCGCGGCGATGCCGATGGTGGTGACGCCCGCCCTGCTGGCGCTGCTGCCGATCCCGGGTGGGTCCGGATCGGCGCTGCGCACCAGCCTTGCCGGTAGCGCGCCCCTGACCGGCGCGGTGCCGGGGATCGGCGAATTCCTGCGCTCGATCGTGCCGACCAACGTGATCGATGCCGCCGCCAACGACCGGATGCTGCCGATGATCCTGTTCATGGCGGTGTTCGCGCTGGCCAGCACCCGCATCGCGCGGCCGCAGCGGGAGATGCTGGCCACCTTTTTCGCCGGGCTTGCTTCCGCCATGCTGGTGGTGATCGGCTGGGTGCTGGCGCTGGCCCCGCTGGGCGTGTTCGCGCTCAGCCTGTCGGTGGCGGCGAAAAGCGGGACGTCGGCGATCGGCGCGCTGGCGCACTACGTGGTGATCGTGGTGCTGACGGGATCGGTGGTGTTCCTCGCCGGCTACGGCATCGCGGCGCTGATCGCGCGCAAGCCGTTGATGGGCTTCGCCCGCGCGGTCCTGCCCGCGCAGACGCTGGGGCTTTCGACGCAAAGTTCGCTCGCCTCGCTGCCGGCGATGCTCGGCGCCTGCCGCACGCTGGGCCTGCGCGAAACCACCGCCGAATTCGTGCTGCCGCTGGCCGTGGCGCTGTTCCGCGCGACCAGCCCGGCGATGAACCTGGCCGTCGTGATCTATGTCGCGCACTGGTATGGCGTGCCGCTGGCCCCCGCCCTGATCGTCTCGGGCTGGGCCATGGCGATCCTCGTCTCGCTCAGTTCGGTCAGCCTGCCCGGCACGATCAGCTTCGTGGCCTCGGTCGGCCCGATCGCCATCGCCATGGGCGTGCCGGTCGAACCGCTGGCGCTGCTGGTGGCGGTGGAAGTGCTGCCCGATCTGATGCGCACGCTGGGCAACGTGACCATGGACGTGGCGATCACCGCCGTGATCGATCGCGCAGCGGGAACGGGGGAGACGAGGAGCCACGGTAATCGGCAAACGCACCATCGCTGATTAGAAAAAATCGCTGGAAAATCGGCGCGAATGCCATAGGCGGCGGGCAACCAAACGCTTTCCCGGGCGTTGGTTGCACGAACCGTTTTCTCCCCACGATCGATCTGGAGCGACCATGGCCATTTCCCTGATTACCCTGCCCTATGCCGAAGACGCGCTGGCTCCGGCCATTTCCGCGACCACCGTGCAGACGCACCATGGCAAGCATCACCGCACCTATGTCGATCGCACCAACACCGCGATCGAAGGTGGCGACCTGGCCGACAAGCCGCTGGAAGACATCGTCGCCGCCGCCGAGGCCAAGGGCGACAAGGGCCTGTTCAACAATTCGGCGCAGACCTGGAACCACGGCTTCTACTGGTTCAGCCTCGCCCCGACGTCGGCCGCGCCGACCGGCGATCTCGCCGCCGCCATCGAAAGTTCGTTCGGCTCGTTCGACGCGCTGAAGCAGGAACTCGCCGCGCAGGGCACCGCGCACTTCGCGTCGGGCTGGGTGTGGCTGGTCGAAAAGGACGGCAAGCTCTCGGTCGAACAGACCCATGATGCCGCCACCTACACCACGCTCGGCGGCAATCCGCTGCTGGTGATCGACCTGTGGGAACACGCCTACTATCTCGACCACAAGAACGTGCGCCCGAACTACCTCAAGGAAGTGATCGACAATCACCTGAACTGGGAATTCGCCGCCGAGAACTTCGGCCGTGGCGCGCTCTGGACCTATCCGGCCTGATCGCCCCAGTCCGACGTGACAGTCCGACGTGACAGTCTGACGAGATGCGCAGGGCCGGCCCGTCAGGGCTGGCCCTGTTCCGTTTCGTAAGAGGCGTGCCCCAGCGATGGCATCGGCCCCTCCGGCTCCACCGTGTCGATGCCCGGCTCGAACAGCGGTTCCCCGAACAGGAAGCCCACCACGTTCGGGTGCCCCAGATGCTCCAGCAGCGCCGAAATGGTCAGCAGGATGGGGACCGACAGCAACGCGCCCAGCACGCCCCAGATCCACGTGAAATAGCTGATCGCCAGCAGGATCGAGACGGGATTGACGGTGAAGCGCGCGCCCAGGATCGAGGGCGTGACCAGATTTGATTCGATCGCGTGCAGGCCCAGGTAAAGCAGCATCGGCAGCAGCCCCAGCGCCACGGTGGAGGCGGTGCCCAGACCCACCAGCGCCAGCAGCGCCATCATCGTCAGCGGTCCGATATAGGGCAGGAAATTGAGGACGAAGGCCAGGCCGCCCCACATGATCGGCGCGGCAAGGCCATAGCCCCAGGCGCCCCCCGCCACGATCAACCCCACCCCCAGGTTGATCTGCGCGACCGTGAGCATGTACGAGGCCACGCGGTCCTGCACGTCGCGCATGACCTTGGCCATCCGCACCGACGCGCCGAAGCTGTGCCGGTCAAGCAGCAGGCGCCGCTTCATGCGGATGCGCGCCTCGATCATGAAAAAGGCCATCAGCAGCGTCAGCAGCGTTTCCAGCACCACGCTGGGCGTGGCGAAGGCGACCTGTTCGATCACCGATGGCCCGGCCAGCACGACCTCGCGCGCGGGATGGCCGGCGATACGCCCCAGTTGCCGGTTGATATCGCCCAGCCACGCGAAGTTGTCGCGCAGTTCCGCCGACCGCTGGCTGATCTGCCGCACCAGCTGCGGTACCTGATCGACCATGACGAAGGCCGGTTGCAGGATCAGCGTCAGCGCGGCGACGATTACCGCGATCATGGTGACGATCGCCACAAACGAGGCGAGCATGTTGGGCAGGCCCAGCCGGACGAGGCGGTCCGCCAGCGGCGATAGCACGATGGTGAAGATCATCGCCGTTACCGGTGGCAGGAATACCACCGATCCGATCGACAGTACGAAGGGCAGCGCCAGGAACAGCCCGGCGCCCAGCAGCAGCAGGATCGCCGATTGCAGGCGCGCCTGTGGATCGGTCGCCGCGTCGGCGCCTGCTGCGGGAACGGTGGCGGGTCGGTCTTCAGGCTGCGGCACGGCACGCGCTTTCGGATAGGATCGCTTTCACCCTAAGCAAGGGTGCCGCACCGGTTCAAGCCCCGCGATGGTCAACCCTGGGGTCGATCCCGCCTCTATCCTGCCCGCACGCCGCTGCCGCGCGGGCGCGGCCACGCTTACGCGCCGGACTGCACCGATGCGTCCAGCTCCGCCATGATCGCATCATGGGCCACGTCGTTTCCGCTGCGGCGCGGCAACTGGCCGCTTTCGATCATCTGCGCCAGCGCGGCGCGGGCGCGGCCGACGCGGCTCTTGATGGTCCCCACCGCGCACTGGCAGATCTGCGCCGCTTCTTCGTAGCTGAAGCCGCCTGCGCCCACCAGCAGCAGCGCCTCGCGCCGTTCCGGGGGCAGCGTCAGCAGCGCCCGGTGCATGTCCGAAAGGTGGAGCGGCGCTTCCTGCCCGGCGGGGGCGACGAGGATACGCTCGGCCACGACTTCGTCGTAATCGGCGCGAAAGCGGTTGCGGCGCATATCGGTGAGATAGGCGTTGCGCAGGATCACGAAGGTCCAGGCGCGCATGCTGGTGCCCGGCTCGAACCGGTCCTGCGCGGCCCACGCCTTGAGCAGCGTTTCCTGCACGAGATCGTCGGCAAGGTCGGGCCGTCCGCACAATCCCCGCGCGAAAGCGCGAAGGTGGGGGATCACCGCGGTCAGTTCGCGCTTGAACGATGCGGCGTTGGAAGAGGCCGCGTCCTTTCGGGGTGCGTCGTTTCCGTTCGTCACGCGTTCAGGCCGGCCGCTCTCCGGGATCCGGGCGGGCTCAGCCATGCTGGTCGTCGTCGAGCTGGTCGAGCAGGCGTGCGAAGCTGTCGGGCAACGGTTCCTCCACGACGGAATCGTAAAGACGCTTCAGCCCTTCGGCCCATTCGGGCTTCGTGGACTTCGCACCGGGCCGATGAGGCGCATCGAGGGACTTCATGGGTTTCTCTTTCGGCATTCGTTCTTGCGAGCCTCCCCCCCTTTGAGGATCATGGCAAAAAGGATCCGCAACGCGGCGATGTGAGCATTAGCCCGCCACGAAGCCGGCAAGCCAGCGATCATGACGGAACGTTTGATTGTGGAACGAAACCGGCGGCGGGAAGTTCCCCCGAAATTGCCGGGAATGCCCGATCGGGCAAGACATGGGCCCGCGCGGCGGCCATAAACGTTTGGCATGGTAGTCTGGCACGATCATTGACGGTGATCAGCCGCAAGCAAGGATAAAACGCGGGTGGAGACACGCCTGTCGCGCAGGACCATGAAGTCACGCTGGTATGCCCGGTTTCCCCGGGCCGTGCCGGTGGGGATTTTCGTGCTGACGATGGCGATCACCGGCGTCAGCGTCTATGCGATCGAGCGCGCCGAACGGCAGCGCGAAACCGCGCAACTCGGCCAGATCGCGCAGTCCGTGGCGTCCGGCCTCGAACGGCGCGCCAACGCCAGTTCCGCCTATCTGCGGTCGGGCGCCGCGCTGTTCGCGACGCAGCGCGTGGTTGAAGCGCCGCTGTTCCAGACGTTCATTGGTCAGTTGCATCTCAACGGCACGTATGCCGGTTCCGACGGCATCGGCTGGGCCATGAAAGTGAACCGGCAGGATATCTCCACGGTGGAGGATGTCATCCGCCGCAACGGTGATCCCGCCTTTGCCATCCGCCCCCGTCCGGCGGCAAGCGCACGCTTCGTGGTGCCGATCATGTATCTCCAGCCGGACAGCGAGCGGAACCGCCGTGCGATCGGCTTCGACATGCATTCCGAGCCCGTCCGTCGCAGCGCGATGCAGACCGCGGAACGCCTGGGGCGCCCCACCGCGACGGGCAAGGTCGTGCTGCAACAGGAAGGTCCCGGCGGCGGTTCTCCCGGATTTCTCATCTACATGCCGGTCTATGGCCTGGGCGGAACGCGGGCCGAACAGAACTTGCGCGGGTTCGTCTATAGTCCGTTCAACGCCCGCCAGTTCCTGGAAGCCTCGATCGACACGGTCAGCATGCAACCGGCGGGCATTCGCCTCTACGATCAGGTTGTCGCCCCGGCCAACCTGCTCGCGGAAGTGCCGCTGGCCAGCCGTTCGGGCCTTGTCGCCAGCCGCGCGATCGATCTCGCCGGCCGGCGCTGGGTGCTGGAAGTGGAAGCGCCGGCTTCGGCCATGCTCAGCGGCATGTCGGTAATGACCTTGCTGTTCGGATTGCTGGTGGCCACCCTGCTGCTTGTCCTCGCGCGCGTGCTGACGCATCAGGCTTCCGAAGACCGCGAGGCGCTCGCCTGGTTCGAGCAGCAGGCCTCGATCCGCAACTCGCTGACGCGCGAACTGAACCACCGGGTCAAGAACACGCTGGCCAACGTGCTGTCGATCATCGCGCTGACACGCCGGCGCGCGACCAGCCTCGACAGCTTCGCGGACAGCCTTGAGGGACGCATTCGCGCGCTGTCCGCCACGCACGACCTGCTCACCCAGTCCGAATGGGGCGCAACGCCGATCCGCGCGATCGTGAAGGCCGAAATGGCGCCTTACGCGCAGGATGTGGAACGCCACCTCATTCTGGACGGGCCGGACGTGGATCTTGCCCCGAACGATGCGCTTTCGCTCGGCCTTGCCGTTCACGAACTGGCGACCAATGCCGCCAAGTATGGCGCGCTAAGTGTGGAGGATGGACAGGTGTCGGTGCGCTGGGCGATGGCCGCGGACAATCTGGCCCGGATCGAATGGCAGGAGCGCGGCGGCCCGGCGGTTTCGATGTCCGGGCGCCGCGAACGCGGCTTCGGCACCGATCTGATCGAGAAGATCGTCGCGCACGAACTGCGCAATCCGGTCGATCTGCGCTTCGATCCGGAGGGGGTGTCCTGCACGCTGACCGTGCCGGTGCGCCGTCGCGGCGATTTCGCGATCCGCGAGAGCAAGGCCTAGGACCAGGACCCATTGCAGACACAGCTACAAGGCAGGCCCGCCTCCTTGCGGAAACGGGCCTCCATCGCTCTCGCGCGGCCTCAGGCCAGCGGTTGGCTTGATCCGAAGAACAGCGCCTGGCTGATCGCCGCACGGACCGTCGCTTCCTGGAACGGCTTGGTCACCAGGTAGGTCGGCTCGGGCCGGTCCCCGGTCAGCAGGCGTTCCGGATAGGCGGTAATGAAGATCACCGGCACGTCGGCGATGGCGAGGATGTCGTCCACCGCGTCCAGCCCCGAACTGCCGTCGGCCAGCTGGATATCGGCCAGGACCAGGCCCGGCGTGTGGTCCGCAACGATCGCGCGCGCCTGCGTGCGCGTGGCCGCCATGCCGCAGACGTCGTGCCCCAGCGACCGCACCAGATCCTCGAGCTGCATGGAGATCAGCGGCTCATCCTCGATGATCAGGACCGACGTCGCCGATTCCAGATCGATCTCTGCCACCGCTTCGCGCACGAAGTCCTCGATCGCGGCTTCGTCGACACCCATGATCATGGCGGCTTCCGGCGTGGAGAAATCCTCCAGCGTGGTCAGGAGCAGCGCCTGGCGGTTCAAAGGCGTGATCGCGGCAAGGCGTTCCTGCACGGCCGCTTCATGCAACCCCGCCACACCGCCGCCCGCACGTTCGCCGATGTCCACGAAGCCGCTTGACCACACGCGGTGAAACGCATGGTAAAGTTGCGGCCGGCCTTCGCCGATCAGCGCGCGCAGTTCGCCATCGGCCAGCGCCGCTTCCAGCGTGGCGCGCACGAAGGCGTCGCCGGTGGACTGGCTGCCCGTCAGCGCGCGCGCGTACCGGCGCAAATAGGGAAGATTGGTGGCGACCTTGGCACCCAATGACATGCAAATCCTTTCCCGATCGATCGGATATCGCCCCTAAACGCGCGTGCCTCGCATCTGGTTCCCGCCGGCATCGAACATGGTTTCCCGGCGCGGACTATTATGGATCAAAACAGTCGGAAATATTTTTCCATGGCCGGGAACCGGCCGCCCGGTCGCGCATTTAGCATTTGTCACTGCCGAGACCCCCCTCCCGTCCAAGCGGCCGTGACACGATCCCTGAAGGCTCTCGCCGGTACTCCCGGCGAGAGCCTTTTTCCTTGATGACCATTGTCAGAGCCGGTCCCGGACCGCAAAAAAACGGGGTCGGAAAGCATCCGGCCGGATAACGGGAGGCGGGCGGCGCCTACAGCGCCTTCTGGTAGATCTCGTATTCCTTGTTCACATGGCTGTCGATCGCATCGGCAATGGCGATCATTCCCTGGTTGTCGTCCAGGATCCAGCCGATCTCGCCGCGGCTCGCGCCATAGTGGGCCACCGAATTGCGCCGGATGTACTCGATCATCATGAAGGCGAGCTGGCTGGCGAGGCGCGAGGCCTGCAGCCGCTTGCGTACGCCCATCAGTGGCACGCGCATCGTGCGCACCTTCGGTTTGCGCAGCCACAGCAGCAGCTTGATCCAGTTGAACGGGAACAGCTTGCCCTGCATCGGCCGGAGCACTTCGTTGAGATCGGGCAGCGTCATCATGAACGCCACCGGCTCGCCCTCGTACTCGGCCACCATGATAAGGTCCTCGCGCACGATCGGCTTGAACTTCTTGCCGGCGTAGGCAATCTCGCGATCGGTGAAGGGCACGAACCCCCAGTTGTCGGACCAGGCATCGTTGAGGATGTCGAGAATGAGCGCCGCCTCGGTGTCGAACTTGCTCTTGTCGACGTTGCGGATGCGAATCTTCGGGTTCTTCTCGCCCGATTGTACGATCCGCTGGATCAGCGGCGGAAACGGCTTCGAGATGTCCAGCTCATAGGTCTTGAGCGTCTTGGCGGGGGTGTAGCCCTGCGCCTCGATATAGGTCTGGTAGCGCTTGGGCTGGTGCCCCATCATCACCGTGGGCGGATGATCGTGCCCGCGCGTGAGCTGGCCCGGCTCCTCCCACACCGACATCGACAGCGGCGCCAGCACGCGCGTCATGCCCTTGCCGCGCAGCCAGTCTTCCGCGGTGGCGATCAGCGCGCGGGCGACGTCGCCGTCCTCCGCCTCGAGCAGCCCCCAGTTGCCCACGCCCGGCCCCATGCCCTGCTGCGGGTCCATCGCCAGCGCAAGGTGATCGAGGTGCGCCGAGATGCGGCCGACCACGCGGTCCTCGCGCCGCGCCAGGAAGAACTGGACATCGGCATGGCCGAAGAACGGATTCTTCGCCGGATCGACCAGTTCCAGCGCTTCCATCCGCAGCGGTGGCACCCAGTTCGGGTCGTCCGCGTTGATGCGATAGGCAAGGTCCACGAAAGCCTCGCGCTCCGCCTTGCCGGAAACGGGAGTGATGACTACTTCGCCGTGAGCCACGATCTTGCCTTTGTTTGGGATTAGAGGGTCTTCACCGGCGACCTGCGGTTGGTCCCGGCGACTTGTCAAGCCGGACGGAGCGTGAGAGCCCGGCATCGAATCAGGAACCGGTTCCCAGGCCGGCCAGGGTCACTGTGGAATAAAGACATGATTGCTTCCGACATTCTCGAAACCCCGGCAACCACGCCGTCCGGCGTCGCCAGCGGCCGGAGCCTGGCCGGCATGCCCGACGACAAGGACATGCTGCGCGCCGCCGTGGACCTCACGCGTGATATCGCGACGGCGCGGCCCGGAATCTACTGGCCCGATATGCTGGCTTCGGCCGCGCTGGGCTATGCCGCGCTGGCGGGCGCGATCCTGCTGGCCAACCCCTGGGCCGCGCTGGCCTGCGGCGTGCTCGCCGCGCTGGCGCTCTACCGCGCGCTGCTGTTCATCCACGAGCTGACGCACATCCACAAGAACGCGCTGCCCGGCTTCCGGCTGGTGTGGAATCTGCTGGTCGGCATCCCGATGCTGACGCCGTCCTTCATGTACGAAGGCGTCCACACCCTGCATCACGCGCGCACGCGCTATGGCACGGGGGAAGATCCGGAATACCTGCCGCTGGCGCTGATGAAGCCGTGGTCTTTGCCGGTGTTCCTGATTTCGGCGATCCTGCTGCCGCTGGCGCTGCTGATCCGTTCGGGCGTTCTCGTGCCGCTGGGCGTGGTGATCCCGCCGCTGCGCACGCTGGTGTGGGAACGCGCCTCGGCACTGGCGATCAACCCCGCGTTCCGCCGCCGCGCGCCCGAAGGCGATTTCGCGCGGATGGTGTTCTGGCAGGAACTGGGCGCGTCCGCCTGGGCCATCTTCCTGCTCGGCTGGTCGGCCACGCACGGCTGGCGGCCGCTGGCGATCGGCCTGGCGGTGATTTCCGCCACGGCGGTGCTCAACCAGATCCGCACGCTCGTTGCCCATCTGTGGGAGAACGAGGGCGATGCCATGACCGTGACGGGGCAGTATCTCGATTCGGTCAACGTGCCGCCGCCGGCGCTGCTCGCGCCGCTGTGGGCGCCGGTGGGCCTGCGCTACCACGCGCTGCACCACCTGCTGCCGAGCATGCCCTATCATTCCCTGGGCGAAGCGCACCGGCGGCTGCGCGCGCAGCTGGGTGGCGAATCGACCTACGAGCAAGCCAACTATCCGGGGCTGCTGCCGCTGGTCGGCCGGCTGGCGCGCAGCACGATGGGCGCACGCTGATACGTCGGGAAGGGCGCGAACCGTTCGCGCCCCATTCCCCGGCGCTACTCTTCGGTGCGCACCAGCACCGTTTCGCCGATCAGCAGGAACAGGAAGAACGGCGCCCAGGCTGCCAGCAGCGGCGGGTATCCGCCGAAGTTGCCCATGGCGAGCGCGGCATTGTCCACCACGAAATAGGCGAAGCCCAGCGCCATGCCGCCGATCGCGCGGATGAACAGGTGGCCCGAACGGGCCAGGCCGAACGCCGCCGTGGCGCCCAGCAACGGCATCAGCAGGGCTGAAAGCGGCCCGCTGAACTTGTGCCACCACTTGCCGTCGATCTCGCCCGTGCGGAATCCGGCGGCGCGGATCGCCTCGATCGAACGCGACAGGTGCGTGACCGATTCGCCATCGGCATCGACGTTCTTGATCACCACCTGCACCGGCTCGACGCCCTGGGCATAGACCTGGGGGCCTGGCAGGTCGGTCTGCCGCGCGCTCTGCACGTCGAAGGCCGTCGGCCGGTCGAACCGCCATCCCGGTTTGGCGTAGCTGGCCGAAGGCGCGGTCACGATCTCGGTCACCATGCCGGTCGGATCGCGGCGGTACCAGCTCACGTCGCTCATGCGGATCGCGGCGCCTTCCCCGGTCACCGAGCGCGCGAACAGGATGTTCTGCCCGTCCTGCAGCCACACGTTCGTCTTGACCCCGCTATCGACCGGGATCGGGCCGTAGTCCGCCGCTTCCCACGCCTTCAGCGTGGCGGTGGAGCGCGCCACGACCCGTTCGTTGAACGCGAAGGTCACCAGCGAGGTCACGGCCGCCACCAGGAACAGCGGCGCCAGCACCTGATGGGCGGAAAGGCCGGACGCCTTCATCGCGATGACCTCGCTGTTCTGGTTCAGCGTCATCAGCGTGATGATCGTGGCGAGCAGCACCGAATAGGGCAGGAAGCGGCTGACCAGTTGCGGGAAGCGCAGGCTGACGTAGGTCAGCAACTGGGCCTGCCCGTTGCCGGGCGCGGCCAGGATCGATCCGCTTTCGCTGAGCAGGTCCAGCATTTGCAGGACCAGGACCAGCATCAGCAGCACCGCCACGATCCGCACCGCGAACATCTTGGCGATGTAGAACGTCATCGTCCGCGACGGAAAGAATTCAAACTGCACCGGTCGTCTCCGCGTCGCTTGCCGCCGGCACGGCGCGTTCGTGGCGCTGCGCGAACAGCTTGCCCACCGCGCCGGCCAGCTTGGCGAAGCCGCGCTCCAGCGCGCCGATCGGCTGGCCGCCCGGCACATAGGCCAGCCGCCAGTACATCCACACGATCAGCGCGGCGAACAGCAGGAACGGCCCCCACAGCGCCAGAGTCGGATCGATGCGGCCCAGGCTGGCGACATCCTGCCCGTACTGGTTCACCTTGTGATAGGCCACGACCATGACGATCGACAGGAACACGCCGAGCGAGGAGGTCGATCGCTTGGGCGGCACCGCCAGCGCCACCGCCAGCAGCGGCAGCAGGACCATCATCACCACTTCCACCAGGCGGTAGTTCAGGCTGGCCCGGCTTTCGTTGCGCATCTGCTCGGAATACTTGTCGTTCCAGCCGATCTTGAGCAGTTCGGGCAGGAAGTATTCCCGGTCCTCGTTGCCGCGCTGGCGGAACTGTTCGAGGCGCTGCGCATCCGCCTGCTGCACGTCGCCAGCGGACCGGCCCTGGATGCGGTGCTGCGGCACGAGCGGCCGCTCGGCGTGATGGCGCATCTGCCACGCGCCGAGCCGACGGCGACCGGCACGCAGATCGGCGATGCGCTGGGCCTGGTGGCGCGCCACGACTCCACCCTGCCGGTGATGGTGGTGACCGACCCGCCGGCCAACGACGTGCGCGCCGCCGGCGATATCGGCGCCCGGCCGCTGGTCAACCTGGTGTGGATGCCGCGCCCGCCGGGGCTGAAGATGGTGATCGAGTTCCTGTTCATGGCCGAGCGGCGGCGCGGCGTGCCGGGGCTGTTGCCAGCCTAAAGCCGGTCAGGCGGCGAACGGGCAGCCGGATTTGCGGCGCCTGCGGGCCTCCGTCGCGTAGCGGCCGAACGGGCGGTCCGGGTCGGCCGCGGGTGTTGCGATGCTGCGGCCGTAATCGGTCCAGTCCTCGGCGGTGAACGCCGCCGGCTCGCCCACCAGCGTCATCGCCCCCAGCGTCGCCTCGTCATAGGCGGCGCGCGGCAGCGGCTGGGCCTGCAGCAGCGGGCGGTCGGCATGCAGGCGCACCGCGCTGCCGGTGCGGGTCAGCCGGATATTGGTGAACAGCGGGCCGAACCAGCGGTCGGTCTCCACGATGCCCTCGTAGGCGGTGAAGCCGGACGACAGGAACAGGTTGGCCGGCGGGCGGACCAGCAGGCTCCAGCCCGGGGCGGTGCGGGCGAACAGGCCGGTCCAGACCTGCACCGTGCCCGGCTCGGGCAGCGCGGTCAGGAAGGGGGGCGCCGCGCCGTGCA